>CALFCI010000090.1 GCA_937951135.1 uncultured Aquimarina sp. | reverse complement strand
GTTGCTTTTAGCTCACTATCCGTCCATTTTCGGTCAAAATAATGTTCAAATCGATCTGCTACGCCTTGAACAATCATCCGCATCGGTTTTCCGGGTACGTGAATAATTCCTTTAATACGATAAATATGATGTGCAACCACTAGTGATTTTAATGCCTTAATCAATACTTCTGGTGTATGTGGAACCTGTACTTCGAGTACTATAGAGTTTATAGTTTCATCATGTTCATGGTCGTGATGATGGTCGTGATCGTGATGATGATGATCCTCATGATGTGAATGTTTGGCATCGATATGATCTTCTGCTTTGGCATCCACGCCCAACAATACTGCTACAGGAATATCTCCTTTTACGGCAGCAATCAATTTTATATTTTTATGTACCCGATTTTGGATCACCGTATGTACTTTAGTATATTCTTCGTCGGTGATCAAATCAGATTTGGTCATTATAATCAGGTCTGCACAAGACAATTGATCTTCAAATAATTCCTCAATTGAAGATTCATGATCTAAGTTCTCATCGTCTAATCGCTGAGACTGTATTTTATCGCGATCACAGATTTCTCCGGTAGCTTGCCCCACACAATCTACGACTGTAATCACTGCATCTACGGTGATTTGAGGTTTTAGATCTGGCCAGTTAAATGCTTTTAGTAAAGGTTTTGGTAATGCTAAACCTGAAGTTTCTATAATAATATGATCGATATCTTGTTTACGCTCCATTAATTGAAGCATCGTCGGTAGAAACTCTTCTTGAACTGTGCAGCAAAGACAACCATTACTCAATTCCAATATATTTTCTTCTTCACATCCGCAATCATTTCCTTTTAGGATTTCACCATCCATTCCCAACTCCCCAAATTCATTCACGATAATGGCTAATCGTTTGCCATTTGCATTTTTAGCAATGTTATGGATTAAGGTCGTTTTACCGGATCCTAAAAATCCTGTAATAATCGTAACCGGTATTTTTTGTGTCTGTGCCCTCATAATTTAGTATCAAAGTAAGTAGGTAACAAAATTATCCATTATAGTTTAAAGGAAAAAACAAATTCGGATATGTTTATGAAGATAGGGATTTTGGGAAACGAGTAAAAGGGTATTGCTTTCGGATTATGCATAATTGGTATACCTCTTCATAATATCATGGTTTCGTTTGTTACCTCTATGCTGTAGTATGGTTTTTAAAGCGCAATGAAATATACTGAAATAGTATAGGTATTGCTTATTTGTTAACTTCTAGTATCGTTAGCGTTCGTATAACGATATTCTCAATACGTAACCAACTAAATATTATATATCATGAAAACTATTGAAACTCCTATTAAAACAGAAGCCGGAGAAAGCGTTTTAGCCAATTCAACATTTTATGTAGGGCAAGGTGATAATACCACCTTTTGCGGGTCATTTTATTGGCATAGCGGATCATTTTCGTATTTGTCTATTAGCATACAGAATGATGTCGCTCCAATAACCGAGGGTTCATGTGTAGTACGCGTAGGTGTAGAAATTAACAATGAAACGACATATACGCAGTATACACTTTCTAAGAGTAACCCCTCTCAAGCTATCAATTATACTGAAGGTACTACATTGATAAATGTATTTATCGAAAGTACTCAAGGTTTACCAGTGCATACACTGTTAAGAAGTAATATTATTCAAACATTTTAAATCACCAGTAGCCTTAATTAATATAATTTTTAGACCATTACGGTTCGTATACCTAGTGGTCTGAATGTTTTTGAACTATAATTTTTCCCACATTTTATCTGCATTTAGTCGAAAACTACCTAAATGTTCAAAATTACATTCTGTAGGTGTAATGATGGATAAAAAAGGCTGTTCTTCTTTGTTGGTATACAAATGGTATTGTTTTCCTATTATGGGTTCAAAATTGAATTTAGCACTATAGACAAGATTATTGTATTCAAACTTTTCGATAAGTGCATCGTATTCTGCTTTCAACTCATCATACTGTGTTTTTACATGTGCATTTACTTTATGAATATTGTTATTTTTCCAAGCGATAGTATCGAGAGTGGTGATTACTGGAGCGCCGACATTGGTTGCATACGGTTGTAATGCTGCATCATAGGATTGCTTTTCCTTATTAAAGACTACATTATCTGGTTTCTTTGTTTTCATTCGTTATCGTTTTGAAATTTTATTATGGGTAATGTGTCGTTGTCGTGTGCATTTAAACCGTCCTTCGTCAAATGCTCTCTTTTTAAGATGTTTTGTTTTTCGACCTTGTACACGTTTTCGCCATAATTTAAAACTAGAAAGCTTTAGTTCACGCCGCATCAGTGTGATGACTTCTTTTTCGGTGACACCAAATTGAAATTTGATGGCATCAAAAGGTGTTCGGTCTTCCCATGCCATTTCTATAATTCGGTTTATAGCTCGTATGGATAAAAGTGTATTCATATCAGTTCTTCATATTTCGATTGGGTAGTGTGTGTTTTTGTAAAATTCGATTACTTTCTTTTTTTACAACGGAGTCCTCTTTGAGTTTCCACAGTGTATCACTAGCCTTTTTACGCGTACTATTAAGGTCTACAATGGGCAAAGGATAGTCTTCTCCCAATGTAATATCATTAAATTTCTGATCTAAAAATGTCATGATATAAGGTTCGTGTATAAAAGCTTCTGGTACATTTTTGAGTTCTGGAACCCATTGTTTTATGAATTCACCTTTAGGGTCATGCTTACTGCTATTTTTAACTGGATTATAAATTCTAAGCATGTTGATACCCGTTTCTCCAGCTTGCATTTGTAACTGTGGGAAATGGATACCAGGTTCAAAGTCTAAAAACATATTTGATAAATGTACACTTGCATCTTGCCATGGCTGCCAAAGGTTATGTGTGAAAAACGACACTACCATAGCCCGCATTCTAAAATTAAGATATCCTGTTTCTTGTAAGCAACGCATACAAGCATCAATGAGCGGGTATCCTGTTTTACCTTCACGCCACGCTTTTTGGTAGTCTTCAGAGATGCGTTTTTTAAGTTTATGGTATCCTTTATTTATGCTTTGAAACTCCATAATATCCTCCATTTCAAATTTTTGTACGAAATGAACTTGCCAATGTAGCCGAGAACAAAAGGCATCGATCTGTTTTTTGTTTGGAGAATTAGGGCGTTTTTCCATTGCAGCTTGCCAAACCTGGCGTATCGAAAGGTTTCCCCACGCAATATATGGAGACAGTCGACTGCACCCTTTTCTGGCGAGTGCTGGTTTGGAAATATGAGCACTATACTGTTGATACCGATTCTTAAAAAATGAGGATAAGTAGCGCCATCCCATTGTGGTGCCTCCGTGTTGAAAACTATCTTGTTTTGGTGTGTCTAGTTGTGCACATGTAAATACGGATTCTATAGTTTCAATAGCATCGAGGGGTAAAAAATTATGATATTCAGGAGTACAACGGAATTGAAGTTTATTCATATAAGTTTCACAATCCTGTCTCCATGTTTTTCTATTCTGGAGCCCTCTGTAGATACCATTGTTTACGTTTTGTACCCAAGTCACCAAATTGTTTTTACAGAATCGATGGACTGTTTTATCTCGGTCATAGGTAATACGAAGCCCTGTTTCTTGATGAGAAAATAGGTGTCCTATTTTGTGAAATTGTTGAAGCGTAGTTAAGGCTTGGACTACTTCAGAGTTTATACATAGCACTTTGGTATTATAGGCAAGGAGTTGTTGGTTTATGTCTTGTAGTGATTGTTTAATAAAGTTCCAATGCCGTTCATTATAGTGTTTGTCTGCGGCCAAAGAATATTCGAAAACATAAAGTAATAAAGTAGGACGACCAGAGTGTATAGCGCTGTGAATCGCCTCATTATCTTGAAGCCTAAGATCTCTTTTTAACCAAACAACGTTTATAGCGGCACTCATGATCTCTTCTTTTTAATTTTTACTCTATGTAAAAGTTGTGTATATACATTGTATATTTTTGAAGGTAAATGTTGTTTTTTATGAGATTATCTTCATTGTTAATATGAATAGCGTTTATTCCTCTAAATGCTTCGTAATTTTTGAACTCATAGGATTAGTCATTGAAAAATAATAATCAATCAATTTTCCTGTTTCATCCACTAAATATTTCTGAAAGTTCCATTGAACATTAGAATTCTTTTTTCCATTGTATTCTTTTTTTGTTAACCAAGTGTATAATGGATGTTGAGAAGCTCCTTTTACATTTATTTTTTCGGTGATTAAAAATGTGACACCATAGTTGCGTTCACAAAACGATTGAATTTCTGTTATAGTGCCGGATTCTTGCTTTCCAAATTGATTGCAAGGGACACCAATAACCATTAAACGGTCTTGATAGCGATCATATAAGGCTTGCAAGTCTTTATACTGTTTTGTGAATCCACATTTGGAAGCTACATTAACAAAAAGAATCTTCTTTCCTTGACATATACTTAAATCGATAGGGTTTCCATCAATTCTATTGATAGGTATAGTGTATATAGAATGATAGTGTATACTAGCGGATGTTGTAGGTTCTGTTTTTGCTATAGTAGGTAGTTTCATAAGATACAGTAACGGTGAGTTTCAAATATACGATTATTTTGTTTATCTATAAGAATAAATTGTTAAACAAAATAGTTTTGTAATAAGTAATAATATATTAAAAAATCAAAGCTTTCACCTTGACTGTTTCTTCAGCGCCTAAAGCGAGTACAGTTCATTAATCACCATCGTTATCCGTTGGTGTAATCACAATGGATAATGCGCTACTTACGTCCGTCTTTAGCAGTACTGCTAAGGTTTTGATAGGGGTGTATAGGTTTTCTATAGCGTCTTTTTCGGTATCGATAGCAGTATGCAGAGGTGTTTTAATTGCAGCAAATGCGGTAGCAATTAAATCAAACTGTACTTGCATTCTAGTATTGATATCCTCATTTTTAGATATAGCTTTTACATAATCCGAGATCCCTAATCCTTTAGGGTTGAAATATACCAGTTGTACACTTTGGATATTATGCTCCATCAAAGCCAAAGAGGTTTCACTTCTAAAGGCTTCTAAGGTTTCTGCATTGGTACTGCTCGTATTTTCTAATCCTGCAGGCTTGCCAAGTTTAGCTTTTTTGATAGTTTCAACGACATTAAATAGACCGTTAAAGATCATATTTACGCTGCTTTGTAAGCCTGAAGCGGTGTTTGTATTGAGGGTTGCTGCATAATTTTCTCCATCAGTACTCCAAATCTCATGTAATCGATTCGCTTGTACATTCAGTTCTGTGGTTACGGCGGTTAGGTATACTGTTCTTTTAGGAACTGTATTAAACGCTTCTAATATAGTAGCAGTACTACTATTTTGAGTATTAAATAAAAGATACTCTATAGCCGTTAATCCTTTAGCTTTGGTACTTAGCTGCGCTACATCAATAGCCGTTGTAGCATTGATTTCCTTGTCGATTGCGATCTGAAATGCAGGCCAATTGTACAATTGTTCATGCATAAATTGAGTTTTAGGAACTCCGATATTAACGATGTACAGTTTTGCGTAGGCCTGTGACGTTACTTTCCAAGCTTCTTGAGCAGCCACTAATGTCATAGCTGTAGGAGTTGTGACAAACTGACTTATCGCAGTCTCTAATGTTTTAGTTTGCGCAGCAAAAGTAGTAACATTTGGCAGTACTTGTGTTGCCGTAAGGTCTGTGACTAATTGTTGTATTTCAAACTCGGATGTTGGGACTGTTGTTTCATTAGTAGCCGTAGTATCATCACTTTTACAAGAATGGAAAATACTACTCAATAGCAATACGAAGAATAATGGTTTCATGTGTTTGTTGTTGTTTTAAGCTTTTAGCAATTGGTCTTTAGCTGTTCGTTTTTTATAGTGTTGCTTATTTTGAGAATTAGAATAGACGGATAGAAAAATAGACGGATAGATTTTTCATCTCTTGTTTTCTGTCTCTTTGTCTTTTCATCTTTTTGTCTTTTCGTCTCAGCGCAGCGTCATCTCTATCTATAAAGAATTCACAAACGCAATCAATTGCGCCCTTTGCGCTGCTGTTAATGCTTTAAATTGGGAAATACTTTGTTCAGCTTCACCACCATGCCATAAAATAGCTTCTTCAATACTTCTAGCACGTCCATCGTGTAAGAAAAAAGTATGATTGTTTACGGTTTTGATTAATCCAATGCCCCAAAGCGGTTGGGTACGCCACTCTTTACCATTGGCATCAAAATCAGGTCTGTTATCGGCAAGGGCTTCTCCCATATCATGTAACAAAAAATCAGAATACGGACTGAATATTGTACCCTTGATTAATGGAGTTGCTACAGATGCATTTGCGGTATATTTTGTACGATGACATTGTATGCATTGTAGGTCATTAAATAGCACCTTACCCGCTAATACATTGGGATCTTTTGCATTTCTACGTATCGGCACCCCTAGTGTTCGTTGGTAAAACAATACCCTTTCTAATTGAAGGTCTGTAACTTCTGGTGTTCCGCCGTTAAATGCATTTTGGCAGTCTTGTTGTGGGTCTGGGCAATCATTATCAGGGAAGAGCGAAGTTGTTAATCCCATATCTCCATGAAAAGCACTAGCTACTTGTTGACGTAAGGTAGGTTGATTCGCTTTCCAACCGTATTTTCCAATTTTCAGACGGGCATCAGCGACATCCCAAACGTAATTAGGTTTACCGGAGATCCCATCATCATTGGCATCTAGAACATCAGCATTCGCTAGAATATCAGCCTCGGTAATGGCATCAATTAATCCTAATCCGATGGTTTGTGTACCGACTCTGGGTGAGGTAAGCACTCCTTGTAAGGAACCAAATTGTTCGTCATAGATTTCGTAAATAGGCTTTTGTAATTCATACGCTGTACCATCGGCATATTGGCCCGAAATAGTTTGATATGTTGCTCGTACTTTGGCTTCATTTGGAATACCGCTATTTGCCATTTCTTGTATTTGCGTTCCATACCCAGGTACTGGGTTAGGTCCACCATTGGGAGCGGTTCCTGGAAGGCTAATTCGCATTAAAAACCCCACAGATCCCATTAAAGTTTCCTGTATAGGTTGCCCTCGACCATCCTTTGTATGACAGCTGGAACACGCTCGACTATTAAAAGTAGGGCCTAGTCCATCTCTAGCAGTGGTTGATGCCGGTGCAGAGACCCAAGTCTGGTTAAATAAAGAGTTGCCTACGCCAAAGATAATTTGTTCTTCTGCGGATAGCCCAGGAATACTACGTCCAAAAGCATTGCTGCTTTGCGAATTGATACTTAAGGCACCTGATAATAGCTCTTCACCTTCTTCGTAAATAGCTTGATTTACTGGAGTAGGAGCGATGTACTCATCGGTACTACAACCGCAGGATAATCCAAGAAAAATGATAGGGAACCAGGCTATAATTTTATAGTAATGAAACATGTAATTTGGTTGTTCGTTTATAGTTGTCAGTTGTCAGTTGTCAGTTGTTGGTTGTTGGTTGTTGGTTGTTGGTTGTTGGTTGTTGGTTGTTGGTTGTTGGTTTTTTGTAAAATGTTCTACTTCTAATTTAGTTGATTGTTGTTGGTTGTCAGTTGTCAGTTTTCGGTTGCCTGTTGTTGGTTTTTTAAGAAACGTAAGCTTCAAATTTAATACTTAATACTTTTTACTTAGTACTTTCAACACAGTATAAAATCAAAAATGGAAAAGCCTGAGTATAGGTGCTCAGGACTTTTCCTCCAACTTAAAAAAATACTATATTCTTGCGTAAAAAATATAGTATGCCATGGTCTTACTACTTAAAGTTGTATTGCTATAGCAGAAGCTGATGCACTAATTTCTGAAGCTTGTGCTTTTAAAGAATTAACAGCTTGTATGATGATTCCTCCAGAGGTTAATGTTTCCTCACCAATCAAACCATCAAACTTTTTAGTGTCAGTAATAGCAGCTAAAATCACGTCTACTTTAGCTTGTGCGTCTTCGGCAGCGGTTTTTAATTTTGCGCCTTGATCTTCATTTTCTTGTAGTACTAAGTCATAAAAAGAAGGACCAGTAATAGTACCATAACGACCAAAAATTACATTGTCTACACCTTTGGCATTTGCATAAATATCGCGGTGTGTATTGTCAGAAAAACAAGAATGTTCATCTTCTTGATCTTGCTCTACTGCTACAGCCATGCGCTCTGTAGATAATTCTTCACCACTGATAAAGAAAATTCCATTGATCATGCTTTTTAGAGCAGTATCTTCAGGTAATGCTAAAAAAGCAGTTCGATAATCACCACCGACAGCCCAAGTATCTACTAGTGTTTTTAAATCTTTCACTAAAATATTGGTCACTACAGTTAGGTAGGTTCCTCTTCGATCTTGATTGGCATTCGTTCCAGATCCATCAGTCACATAATCGGTGTATGCACGTTGTCCTGCTAATCCATTAGAAGGATCTGCAAAATCTTGTCCCCATAGTAAAAACTCTATGGCATGGTATCCTGTACTTACATTTTTTTCAGGAACGCCATTACCACCAGTTCCTCCTTTTGCCCCAATAAGTGCTGCTTCATCAATAGTGACAGCAGTATCATTTACTAGACCAGCACTGGTTACTCCGCCCTTATCATCACGAACGTAATCAATGTAGTTTTCATCAAGGGGCCATGCATTTAATTGTCCTTCAATATCACCGTCTGAAGTATCAATAGGACTATTAGTTTCGCGATACGCTTCAGTTTGTCCGTAAGGTTCACGAGCGGCTAACCATGCTGTTTTTGCGGCAGTTAATCCGGCTTCCGTAGGCGCAGCTACAAAATTGTTGATTGCAGTTTGCAATGCTAAGGCGGTGTCATAAGAATCTGTATACGATTGGTAAACGATATTCGCGTAGTTTTCTATAACTGCTGCTTTGGTTACTGGTGTTGTAATTGTTGCTTTATCATCATCACTGCCGCATCGAACACAAGATAGTATAGCTGTAGCGAGGAGGACTCCAGAGATTATTTTTAATTTCATGAGTAATTGTTTTAATTTAGACTAACTTTAAATAAGGTGCAAATGTAAAATGTGTTTTTGGAATGCGCAACTTTATTTAGACTAAATATAAATAAAAAAGATACTGATTAGGTAGGTATGATGTAGAACAATACATCAAAACAAGGAGTATTTAGTATATAAAGAAAAAGAACCTTCTTTAAAAGAAGTGATTGTGAGAAAAGAAAAATAAGGTATTCAGGTCCCTAAAAGAGTAGTGTCTTCGTTTCGGAATATGTTAGGAAAATAAGAGATTTGTCTATGGTAGCGCTGCCACTTTTTAAGCAGTTAAAACAGTGTTAAATGGACGTTAATACTAAAAAAAAACCGTTATTTGTAAATCGAATAAAAAACAATAGTTATGGATATATATGCTGATAAAATAAAGGATTATTTATTAGAATTAGAATATGATATTGTGCATACAGATAGTGAAGATTCATTATTTGTGGTACAAAAGCAGGAGGCTGGAATTTCAAATTTAATTATTGATTGTGAGTCACCAATTGTAGTGATTGAGCAATATTTATTTGATTTGAAAGCAGATGATGTTAGTGTATTTAAAAATTTGCTGATTAAAAATCGTGAAATTATACATGGTGCATTTGTGTTGGATACTACAGGAAAAAAAGTATTGTTTAGAGATACGTTACAAATCGAGAATTTAGATTTGAATGAATTAAGGGGCACATTAAATTCATTAGAGCTATTATTGAGTGAATACTCAAATCAAATTATAAAATTTTCAAAAAATTAATATGGGATTATTTCAAAGATTATTTAAAGTAGGTCAGTCAGAAGCACATGCGATAGTTGATAAATTGGAAGATCCAATTAAAATGACCGAGCAAGGAATTAAGGATTTAAAAAAAGATTTAGCACAGAGTCTAGAGGGTTTGGCAGAGGTGAAAGCACTTGCGATACGATCTAAGAAAGGATTGAATGAAGCGAAGAGCCAAGCTCAGAATTATGAGCAAAAAGCAATATTGCTCGTACAGAAAGCAAGTAAAGGTGAATTAGATGCAAGTGAAGCAGATCGATTGGCTACGGAATCGTTATTGAAAAAAGAAGAAGCGTTGAAAGAAGCAGCACGATGTAATGAAGAACTTACGCGTTTAGATGGAAATATCAGTCAATTGGATAGTAATATCAAAAAATTGAAAAATACCGTTACCACGTATGAAAATGAGTTGAAAACGTTGAAAGCAAGAGCGCGTGTAAGCAGTGCAACAGCAAAAATTAATAAATCATTGGCAGGTGTAGATAGTAACAGTACTGTTGCGATGCTCGAGAAAATGAAAGAAAAAGTAGATCAGCAAGAAGCGCTTTCTGAAGCTTATGGTGATATTGTTGATGATAGTAAAAGTCTAGATGATGAAATTGAGAATGCTATTGGAGGTGCATCCGCAAATGCTTCAAGTGCTTTAGAAGAGTTGAAACGAAAAATGAGCGAAAATAAATCGTAATGGGAGTATTTGATATTTTTAAGAAGAAAGAAGCGCCTTCATACGATGCAACAAATCTCCAAATTCAAGATTTGAAATTGGGGTATATGTTTGATTATGATCTGTCGAGTTGGATTATAGAGGCTGAATATGAATATGATTGGGGAGATGATTGTTTTTCTAAAGAATATAAGATCAACAACGGGAGTGAAACAAAATATATGGCGGTAGAAGACGATGATGAACTCATTGTAACGATTACTTCTAAGCTAAAACTACACGCAATAGATGAAGATTTAAAATCCTATATTTTAGAACATGATACGCCTCCAAAAAAAATAAAATATCAGGATCGAAAGTATTTCTTAGAAGAGGAATGTCCTGGGTATTTTAGAGATTTGGGAAAAGGAGATACAGAATGGACGGAATTGATCTCTTGGGATTATGAAGATGATACGGATTATGTTATTTGCATAGAGCAATGGGGAGCGCAGCGTTTTGAAGCGTCAGAAGGAAAATGTATAAAAGCATTTGAGATTACAAATATTTTACCAAAATAGTAGTACTTATGAGAATAGTATCCGTAATAATTTTTAGTATCCTAACTGTTGTTATAGTATCGTGTTCATGTAGTAGTGATAATCGTAAATTTGTAAAATCTCCGATTGACACCCTTATCAAATCATTGAATACCGAAAAAGATTTTTCGATCATACTCTATGATATGGATTATGATGAGGATAATGATGAATACAAGCATCAATATCAAACATTGATTGAACAGAAAAACCCAGATACAATACTTTTAGCAAAGACACCTTGGTACCCTGTAAGTGATATTTTATTTCAAACTCATGTCGATGATATGGGAATGGAGTTGGTGTCAAAAAAAGATGGAGTACTTAAAAAAGCAGTAGCACCTGCCGGGTATTCTAATCATATAGGAAATGAAAAATATGGACAATGGAGTTCTAATGAAGGTGGCTCATCATTTTGGGCGTTTTATGGAAGGTATGCGATGATGAGTTCATTTTTTAACCTAGCATATCGACCTGCTGGATATGGAGGATGGAATGATTATAACTCGAATTATAGAGGGTATGGTAGAACGTATTATGGAAATAGTGGAACGACACGATATGGCACCAGTGCTCCCCGTTCTAATACTTCAAGTTCCAATCATAAGTGGTCAAATAAACCGAATAGTTTTAAAGAAAAAGTACGCAGTAGAGTAAGTACGAGTGCTTCAAGATCTAGTAAAACGGCACGTAGTTCAAGTCGATATAGTAGTAGTTCTAGCTCAAGAGCACGTAGTGGTGGATCTGGAAAATAAACATAAAATTAAATGTAATGAATGATTTTTTAACGAATGAATATGTTGTGACTACTTATGAAGCAATGCTATATTTGTTGTGTTCATTTGTGTTGTTTTTTATTGGGAAGCTAGGATATCAACTCGTACATCCTAAAATAAAAATACAACACGAATTGGTGGTACAAGATAATTTGGCATTTTCATTTGCGTATGTAGGATATTTTATAGGGATTATAAGTGTCGTAGGTAGTGTTCTTATAGGGCCTTCAAAAGGAATTCTATTCGACGTTATGGATATCATGGTCTATGGTATCGTATCTATTGTATTGTTAAACATTTCAACAAAGATTAATGATACGATGCTTTTGAGTACATTTTCTGTTCATAAGGAAATAGTTGAAGATCAAAATTCAGGTACAGGTATTGTTGAAGGAGCGAGTTCCATCGCATCAGGATTGATTTTATTTGGAGCCTTATTGGGTGAAAGTCATAGTATTGGATTTGGAATACTAACCGCAGTAATTTTTTGGGCTATTGGGCAATGTGTGTTAATACTGACGGCTAAACTATATAACCTGATGACTCCATATAATATCCATGAGCATATCGAAAAAGATAATGTAGCAGTGGGTGTTGGTTTTGCAGGAGCATTAATAGCGATAGGAAATCTTATTCGATTTGCATTAATTGAAGAGTTTACGAGTTGGAGTGCTTCGCTTCTTCATATCGGGATATTGATTGTTGTAGGTTTTTTGTTGTTGCCGATACTTCGGTTTTTAACAGACAAAGTTTTGTTGCCAGGTCAAAAGTTAACAGACGAAATTATAAATCAAGAAAAGCCTAATATAGGAGTATCTTTGATAGAAGCATTTGCCTATATCGCAGGTTCTGTACTTCTTACTTGGTGTTTGTAATACGAAGAATAGTAAATTAATCACTAGTGAATATTAAATCTAACGTCCTAAAACTTGCCATATTTGCTACGGGGCTATCTGGTATTGTAGCAGAATATATCTTATCAACCTTAGCGACCTATTTTTTGGGAGATTCCGTTTTTCAATGGACCATTATTGTATCGGTAATGTTATTCTCGATGGGAGTAGGAAGTAGGCTAAGTAAACACATACAAAAAGACTTACTCTCTAGTTTTATTTATATAGAACTAGGATTGTCTATTTTGGTGTCATTTGCAGCATTGATCGCCTATGTGAGTTCAGCATACACCATATATATAGGCGCTATTATTTATGCATTGAGTATTGGTATAGGGGTGCTTATTGGAATGGAAATTCCTTTGGTGATTCGTTTAAATACGGATTTTGATTCTTTACGGGTTAATATCTCTTCAGTACTAGAGAAAGATTACTACGGAAGTTTGGCGGGGGGACTATTTTTTGCTTTTGTGGGTTTACCCATCATAGGGCTAACCTATACTCCTTTTGTGTTAGGCGCGGTAAATTTATCAGTAGCTATATTTTTGTTTTTTGTATTATGGGATATACAAAAGCAGAAAACCAGAATGCGGATACTACTACTTTCGAGCTTCACGATCATTTTAATCGCTGTTGGTAGCTATGCTGCTTCTCCTATAATTACTTACGGAGAACAAATACGATATCAAGATAAGGTGATTTTTGAAAAACAAACGAAGTATCAAAAAATAGTACTCACACAATGGAAGGATGATTATTGGTTGTATATCAATGGAAACCAGCAGTTATCTACCTATGATGAGGTGATGTATCATGAGCCTATTGTGCACCCGATACTACAGCTTTCTAAAGATCCTAAAAATATTTTAATTCTTGGTGGTGGAGATGGTTGTGCGGTAAGAGAACTTTTGAAATACGATCAAATACAGCATATTGATTTAATTGATTTAGATAAAGGGATTACAGATATAGGAAAAGAACATCCTGTTTTTGTAGCATTGAATAATAATGCATTAAATCATGAAAAAGTAACCATTCGTAATATGGATGCGTATACTTTTTTAGAAGAAACGAAACAATTTTTTGACATCATCATTGTAGATTTGCCAGACCCACGTTCGATAGAATTGAATCGCTTATATTCGTATGAGTTTTATAAATTATGTGAACGTCAACTGCGCAAGCATGGTTTGATTGTTACACAAGCAGGAAGTCCTTACTATGCAGCAGAGGCCTATCATTGTATTAACAAAACGATGAGTAAGGCAGGCTTTGCAACCTTGCCATTACACAATCAAATTCTTACATTAGGAGAATGGGGATGGGTGATAGGCGCAAAGGATATGACTAAGGAGGCGTTAAAATCTAGCGCATTACAATTAGAGTTCAAGGGTATTGATACGCGATGGATTAATACGGAAGCTATGCAATTAATGACCTCATTTGGGAAGCCCTTTTTTGTAAAAGATACTAGTGAAATATCCATAAATACTATTCATAATCCGGTACTATATCAATACTATCTTAAAGGGTCATGGGATTTATATTAAAAAACGTATGATAGAACAGAATAACCTTGATCCAAAAATAGTAGATGCTGTGATCTATAACTATAAGAAGTGGATTGTAGAGACCACTCCGGATATTTTGTATGCTCAATTTAGCACCGCATTAGCAACTGCTGGATACACTGTTTTGAACCATATAGCACATCATTTTCCAGTGAAGGGATATACTTGTTTATGGCTATTAGCAGAAAGTCATTTGGCAATTCATACATTTCCTGAAAAAGGAAAGAGTTATATAGAATTAAGTGGATGTAATCAAGAAATGAATAGTACGTTTGAGCGATTAGTGGATCAAATGTATCCTGAGAAACTATAAAAACAAAGACGATGAATTATAAGAGATTTAAAGTTAGTTATAGTGTAGGGCTAGGGATACTTGGATATGTCTTATTGGTTTTTGTGATTACACTAATAGAGTCTCAATATCCAGAGGGCAATATTAAAAATTTCTCTGACGCTTTATGGTATACTATAGTAACATTGACCACAGTAGGGTATGGTGATTATTATCCAGTATCTCCCATAGGAAGATTATTAGGATTAATAGTGATCATCAGTAGTTTAGGGGTATTAGGGTATTTAATAGGTAAAATGACAAACTTAATTCAGAATTACATGAAAAAGAAGAGCGAAGGGTATTACGGTGTCGATTATGAAAACCATTTCATTCTTATAGGATGGGATCAATTTTCAAAGCAAGTAGCAAATCAATTAGTGCATGCCAATAAAGAGGTTGTTATTGTTACAGATCAAAAAACAGACATCGCCTTAATCAATGGTCTTTTCGACGGGTATGATACTGTTTTTGTGCTATTCATGGATCTTAATAACTATGAAGGATATGAGAAAGTAAATATAAAGAGGGCAAAAAAGATCTTTGTGAATATAGGAAGTGATACGGAGTTATTAGTATTTACAATTAATTTGAATAAACAGTATAGTGATTTAGATGTGATGGTGAGTCTCGATCAAGCAGATCTTAAAGAGACATTTCATTCCATAGGTGTCAAAGATGTGATTTCTAAAAATGAAATTGCCGCAAAATTAGTTGCAAGTTATATTTTTGAACCTGATGTAGCATTGTTTACAGATGACTTGATTACCACAGCGATTGGGTATGACGATTGTGATATGCAAGAATATAAAGTTGTCGCCGAGAATCCGTTTTTGAATTCGACATATATTGATGCTTTTATTCGAATGAAAAAAGAGTATGATACAATTTTACTGGGATTAGTGAAAGTGAATAATGGAGAGCGGATATTGCTAAAAAATCCTGCTTCAGATGTTAAGATCGAGGAAAACGATTATGTTTTAGTAATTTCGGATACAGATGCTAAGCAAATATTAAAAGATAAATTTAATGTCAAAGAAGGGGTGATTGATTGAAAAAGTTTAAATCACTGCAAAAGATTTAGAAATTAGAGCGCCACTTTTAAAAAGTTGTGCATTTTAAGAGCTGCTATAATGAGTCTAGACATCTATTTCCATATCCTAACGAATACTTTAGTAGAAACACTGCAATGGACATGGAGTTTGATCCTGTTTGAAGTACCCTGGTATACCAATTATTTTTGGGGGCTCATTTTGATTTCAGCACTAGTTTGGGGACTCGAAATGATAGTTCCATGGCGCAAGAATCAGGCAGTATTTCGAAAAGATTTTTGGCTTGATGGTTGGTATATGTTTTTCAATTTTTTTATTTTTTCAATAGTCATTAGTGGCGTGTACCGAGTATTAGAACCACTATTTGAAACCATTGGTATTACACTCCAAAGTTTTGCTATAGTCGATATTTCCAATTGGGCAATCGGTTGGCAATTGGTAGTGTTTTTTATTATTTTGGATTTTGTGCAATGGGTGACGCATATACTCTTGCATAAGTTTGATTTTTTATGGCAATATCACAAAGTACATCATAGTGTTTTAGAAATGGGATTTGCGGCACATTTGCGATACCATTGGATGGAGAATATCATCTATAAACCATTAAAAACTTTTGGCGTAATGATACTAGGAGGTTTCGAGCCTGAACACGCTTATATTGTTCATTTCATAGCGATTACTATAGGACACTTTAATCATGCCAATATTAAAATTACTTGGGGCCCGTTGCGGTATGTCTTGAATAATCCAGTGATGCATCTATACCATCATGCTTATGATTTACCAAAGGGTACATTTGGAGTAAATTTTGGGATCAGTTTGAGTGTATGGGATTATTTGTTTAAAACAAATTATCTTCCGGAAGATAGTGGGACAATTCGATTAGGGTTTGAAGGCGTAACTCGATTTCCAAAACGTTTTTTTGGACAATTCTTGTATGGGTTTTGGACTAAAAAAACGAAATAATGAAGTGGGTAGTAGTATAAGGTTAATTTAGAATCGAGTATTTCATCCTAAGTCTTGGCTCTTGATTCCTGTAGCGAAGCAGTCTGGATTCTTTAAGTGGTTGCTAATGATTGTCTTAGTGTTGCTTTTATTTCTTGTTTATTGGCCTTTTTTAAATTTATTTTAAATATAAATTCCCTTATTTTTAGTTTTTAAAAAGTTGTTTTTGTAGTTTTAGGGTTAAAACATAAAGATGCTAATAAAAGTTTTTGGGAGTTCAGTATTTGGAGTAGATGCTACTACAATTACAGTAGAGGTAAATATTGATAAAGGAATCGGATATCATTTGGTAGGCTTGCCGGACAACGCCATAAAAGAGAGTAGTTACCGCATTGCAGCAGCGTTAAAAAATAACGGATATAAGCTTCCAGGTAAAAAGATAACCATCAATATGGCGCCAGCCGATTTGCGTAAAGAGGGGGCGGCTTATGATCTCACAATAGCCGTAGGGATTTTAGCAGCGAGCAATCAAATTCAAAAAGAACATATCGATGAGTATCTGATTATGGGAGAGCTGTCACTTGATGGAAGTTTACAGCCCATACGCGGTGCATTGCCTATAGCGATTAAGGCTAGAGAAGAAGGATTTAAAGGATGTATTGTACCGATACAGAATGCTAAAGAAGCCGGTATTGTAGATGATTTAGATGTATATGGGGTTGAAAACATCAAACAGGTTATTGATTTTTTAGAGGGCAACACAGACTTAAAACCAACACTAGTTGATACAAAACAAGAGTTTTATGCAGCACTAGAACATCCAGAGTTTGATTTTGCAGATGTAAAAGGGCAAGAAGGAATTAAACGCTGTATGGAGATTGCTGCTGCTGGAGGACATAATATTATTTTGGTGGGGCCGCCAGGAAGTGGAAAGACAATGTTGAGTAAGCGATTACCGAGCATTTTACCACCAATGTCACTACATGAAGCATTAGAAACTACTAAAATACATAGTGTGGCGGGTAGAATTAAAGAACAAATTGGTTTAATAGCAGAGCGTCCTTTTCGCAGTCCACATCATACCATATCTGATGTCGCATTGGTAGGCGGGGGCAGCTACCCTCAGCCTGGTGAGATATCATTGTCTCATAATGGAGTGCTATTTTTGGATGAGCTTCCTGAGTTTAAGCGTAATGTTTTAGAAGTGCTTCGCCAACCTTTAGAAGATAGGGAGGTTACCATTTCTAGGGCAAGATTTACGGTTACATACCCTTCTAGTTTTATGTTGGTGGCGAGTATGAACCCCAGTCCAAGTGGATATTTTAATGATCCTGATGGGCCCACAGCTTCATCACCCATGGAGGTTCAGCGGTATTTAAACAAAATTTCAGGGCCACTATTAGATCGTATTGATATTCATATAGAAGTAACACCAGTACCTTTTGATCAATTGAGTGAAGAGCGAAGAGGAGAATCCAGTATTGCTATTCGAAAACGGGTTACTGCTGCACGAGTGCTTCAAACAAAACGTTTTAATGCATTGCCAAATATTCATTATAATGCTCAAATGGGGGTGCGGCAGATTCGAGAGTATTGTGCGTTAGATGACGCATCAAAACAATTATTAAAATCAGCAATGGAACGTTTGAACCTTTCTGCTCGAGCCTATGACCGTATTTTGAAAGTCTCTAGAACCATTGCAGATTTAGAAGGAGTAGACACTATTAAAGGACATCATATTTCCGAGGCCATTCAATACCGTAGCTTAGATCGTGAGGGTTGGTTGGGGTGATGGATGTATTACAATTAATTATAAATGGAGCCTTAGTACATGACAAAAATTAGCAAACATCTGAAAAATAGTAATTAAACAACTTATTTAGAGGATATAATCTTTTGTAATGTTTTAACCCCCGAGGTGTCGGGACAAGAGACAATTCCGAATCCTCGGGAAAGACTAAAAAAATAAATAAAAATTCTCTTTATCAGTAAACTCTATTTGTATTATTGGAAATCAAATCATTATGATTTTTTGTCATGTACTTAAAAATGGAGCTTTATGTCTTTGAATAGGGGAGGGTAATACTATCAATTTGTTCGTGATCTACTCCTATTTTTAAAAGCATTTCAGACCAGTCTTGGAGGCATTTCTGTTTATCTTCTGGATTTCCAAGAACCCAAATGATGTTTTTAGCCGCTAAAGTAGCTCTGTTTTCAATGATTTTATCAGAAGGAGTATCTACATATTCCAAAAATCGGTTAGGGTCAATCAATTCCATATTCGAACTGTTGGATGGATTGATATCATCAATCACCATGAATTCCGCTTTTTTCCATGTCCAAATAAGATGTGGATCTTTAAAGATATCTTTAGACATCGTAAATAAGTCAAACAATTTTATTGCAGTAGTGTATAAACAGGCCTTATGTTGTATGGATAGTTCATTTAAGATACCAACGCATAAACTAGTTTTAGGACATTCTTTGTGACCAAAAATTAGTAAATGATGCCCACCTGTTTTACTTTTCATAAAACGGTATACTTTTGACTTGTCTTCTGGGGATATGTCATAATTCCATTGGCTTAATCTAAATTGAAAAGGATATCGCGCATAATATTGGTACATCTTAGTGTGATACCAATGTATGGTTGGGAATATTAAAATAAGTACGAATACTAATAAAATAGCATAATGGAACTTTGATGGCGAAATGAGTAGACTAGCACTACTAGCCCCCAATCCAAAAAAGCATAGATCTGTAAAGGTGTCAAAAGCAATATTTTTCCAAGCCGGTGCAAATGTGTATTTTTTACCTATGCCGAGATAAAAGAATTTCGATAAGGATACTCTTTGCACGAGTAATGGTCCTAAGAAGTTATACAATTCAAAGAAAAACCAAAGTATAGAAACGGATGATGCACAAATAGATATGTGATCTTCTGCAAGGTATGCGTTTTTAGTGTGAAAATAAATTATAATTGTCGGTATAAATCCTAAGGAGAAATGTCCAAATTGGTTGGCTAACCAAGAGTATGTTAAAGTAACTCCTCGCTGGGAATCTTTTCCGATAAGATCGAATCTTAATTGTTTTAAAATCCTAGGAGTACTTATTGGAATTCGTTGTGCAAGGTATTTTTGCTTTTTTGATATCATTTCCTACTAGTCTATTTCGTTGGTGCTTAGTGGTGAGATTGCACTCTTATAGTTATTGTTTGTGAGGAAAT
>CALFCI010000089.1 GCA_937951135.1 uncultured Aquimarina sp. | reverse complement strand
GTAATGCTATCATTTTTTGGAAAACTTAGGCTTTCCCCTATAATATTTGAACTGCCAATGTATACATCTCCATCATCATCATAAACTTGGAATACATAGTAATCATCATCGTTGTCTTTATTAATATATACCTCATTGACTTTGAGATAAATATTGTCTATGAGCTCTTGTCGTTTTAAGGAATCTGTATAAGTTAAAAACTCTTCGAAATATGAAAAAGGTCTTGGTGTATCTGGATCTAGCCCTTTAGCTATTTTATACTTGCGATATTCTAAATTAATGTCTCCTTTTTTTGCGCTACGACAATTAACAAAACAAACAATACAGAATACTATAATCACTATTTTTTTCATTCTTTAATCCCTTCTAAGTTTTTTTCTTTTTAAATTTTTTTTCTAAAGTAAAGAATTCTTGTAGATTTTTGCTTTTTTCAGAGACATCACTACTCATATAGGTGTTCAATCGTTCTAGATCTGGAGTTTTCTTTCCATTTTTATACACTACAAACAAATGATGAAACGTAGGGTGTGGTGTGAGTTTAGTGCTTATCGTATAATTTATCATTTCTTCATTATATTCTTTAATGTCTGTTTCATATTGTGTTTTAGCTTTTTTGTATTCTTCATTAAGTTTTTTATTAGTATCATCTATAGGTTTGGTGGGAGCCGCTGGCTGTTTCGGTACTTCCGGAAAAGGGATGGCATCATGCATCATATTAGAAGGCCAGAAAGTACCATAGCCAAATTGAGTTTGAGTACTGCTATTGCCCACTGCATCTGTAGTCGTAAAGGTTTCTTGTCCTCTATTGAGTAGTACATTAAATAATTTTTGGTGATCATAGTTTTGCCCATCACTATTTTTATCGAGATTATACGGCATCTTGTTATTGGACTTTCCATAATACAGGTCAAAGGCATAACTCATGTGCATTTGATGTTTTAGCTTGGCTTGTACTTCCACTCCTGCCGACCAGTATTGGTCAGAATCCATGCCGTAAAACAAAAAGGGCTTACGGATATCGTTATAGGATGAGATCATAAAATTACCAACCTTGATATTTGCTCCGCCGATAATTTGATGGCGATGATCGTGGTCGTGCTTATTGTATTTATCTTTAATTCGATTGCCATGTTTATCATAAGATTTGGTAGTCCTGCCAGAGCTTAATATTCCTGTAGCGCCCAGTGTAAATGCGTATTCATAGGGTACATTGACTCCCGATCCCGTAAAACTGTTAAATAAATTGAGGTTTAAAGCATTACCTGTTTTGTGTCCTAGCGTAATTGAAGGGGTAAGACTGGCATTGACGAGGTTAGGGCTTAAAACTGAGGTGCCTGGTGTGCCATGACCATAGTAGGTTAATGCAGCATTAAGGCTAGACAAAACGTGTGTGTCTCCTGTTCGTGCGATTTGGTATGAAATTCCGGCATATATACTGGTAGAAAAGCCCCCTTGTAAACTAAAACTAAACTTTATACCCAGATTAGGTGGCCAGCCTTTGGGTTGGGATATGGGATTTTCAAAAGAATGTACTTCAAATATCGATTGCCCAGGGCCGTTTTTTACCCACTTTGATGGTGCAGCTGCTTTAGTTTCATCGAAATCAAGAATTAAATCACCAGTATAGGTAGGTGATTTCAGTTTTGCTATGGATATAGAAGTATTGTCGATCCCATCAAAACGAAATAGGTCATATTCATGAATCTCTAGAGATTCTTTGATCGTAAGTTGGTCTTTTAATTTGATGTTGATATACGTGCCATAGGCGTTTGCTAAAGCTGTTATTAATTTTATTTTTTTATCGGTATTACTTTCGATAGTTTCGAGATTTTTTTCCCAGACTAAAATCTCTTGGTTGCTTTCGTCATAATATGCTATGAGATCTGAGACTCGTTTTTTAGTAACCCTAATGTTTGGATTAACGATCGTGCCATCTACAATTTTTTTATAAAATTGATATGCTATGCTGGTACTGCTGTTATTAAACTCTGTAATAGTATCGGAGGCTACATCGGTAATATGATCGTGGATATAGGTGCTTTCTAAAGTGTATTTGCTTTCTTCATTTTCCGGTGCTTTCTCTTCGGGTTCAAACGATGCTCTAGTTAGTAATCCTTTAGGATTCATTTCCATAGGTTTGCTGGGGTTCATGCTGGTTTCGTAATCGCTTTCCATAATTTTTACGTATTGTGGAGCGATTTTAAGTACTATAATGCGCCCTTCTTGTTCTTCGTAATAATTCCCAAATATTTCATAGTCCTCGATATATGCATTATGAATAATCGTGTCTTTGTGCTTTTTATGGATACCATCGTCATGATAGTTCTCTATACGACCGCTAAACATTGTTGTGTTCAACCATGAGAGTTCTACCAAAGCGTCCATAGTGCCTAAGGGCTTAATAACGACTATAAAGGGTTGTAGATGGACGTCACCTACAGCTCGGCCCGAACCATCGGCATGGCGTTTAAAACCGTAATCAACTTCTAGTATTTTATACTGTTGATCTTCTACCCATAAAAACGCATTACTTGCTGCGGGTTGTTTTTTTGGTTTAAGATCTTGGCTTTTGTTTAATCGATCTTTAAGTCTTCCTGACATGGTTTATGATTTTTTATAATTACGATTTCTATTTTGTGTTTTGTGGCTAAAAATGTGCTTTTGTACGCTTAACTTGGTCAAAATAGTAACCGTACTCTTTTCGATGCAATCGTATATTGATAGTTTAAATAGGTTGATGGGGAATATTTAAACTAAAAATATAGCTGTAAATATACTTATTTTACGGGTATTTTGAGATTTAAACGTCTTCTTTATAAAAATAGTAACACATTTGAGGTAAAGTTGTAAGAGTGTTAATACGGTTGTCTTAATAGGGCGGGAAACTCGTTTTGTCAGACTGATCTTGTCAAAATAATATTTAAGAATCAGATATTTAAAAACTTTGATGAGCTGGTTTAAGTAATCTCAAATGCTTTTTTAGAAAGCCTCATTATAGAGTTTCGGGATGAATGATATAGTTTATTTTTCGCCTTTCATATAGCTAAGTTTTAGTTTTGCTATCCATATAGATAATGTGGGATCGCCCATTGATGGACTGAGTTCGATTAATTGAAAATGCGTCAGTTTTAAATTTTATAATGATTTTGTACCAAATCTTTCTTCAGGTTTAAGATGACAGTATTTTGGATACTCCTGTTAAGTAATAAAATAGAGATGATTGATACTGTCCAGTGTTACAAAGAAATACATAGTATAATAATATGACAAACTAAAGTTTACCTTTTGGCTTTACCTTTTTTTGTACTTAGAAACAAAGATTCTCAGGGTTTTGTAAATTCTTTAAGGAGAATAAACTTTGTCTTAAATTAAAAAAGTATTACTTTTGCGTCCCGATTTTTAGTACTTAAACGTAGAAGAATGAATATTTCAAAAGAGCAAGTAGACGAATTGAATGCTGTAGTTACGGTAGATATCGTTAAAGAAGATTATAGTGATAAAGTAGAGAAAATCCTTAGGGATTATAAAAAGAATTCCAATATTCCTGGTTTCAGAAAAGGTCATGTGCCTATGGGGATGGTGAAAAAACAGTATGGTAAAGCGGTATTGGTAGATGAAGTAAATAAGTTATTGCAGGAGTCATTAAATACGTATTTAACAGAAGAAAAGTTAGATGTATTAGGTAATCCATTGCCAAAAGAGAAAGAAAATTTTGATTGGGATGCTGAGCACTATTCTTTTGAGTTTGAATTAGGACTAGCGCCTAAATTTGATGTCGTGTTGAATGGAAAAAAAGCAATTACACAATACAAGATCGTAGCAGGTGAAGAGATGATCGAGAATCAATTGACAACGATTCAAAAGCAATATGGAAAGTTGATCCCTCAGGATGCGGTGAAGAAAGAAGATTTGGTTGCTGGAACTTTTGTGAATGAAGAAAAGGAAATCAATAACCCAACGACTTTGTCATTAGATAAATTAAAAGGGAAAAAGAATGTTGATGCTTTTATAGGGGCAAAGGTGGGAGATGTAATTAGCTTAAAAACCAAAGGGTTGTTTGCTGATGATCATGATTTAATTTCAGCATTGAAAATTGCACAAGATAGTGCGAACGATTTAGATGTTACTGTAGATTTTACAATAACAGAGATCAATGCACAAGAGTTGGCAGATTTGGATCAAGAGTTGTTTGATAAAATTTATGGTGAAGGAACGATAAAAAGTGTTTCAGAACTTAAACAAAAGATTAAAGAAGATGCAGAGCGTCAGTTCGAGCAACAAGCAGATCAGCAATTGTTAAATGGAATAACAGAAAGTATGTTGGAAAATACAACTTTTGAACTTCCGGCAGCATTTTTGAAAAAATGGATTCAAGCGACTGGAGAAAACCCGTTAACATCAGATGAAGCTAACGATGAGTACGAAAAGAGTGAAAAAGGATTGCGTTACCAGTTGATCGAAGGGAAGATTATTGCAGATAATAATTTGCAAGTTACTTTCGATGAATTGAAAGGTTTTGCGAAAGAATTGATTAAAGGACAAATGGCTCAGTTTGGTCAATTGACTCCAGAAGATAGTGAATTAGAGAACATTGCCTCTAGAATTTTATCGAATCAAGAAGAAGTGAAACGAATTTCGGAGCAATTGATGAGCAAGAAAATGTTGGCATACTTCAAGGAGAATGTGAAGCTAAAAGAAAAAGAAGTTACTTTTGATGAATTTATAAAAGAAGTTTACAAATAATTTCTCCTTTGTAACTAAAGGATTTTACTTATATTTAAGGTGTTAAACTCATATGAGGTTGACACCTTTTTTTTTAAAATAAAAATTCAGAAAAATCTATGGATTACGGAAAAGAATTCGAAAAATACGCTACACAACATCACGGAATTAATAGTAATTATTTCAATCAAATTACGAGTAGTATGAACCCTATGGGGATGACTCCTAATATTATCGAAGAACGTCAAATGAATATTGCAATTTTTGATGTATTCTCTCGACTAATGATGGATAGGATCATTTTCTTAGGTACTGGGATTAATGATCAAGTAGCGAATATTGTACAGGCGCAACTGTTGTTTTTAGAGAGTGTAGATGCTTCTAAAGATATTCAAATTTACATCAATTCTCCAGGCGGAAGTGTGTATGCTGGATTGGGTATTTATGATACGATGCAGTTTATTAAACCAGATGTCGCTACTATTTGTACCGGTATGGCAGCTTCTATGGGAGCAGTATTGTTGTGCGCAGGACAAAAAGGAAAACGTACAGGCTTGCCGCATAGTAGAGTGATGATTCATCAGCCACTAGGAGGTGCGCAAGGACAAGCAAGTGATATTGAAATTACTGCAAGAGAAATATTAATTTTAAAAGAAGAACTGTATCAGATCATTGCGAAGCACTCTGGGCAATCCTATGATAAAGTATATGAGGATAGTGATAGAGATTACTGGATGAAAGCTGATAAAGCGCTTGAGTATGGGATGATCGATGAAATATTGATAAGAGAGTAATAGTGTAGTAAATACAGTATGCTTCGAGAATATAGAAATATAAAGATAGTATAGAGAAGTAATTATGGCGAAAGAAGATTTGGAATGCTCGTTTTGTGGAAGAAAAAAACCTGACACCTCGTTGTTGATTGCAGGATTGGATGCACATATATGCGATCGTTGTATCGTACAAGCACATGGTATTGTTGAAGAAGAAGGTAAAGAAGATGATGACGGAGAGTTGAGTAATGAACTCATGTTGCGTAAGCCTAAGGCTATCAAAAGTTTTTTAGATGAATATGTTATTGGACAGGAGTTTACTAAAAAGGTAATGTCAGTCGCAGTATATAATCACTATAAGCGTTTATTGCAACCAAAGTCTGATGACGATATTGAAATTCAAAAAAGTAACATCATTATGGTGGGACAGACTGGAACAGGAAAAACGTTAATCGCAAAAACTATTGCAAGGATGCTTAATGTGCCTTTAGCAATCGTTGATGCTACAGTACTTACAGAGGCTGGGTATGTTGGCGAAGATGTAGAGAGTATTTTAACACGGCTATTACAAGCAGCAGATTATAACCTGGAAAAAGCGCAACGTGGTATTGTTTTTATTGATGAAATTGATAAGATTGCTCGAAAAGGGGATAACCCTAGTATTACTAGAGATGTATCTGGAGAAGGAGTGCAGCAGGCATTACTTAAATTGCTAGAAGGTACCGTGGTAAATGTACCGCCTAAAGGTGGGCGTAAGCACCCAGATCAAAAGTTTATTGAAGTGGATACTGAAAATATTCTTTTTATTGCAGGTGGCGCATTTGATGGTATCGAGCGCGTGATTCAAAAGCGATTAAATATGCAAGCGGTAGGGTTTAGCGCTTCTATGAAAGAAGATGTTATCGAAAAAGATAATGTGTTACAATACATCATTCCTAAAGACTTGAAAGAGTTTGGTTTGATTCCAGAAGTTATAGGTCGATTGCCGGTACTTTCTCACATGGATCCTTTGGATGTAGGCACCTTAAGAGCTATTCTTACAGAGCCGAAGAATGCCATTATCAAACAATATAAAAAGTTGTTTGAAATGGATGAAGTAGCGTTCACGATTACCGATGATGCATTAGGATATATTGTGGGAAAAGCAATAGAATATAAATTAGGCGCACGAGGATTACGTTCGTTGTGTGAAGCTATTTTAACGGATGCGATGTTTGAAATGCCTGATGGTGAGGAGACTGAGCTTGAAGTTACTAGAGAATATGCAGAACAAAAATTGAACTCAGCGACCATTAAGAAGCTAAAAGCAGTTTCTTAAACAGATGTAGCTTATAGTAATAAAAAGCCATACATTAAATTTAATGTATGGCTTTTTTATGTTTGTTACTGTCGCAATTCTTTCTATGATAGTGAATAGAAATAGATCACGATTTGTTGTATAGCACCTTTAATACGTTGTGTCTCGTTTTTGTCTCGTGCGTTTGATTCTAGCCATTTTAATTTTTGAACTGTATTTATATTATTAAATTTTAAAATGCTTACGTGGTATTATAGTATTTTGAAACAAGAAACTATGGAGTGTTGAGATGCAAAATTTTGCGTCTCTATGTAAAAATGAAAAAAGCCTTTTATGTATACATAAAAGGCTTTTGTTTACTATGGTTTAGAAGTATTATTCCTGATCTAATTCAGAATATAATTTTTGATTTCTTTTCTTAGAAATAATTTGCTCAATGTTTTTGATTACTAATTGATCACTATCATTTAAGTGAATTTTAAAGTTGTTTTCTAACAATAATGCTTCATAAAAAGCAATTTTAGAAATTTTACTATGTGCTATGTTTGATGCTTTAACAGTATCAACTATCTGATCGTTTGAAACTGTTATTTTAGTTTCTGTTGATGCAGGTGTAGTTTGTAAGTTTGTCTCTTGTGCATAAATAACTACAGAGAAAAAAGTTAAAGCTAAAGTAAAAAATAGATTTTTCATGGTTTGGGGCTATAAATATCTGAGGACAAATGTACTACCTATTTATAGTGCTAAAAAACTATTTCTAATCTTTTAGATTAAGAGTTTTTTTTCATCGGTAAACTACTCAAAAAACAGCAAAAACAACTAAATAATAGTCCTTTTTTTACGTTAAAACCATACTTTTTAGTCTTTAATTTGGGGTTTTTAGGTGTGAAAAGGGCTGAAGGAGCCTGTAGGTTTATAGTAAGCGATTGATCAGCAGTCTGTTATTTTGTTTTGTAAGGTGTTCTTGTAGTAAACAGCGGGTTTAATCCATAGAATTCTCCGAGGCTTTGCCTCGGGTGTATCGATCAGGTTCAAGACTTTTAGAACCAAGAGTCAAGATAAAATAGCGTCTTGTTTCTTGGTTCTTGTAGCGAAGCGGTCTTATTTCTGATACCCCGGCTCTGCCTCGGGGTAGTTCATTTCTCCGAGGCTTGCTTCTAAATGTAAAAAATAGATATCCGCTGGATGCCTCGTGAGCTTGCTTCGAGGTAATTGACTTTCTATATAATGGTATTGAAGATCCTTTAGCGAGTAATTTTGATAAGGTGGCTTACATTTAATTGTAGTAGCTCATCGATATATTTTCGACTATTGGATAATCTAGGGATCTTATGTTGTCCCCCCAATTTGTTTTGCGATTTTAGCCAATCATAGAATAAACGGTATCGTGCTACATGGACTTGTAATGGGTTAAGTGTGGAGTTGTTCTTTCTTTTCGCTTCATAATCACTGTTAAGTTCCTGTAAAGAAGTGTCCAATAGTAAAGCAAACTGTTCTAAGTCTTGCGGCGGTTTTTTGAATTCGATAACCCATTCATGAGCACCTTTTTCACGACCTTTCATAAATATAGGGGCTGCAGTGTATTCTACAATTTCACAGTTCAGGATTTGTGTTGTTTTTTGTAATGCCGTTTCTGCATTTTCTATAATTAATTCTTCACCAAAAACATTAATGTGATGCTTGGTGCGTCCAGATACTTTAATACGATAGGGGCTAATACTGGTAAATCGTACAGTATCTCCAATTTTATAGCGCCATAAACCAGCATTGGTTGTAATGATAATAGCATAGTTTATGCCAATTTCTACTTCGCTTAGTGGGATTATTTTTTCATTATTACTCCCATGTGCATCCATTGGTATGAATTCATAAAAAATACCATAGTCTAGCATCAATAGTAACTCTGAAGATTCATTACGATCTTGTATCGCGAAAAAACCTTCGGAGGCATTATAAATCTCGTAGTACTTAAATGCTGTACTGGGTAAGATTTGTTTGTACTGTTCGCGATATGGATCAAAATTCACGCCGCCATGAAAATACACTTCTAGGTGATTCCAAATTTCAAAAAGATGTGTTCGACCAGTAGTTTCTAAGGCTTGATTGAGTAATACGAGCATCCAAGAAGGAACTCCAGCCAAACTGGTTACGTTTTCTTGTATGGTCTCTTGAACGATAGCCTGCATCTTTACTTCCCAATTGCTCATTAATGAGACTTCACTGCTAGGAGTGGAGCTATATTCGGCCCAAAATGGCATATTATCGATTATAATTGCAGAAAGATCACCAAATGAAGTTCCATTTTCACGGTACAATTCCTTACTACCTCCTAAGCGTAGACTTTTTCCTGTAAATAATTTAGAATTTTCATTATTATTAAGGTACATACATAGCAAGTCTTTTCCGGCAGCGTAATGACAGTCTTCTAAGGATTCTTGGCTTACAGGGATGAATTTACTTTTTGCATTTGTAGTACCGCTAGATTTTGCAAACCATTTGATAGGTGTCGGCCAAAAAATATTAGCCTCTCCTTTTCTACTGCGATTGATCATATCATCATAATCTTCATAATTACGAACAGGAATGCGTGTTGCAAACGTGGTATAATTATGAATAGAAGTAAAATCATAACGTTTTCCAAATTCTGTGTTTTTTGCATTCTCCAATAAGCCCAAGAGTAATTCTTCTTGAACTTCATTTGGATATTTTAAAAAAAGTTCGATTTGATGAAATCTCTTTTTTAAGAACCAACTAGCGATCGAATTGACTAATGGAATTGGCATTTTTTACTGTATATTTATCCTGAAAATTAGTATTGAAATCAGATTAAGCATCTGCTTAGATTTTAAAAATACTAAAAATAATGACTTTTTATAACGGGAACTGTAATAAACTATACTTTTTTATGCACTATCAAGGCGTACTGACTAAAATGCAAACGGAAATTGGAACACCAATTCAGTATTATTTAGTTTTTGATACGGATTTTATTCATATGAATCAGTTATTAAATAAACAACTCACGATTTCTTTTGAGGGGTATCAATGTTTAGCCTGTGGCCGTGATATAAAACTATTTCGGCAAGGCTATTGTTATGATGATTTTTATAAACAACCTCAAGCTGGAGATTGGATTATGAGACCAGAATTGAGTACTGCCCATTTGGATATTGAAGATCGAGATTTGGCCTATGAAAAAAAAGTGCAATTACAACCACATATTGTGTATTTAGCAAATTCGAGTACTGTAAAAGTGGGCGTAACAAGAAAAACACAAGTGCCAACACGGTGGATTGATCAAGGAGCTCATGAAGCAATTGCATTGGTAGAAGTGCCTAATAGGTACTTGGCTGGAATTACAGAAGTAGCCCTTAAAAATTATGTAGGTGATAAGACGAATTGGCGGAAAATGCTAAAAAATGAAATTGACGATGAAAATTTAGTTACATTAAAAGAAGAGTTTAAAAACTATATTCCAGAAGAAGCACAAGACTATATTGTGGCAGAAATGCAGGAAACTAAACTTCAATTCCCAGTGCTACAATACCCAACTGTAGTGAAAAGTCTCAATTTAGTAAAAACACAAACCTATACCGGAGTTTTAAAAGGGATAAAAGGACAGTATCTTATTTTTGAAGATAACATAGTGTTTAATGTGCGAAATAATGAAGGTATTGCTGTTACGCTTAAAGTGTATTAAGTATTCTCTATAAAAGGATAGTTGTGTGTACGATAGGATAGAAGTTAAACCCGGATTATGCAATAGCACTTCGTCATGAGGTTTGAAATTGCGATAAAATATGATGTTTTCTAAAATTTAGCATAGCATCGCTATGGTTAAGTTTAAAAACATAGCAGAGCGGTATATTTTGAAGTAGTTTCAAGCCGTAATAGATTTTCTACTGCATAATCCGGGTTAAACGATGCTAAAACGTACATGTATTTTGCATTTATGATAAAAAAAGAAACGGAATTAACCGTTTCTTTCCATTTTAATAATACACCTATTTATATCAGAGAGGTCTTGCTTGCCTACTGATAACTTATTAATACCAATAGCAGGATTCGTTAATAACTTTCGTTTATCCCAATTCGCATTTTTTTTATAATTTCTTCAAAATATAAAATTGTACCTATTATTTTTTCGGTGTCTGCATAAGGCACAAATTCTTCTATAGTTAATTTAGTTACTGCTAGAGCAGCTTTTGTAGCTTCTTTATTTTTCTTTAATACTTTAAGGTGATCACTGTCTTCATTAATTCCAATATCACCGATACTTACATTAGGCTCGTTGGATAGGGATAGAAATGGTAAAATAGTTACAATTTCTCGAACACGATCTGAATATAGTTTAACAAGCTCTCCTTTTTTTAGTTGTTCTAAATCACCAATCGTGTGAAAAGATTTAATTTGATCTCTATTGGTAAAAAGTACTGCTTCTTTGTTTTGAGCAAAAGTGATGTGTTGGCATGCTAAGAATGCTGTAAAAAATAGTAATAGTTTTGTCATATAATGTAGGTCGTTTTAATACTTGGTAGTGGAACTAATACTTCTTTGTAGAGGGCAACACAAAGAAGTATATAAGATTCCTAGTCTTTATTGCATTACCATGTAATTGTTCATTGCTTTTTTAAGTCCAAATTTTGGAAGTACTTTATTGTTTGGATCGGTAAAAATATCAGATACATCAACAAAGGTATCTGTAAATCGATTATATTTTAAAATGTTTGTCATGTTTGTTTGGATCTGCGAAGTTACTTGTACTCCTGACCCATGAATATTGAAAAAACTATTGTCCATTTGGAAAGCATTTTCGATTAATGCTAAAGAGGTATAGGATTTGTCAAATTTTACAACATCTGAAAATCCAGAGATTTTAGAATTATTAAGATATATGATTGCTCCATTGGACGCTGCTATTGCTGCATTAGTGTGCTTGTAATTTCTTTTATTGGTTAGGTTTACTAAAGTGGCATTGGTTATTGTAATGTCAGATACAGTGCTTTTATACCCTTTATCTTTATCATATCCATCAATTTCTATAGCGTAAGATCCTCTAGGACTGGTGATGAATGGGTGTCTAACCGCTAAAATATTATTCATATCACTTTTAAATCCTTCTGAGATATCAAAATCATCATCTTCTGCCTTTAGAGAGACAAGGTTACTAATATTGGTATTGCCTCCATGAATGTTAAAAGAATCTTGACCAGAATAACTTACCATCACATTGTCAACTATAGAAGCGGCTCCTAGGGCATATAAAGAAAGACCATTAAGGCTCATGTTTCCTTTGGCTTTATGGCCAGCAAATTCGATACGCACGTAGCGCAATACTGCAGTTTGTTCGTAATGATTAGCACCTCCATATATAGAGTACTGCGGATTAAAATCACCATCAATCATTCCGTTTCCAGATACGGTATTTACTTTTCCTGAACCCGCAATGATAATACCACCCCAATCTCCACTGTTTCTTGATTTCGCCGCTTTTGTAGAAGTGAATACAATAGGGTAAGCTTCAGAACCAGGCGCAATTAATTTAGATCCTTTAGTAATGATAAGTGTAGCAGGGTTCTCATGATCACATCGGATTACGGTACCTTGCTCTATAGTAAGTGTTGCACCACCGGTGATATAAACGTTTCCTGATAAAAGATAGGTGGTGTCATTATTAAGATAAAGGTCATCTGCAATAATAGTTGCTAACTTTTCCTCAGCTTCTGGATAATTGGTGTTATTGGGCTCAAAATTTGTCCAATTTTTAATCCATTTATTGTCTTTAGAATTTTGTGCTTGTAATGTAGTATGCATAATTACAAGTAACAACACGGATAGGAAGGTCAGTGTAGATTTCATAAAAGGTTTATTTTGGGGTTAGGGGCGAAGAAACTATACGACTATAATTTCTTCACAGCTAAGATACTATACTTTTTGCAAAATAGGTTACGTGTTTACCGTAGTATTTGTGAGTTCGTCGAGTTTTTTGTTGATAATCGTGATATTAGTGTAGGTTTTGGACTACTTTTTATCGTGTAAATACTTGATTATCAGATGCTTGTTTTTTTTAAACATTTTTAAGCTTTTGGGGAATTATATTTTACTACTACATTAATTTTTCGTTAAAGATTGACAGTATTTACTGTGTTTTAATATGCATTTAGGCGTATAAAGTATGTGAAATACTAGGGGTAGATACTTATATAGTCAATTTCTTGCTAATTTTTCTTGTTGATTGATTAAACAAAGTATAACATAATTAAAATATCGCTCTGGTGTCAATTTCATGAAGTACTATAGATAAACGTAATCGATATAAGGTTATTCATTTAAAAGTATAGTACCATAATCATCATATAGCGATGATTACTGTAGTTAGCGTATAGGAAACTTTGAATCCACATCGTGAAGTTAATTCTCCGAGGCTTGCCTCGAAATGTGAAAATACGTATCCGCTAGAAGCCTCGTGAGCCTACTCCGAGGTAGTTTTGACTTGTGCTCATTTTCTGAGATTTTAAAAACTATTGTTAAGGCCTATTCTAGTTTTTTTAATAACGTCTTCAAAATATAAAATTGCAGCGACAATTTTTTCAGTATCAGCATAAGGAATGAATTCTGAAATCATATCACTGGTGTTTTCAAACGATGCTATAGTGGATTGATGATGCTTGTCTAATGTCTTTAGGTTGCCTGAATTTTCTTTGATACCAATATCAGATAAACTTACACCAGGTTCATTGCTTAGTGCAAGATACGGGATGACTGTAATAATTTCTCGCGCACGTTTGGTATATAATTTAATGAGTTCTCCTTTTTTTAAATTTTCTAATTCACCAATGGTGTGGAATTTGTTGATTAAGGACTTTTGCTCAAAAAAAGTATTTTTCTTTGTTTGGGCATAACTAAATGTTAGAGTGAAAACGGTAACTATAGTGAGAACGAGATTTGATTTCATTTTTTATAATTCTAAATAGATGGATTTATTGCATGACTGTTGAGCTGTCGAATATTTCTTGCCTCAAGGTAAATATTGGGTTGTGTTTGTGCATAGGAGCTGTAAAAAACTCTGTAGCATTTTGAAATTTATTGGTATACAGGTTATACTTTACGATGCTATTTAGAGTGTTTTTATCAATAGCTGCTGTAGTTATTATATTTTGAGCGTGAACATTAACAATGTTATTGTCAAGTGAGAATGCCGTTTTGATATCCTGAAAAGACTTAAATGAAGCATCTAGTTTGACTACATTGGCATATCCTGAAATTTTTGAATCCGTGATTTTTAGTTTGCCCCAGTTGTTCAGTGCTATTGCAGCAACGGTATGTTTGTAATTGACTCTTGTGGTAAGGTTTATGAAATTTGAGTTTTTAATCGATACTTTGGTTAACGATTGTGGGCTTATAAATCCATCTTTAGCATTATATCCATCGATTTCTATGGCATAAGAACCACTAGCATCAGTAATATATGGATGCCGTATTGCAATTATTGTATTCAGTTCACCTTGGTATCCTTTGGTAAAGTCAAAATCATCATCTTGTGCTTTATAGGAGATTAAATGATGCATGTTTAACATCCCGCCAAAACACTCATACGAATCATCACCAGAATAGCTTACCATGATATTATTGATCATTGAATTTTTTCCTAATGCATATAAGGTGAGACCATTCATCTCTTTACTGTAGTTAATTTTTTTGCCAGCATATTCAATTCGAATGTAGGACATTAGGTTGGTAACAGTATCATCTTCAAGACCACCACCATAGGTAGAGTATTGCGGAAAATGATTTCCTTCCATAACTCCTGTGCCTGATGGAGTATTCATTTTATGGTTTCCAGCGATTATAATACCACCCCAGTCTCCAGATTTTCGTGCTTTTTTGGGATTGTTAGAAGTGAAAACTATAGGGGCGATTTTGGTGCCTTGCGCAATTAATTGAGCCCCTTTTGTGATAATAAGACTCCCTTTGTCTTCTACGTCTCCTCGTATAATTGTTCCTTCTTGAATAATAAGAGAAGCACCATTAGTTACATATACATCTCCTGATAATAAGTATACCTTGTTATTTTTCAAATAGGTGTCTACAGTGATAATATTGTTGATCGACTCCTCCGCTTCAGGATACTCTTTTTGATTTGGGGCGAATTCTGTCCAGCCCTTCATCCATTTCATTTCAGTGTCATTGGAGTCCATTTGAGCACATAGGATACTAGGCAAGCAATATAGGGGAAGTAATACTAGTATTTTAAGAGTGTTCATGGTGCAAGGATTATTTTTAATAAACCTATAGCATATTGATTTGTTTACAATAGCTACAAGTTTATTAAATAGTTAACTCAATTTTAATAATTTTATGGTGTTCTTTATGTGTTATTTTTCAATATATATGTTGAAAAATAATGAAAAACGATATTTTACTAATTTAATATTCTGTTTTTCAGATCATTACGCTTTTGTATTCTATGTACTAAATAACCCTTGTTTTTTTAAGCTTTTTCCGTCTTAAATATAAGAAGAAAAAGTCTTAATTTTTTGTTAATTTTTTATTTTGATGTATTTTTTTTCTTTCCTAAAAATCCGCCAAGGATATTTTTAGCCGCATCTTTAATTTTATCTTCACTAGATTCTGGTGTTTTTGTACTTGTAGAATCCGATGTTTTTTTAGTGCCACCTAAAAGATCAGATAGCGCTTTAGTGCCTTTATTAACGATTTGATCCGTAGCTTTCTTCTTTTGTTTTTGCAGTATCTGTTGTGTTAATTGTTTTACCGCTTGTCTTGTATTCATTTTTATTTTTGGATTCGAAAAATTTCCTGTCAAACCTATAGGAACTCCTACGGTCATGGTATTCATTTCTTGTTCGTTTAATTGAGATAATAAACTACCAACTTCATCGCCCATGTATTTGGCAGGGATATCCATAGTAAGGTTGTAATTCATGTTCATATCTAAACTATGATTCCCTCCAGCAGTAATTTTAATACCTTCTACATCAAAAGTAAAGGGTTTTACATTCACTTTTCCATCATCAAAATTTAAAGCAGTCTTTACATTTTTTAAATTGAGCTTATCAACATCTAGAAATTTCATTTCACCATTTAATTTTGATAATAAAGGGGTATTGCTGGTACTCACTTTAGCGTCTAGTATTTCTGCAAGCGCATTTCCTTTTAAAGAGGTTAAGACAGGAGTGAGGTCATCACTCAGGTTTCCTTGTAATTTTAATTGCGTATTTAATGCTCCAGTTAGTGCTTTAGCAATAGGCGCTATACTTTTAAGCAACGCTAAATTGCTAAATGACTGTACAATATCTATTTTACTTAAGTCTAATGCCATATCAAACGTAGGCGTTTCAGATTTTGTAGATACATTTCCATTGAGTGCAATTCCTCCATCAAATAGATTTGAGGTTACATTTTGTAATGTAGCAGTTTGATCTTTTATGATTACACTTCCCTTAGTATTTTGTAACGTTAGGTTGTCATAAATCACTTTTTTTGCATTAAAATCTAACTTTGCATCTAGAAACGATGGGATTTGTAATGCTTCTTCTGTAGTTGTAGTATCTTTAGTTTCTGTGGTTGTTTCTGTTGTAGCTGCCATGAAATCATTAATAGCAAATACTTCTGAATCCACTTTGAAATCTCCTTTCAAATCCTGTTTTGCAAACAAAAACCCCATTAAGTTGTGGATGGCGCCTTTAGCATTAAGGTCGGAGGTTCCGCTTTTCGCCTCCATTTGATTTAAAGTAATGGTTTTTGGATTTAATGTAATGGATGCATTTTTAATGTAGAGCTCGTTTGGGAGTTCTGCAGAAGCATAGTTGAAATCTGTAATGCTAGCACTACCAGAGCTTTTTACATTTTGATACTGTTCTTTATCAATAGATTCCATGTCAAATGCAGTAGAAACATTAGCCTTTACAATTCCGTTAAGTTTTTCCTCCAATTGCAATGGGTATGCTTGATTAAGATTGGCAAGGTTCAGTTTCCCTTGTACGGCCATAGCGACCAACATGTTTTTAGTAAGGTTACGGAGGCTACCTTTTACAGCAAAAGTATCTTGATCAATGCTAAACGTAAGATTGCCAATATTGATATAGGTGTCATCAACCAATCCTGTTTCGTTTTTGAGTTGCGTGTCTATCGTAATATTTTGTACCCCTTTTGGTAAATCGGGATATTGAAACGAAGCGTTATGAGACACAATAGAAATATCTATTGTAGGAATATGGATATCATCTACTTTTCCTTTAATATGACCATCAATTGAAAAATCGCCACTAGTTTTTACATCATCAATGTTTTTAGCATAGGTTTCTGGAATTACAGCCAAGAAGTTTTTGAAATCTGAATTTGGAGTTTTAAAATTCAAGTCAATTTCTGTATATGCTTCTGCTAATTGAACATAGCCTGTAAATGCTAAAGGTAGCTTGTTGATTAATGCTTTATTTTCTTTAAACGCATACCGTTGATTTTTGATATCAAGATCTAAAACAGCATCCAATTGTAATTGGTGTTTGTTTAAATAATTCGTATCATCGAGTTGAAATGAAGCCTCAGAGGTAGATTGGGTCTCTAAAATAATATGATCTCCAGATACCGTGCCGTCACCACTATGATTTACATTCGTCATGACCAATTTAATTTTACTTTGATCGTTTTGATAGATAAGTTTACTATCTGTCAATTCATAATGATCTAATGTAAACGTAAACGGAGCACTTTCTTCCGAATTTTGATCCTCTGGAGTTTCTGGTTTTTCTTTTACAATATCAAAATTCGCATTCCCAATAGAATCACTTTTAATTATAATGTTAGCTTCCTGAATACTAATGTTATGTACATCAATAGCTTCTTCTGCTTCTTTAGTTAATTCTGTAATCGCCATGTCTACAGCTATTTTTTTAGCATACACTAGTGTGTCACCTTCAAAAGGCGCATGGTTAATGATAGAGAGTTCATCAATAACTACCGAAGCTTGTGGAAAACTACGAAATAAACTTAGGTCTACATCTGCAAAATCAACTTTGGCATCGAGTTGCGCATTAATTGCATACCGAATTTTTTCTTTAATCGTGTCTTCAAATAGAAAAGGGATTGCAATAATAGCGATGATGAATATCAGAACGAGTATGCCTAGAACTTTTAAAATTTTTTTCATTGGGTGATGCTTTTATACAAAGTAACGATTTAATCAGGATACTATTACATTTTTTTGGTTAAGAATTAGTTGTGTGCGACACCATACTTTTGCTAGAGTTTATATTGATAACTAATACGTACTGGCTTGTGAATTTAAAAAAAGCTAATCTAAGCAGTGATGATTTTTGAGGAAAAATCAAACTTGTTAATCTTTGTTTTTATGTTAAAGGTTTAGTATAAATTTACTAATTTAGATATAAATAATAAATTATGGTTAAAATATCAATACATGGTAAGCCTCATATATCATTCCAAGGGCCAGTTTTAAAAAGAATACGACGTCACGCTTTTATATTTTATCCTTCTATATCAGAAGACAAAAGATTTAATGTTGTATTAAATGGTGTAAAAGATGATTATAAATTTAAGGTGTATGAAGGGCAGGTATATAATCAACATGTAAAGGATAAAGAGTCTAAATATGGTGCTTATTTGTTTCCAAAGCAAGAGTATAATATTGAAATTGAAGAATCTTATTTTGAAAAGGCTGTAGGAGGAGGTATAAATGTGAATAGGTTGATTTTTAAAAACGGGAAATTAAACGAAGAAGGTTTATATGTTTTGTTTAGTATTATTAAGGATTTATGTGTTATTACAGGTGCGTCTATAAGTGTTAATTCTGAAGGAAATTTGGTGAGTGTAAATGGGGCTAAGGATGTGAATGGTAATTTGAGAGGAAGTACGAAGGCTAGGAATTATTTACAGTCTATCTTAAAGTCATCCAAAACAATTTATATTTCAAATGACGATTCAAAAAATACGCAAGGGGGTGGAATTGGTCATGTGAATATAAATGCTGATCAGATTGATGGCAATATTCAAGCTGTTAAAAATGGGGGAATACAAGAATTAACTTTTGGATTTGGAATGTCGTTTCTTCATGAAACATTACATACTGCTACAGGAACTCTAGCAATTAAGCCTTCTGCAACTACAGCAATAGTGGATCCACCTAATACTAATCCGAATGCTACGGGGCCTACTGTAGACAAAATTAATGAATTTAGAATTGAACTAGGGCTGCCGGTAAGGTTACATTACTTTTGGCAACAAACAAGTGTTAGTTCATCGGAAAAAATGAAATGGAAGATCGGTAAAAAAACTAAAAGTATAACAAAAATACAAATGTCTTTGACGGATCAGTCATCTAGAAGGGAGTCTATAAAAAAATTAATTAATCTTATTAATGTTTTTGGATATGAGTTATAATAAGTTGAAGCTGATTATAGTATTTGTTACGTTAACTTCTTGTAAATTAATGTATAATGAATCTATTTACACAAAAGTAGAGGAGAGAATTATTAAGGATAGTAAGGTTTTGGATTATACTAAAAATGAATTACAAGCAGATAAAATAGAGATTTTTTTTTCTGAAGAAATAATGCCTTTCAATCTTTCGTCTTTAGAAATTGATGTCATCAAGAAAGATTATATTGATGATTTTAATGCGTTTAACGCATCAAGTGATAGTGATCATATAATAGTTAATAAGGTTGTGGATTCATTGTATAAAAAAGATAGATACCTCAATAAGGATTTTGTTAAAGACCAATTCAATACTATTAAATATAAAAAGAATATAGATAAATGCAATTATATAGTTTTTTTTTCAAAAGTTAAAGAGCAACAACTTTTCGCTTATCTCATACCTTATAACGCCCAAATTAATAAAACGATTAAACATGAAGATGTGGCATTTGGAACAGCTTTTTCCTTTTTATTTAAATTGAATTTAGATCATACAATAAAAAGAGTATATAGCGATCGAATTCATTTCAACTAGTCATTTCCTAGTCTAGTAATAAGTTTTAATGTCGAATAGGGATTTAATGAAATCTGTTTTAAATTTCTAAAGACAACTCTTCACCTGCGGTCAGATTAAATCGCTTTCTGAAAAAGTGTACAGCCAGATATAGTAAAGGCGTATCTAATGCTGCGATTAATAGTTTAAATAACACACCATTTAGTAGTAAGACGGAAAACCGATCCCAAGCGATAATATCTGTGGCGCATAGCAGTACTAATATGGTTGTGGTATCAACGAATTGCGAAAAAAATGTTGAAAAATTATTACGAATCCATAAGTGTTTGCCCTTTGTGAGGCGTTTCCAAAAATGGAATACCTTAATGTCGATATATTGCGCAAAAAGATAGGCTAGCATTGAAGCGAATACGGCAACGGCAGTAGCGCCAAAAACGGTAGTGAATACAGTGTCGTTTACTGGGGACCATGCTGTAGCAGTTGCGGCATTGGCTACATAAATAATACCTAAAGAAAAAAGTGAAGCAAAGATGCCGACGGTTACTATTTGATTGGCTTTTTGTTTGCCGTAGATTTCGCTAATAATGTCTGTGATTAGAAAGGTAATCGGGTATGGGAGTATGCCTACAGAAATTTCGAAGGTATAGATGCCGAAAAAATCCCAAGTAAAGAATTTTTGAAAAATTAAATTTGAAACCACTAATGAAGTGATAAACAAAGCACCAAGGGTCAAATAAATTCGATATGCTGTCAATTGATCTTTGAGAGTAAGTGCAGTGCGTTTCAATGTGTAATTTGTTATAATTTGTAGCTAATATGTCAAATGGATGAAGCTTATTTTGGTGGTATTGATCGTATTCGAATTAGTTTTACTTAATTTGTGGTTAAAAGTAAGAAGTTTTATTCATAGTATGAACTATTCAATTTGAAAACATCCCATCAATTATATATTTCTTTAGGGAGCAATATTGGAGATCGCATGGCGTATTTGCAAGATGCAATTATTGCAATCGATATGCGACTAGGTGAAATTGTAGCGATATCTAGTGTATATCAAACTCCTGCATGGGGTTTTAGTAGTGATGATTTTTATAACGCCTGCATTTGCGTAGCGACCACATTTTCTGCTGTAGAAGCTTTGCCGATAGTGTTGGCTATCGAAACAGATTTGGGGAGACAGCGAGGGGATACGAATGCGTATATAGCAAGAACACTAGATCTCGATATCATTTTATCTTCAGAGGGGGTTATTCATACGCCTAGGGTACAAGTGCCACATCCTAAAATGCAAGATCGTAAATTTGTATTAGTTCCTTTGGTAGAAATTGCTGGAGCATTGATACATCCGATACTAAAAACGACTATAATAGAAATACTAGCATCAACTCAAGATAATGCTGCAATAGATCGATTACATAAAGCGCTTGTGTATCCTGAAAAAAACATATAAATGTTTCTGCGAATGAGGCGTATTATGCTACATAAGATCGATACATCTGATCATCATATTGGTGTGGCATTGTATTTTTATTTAAAGAATAGAGCTCAATAAGATATTCCATCGGGTGTGACGTAATAGAGATGTCTTTAGGTGCTTTTAGTCCTGCTGCGGTAGCAATTTTTGCAGTAAAACTAATACAGTCATCAATGTTCATGCAATCGTACTCTAAAAAAATAGCCATCCGGATAACATTAAAAGCTTTAAGGTAATCCTTGTCATTTACGGTAAAGCAAATTTTATAATCATAGGATGTGATAGTATTAGTCGTTTTTTTTAGATCAAACCCAAAAGTTCCTAAAGTGTTGAAACCGTAATAGATTAGGCTTTTGTCTTTAGGTATAGAATGTTGGTTATTAGCATAAAAACTCAATGTTGCCATGGTGTATTAATTTTAGAATTAATAATTTTTTGATGTATTGTGTGGGGTATACTCTAAGGTTTTTTGGGGTTAAAAACCGTTAAGTTTAGTAAAGTTACATAGAGAGAGGTCATCAAAAATCAGAATATGTATAAATGGAACATATTTCGTTATGAGTGGTATAAAAACGTGTATATTCTGCAATATCTATACAGCCTTAAAAATGACACATAAATTACGTTAAAAGCATAATAAAAATACTGTTTTTAAGTATTTTCTATAATTTGCAGAATACATCCCAGATCACCAAACCAGCGCTTACCGCTATGTTTAAAGAATGTTTGCTGCCATATTGTGGGATCTCTATGACAGTGTCGCTTTGTGTTACTACTTCTTGTTGTACACCCTTTACTTCATTGCCAAAAACTATGGCATAGGCCTGGTCAGACTGGGGATTAAATTTGTCTAACATAATAGCATCTTCTGCTTGTTCGATGGCTAGTATTTTAATATTTTGATTTTGTAATGATTGTATTAAGGATAAGGTGTCTTCATGGTATTCCCAAGCGACGGTTTCTGTAGCTCCTAGGGCTGTTTTTTGAATGTCCTTATGTGGAGGTGTAGCTGTAATACCGCACAAATAAATTTTTTCAATTAAAAATGCATCAGAAGTCCTGAATACGGAACCGATATTATTTAAGCTTCGAATATTATCAAGGATAACAATTAAAGGCGTCTTTTTGGACGCTTTAAACTCTGATACCGTTTTACGAGTAAGCTCACTATTTTTTAATTTCCGATTCATAGGTACTATACAATATTCGTCAAAAATAGGAATTTACGCTATAACGTCCTATAAATAGGATACAAGACCGTATGAATAGGTTTGGAAGTGCGATTTTAGAAGTTAAGAAGTCAGAAGTCAGAAGTCAGAAGTTAAAAAGTTAATAAGTTATGAGGTATAATGAAAAAGCTAACTGCTATATATGAGTTACGATTTCAGATTTCAGAGTTACGATTTTAAAAAACGATCAACTGACAACGATCAACCATCAACTAAATTAGAAGTAC
>CALFCI010000088.1 GCA_937951135.1 uncultured Aquimarina sp. | reverse complement strand
ACTCTGACCAGAATCTTGATATAACTTTACTAAATTGTGCATCTTAGAGGCAATATTCTTTTTTGTCATCACAGATATTGTTTGAAACAAAGATAGGTCTGCTTATAAAGCTACAAAAGATGTATTTGCTCGGAGCGATACTTTTGAATACTAATGCTCTATACAGAAGAGTTCCTTTCTATTCTTATAATGATTTGATCCTTAGACACTACTGATTACAAAAACCTTCTAAATGTTATATTTCCTACTATAATGATCGTTTTACTTCACTTAAGGATTGTGTAGTAGTTATTAAGGTAGTTATAATCTCTTTCCTAAATTGGTCTAAATCATCATAATGATAATATCGTGCCCATTTATGAGTTTCTAGCAGGTTTTTAATTTGCTTAATAAGCTTTCGTGTTGCATCTGCAGAACGTAATACGGCGATTTGGTCATAGCTTGGATCATCTTTATGCTGATAGCTTACTACTTTATGCTCAAAATCAACACTAATGTAATACGCATCTACATGGCTTTCAAGGTTTTCTCTAAAATCACCCCAATCTGCATATCCCAATCTTAAATCATCAATCTCTGCAAGAAAATCGGTTTGTAACCTCCAATTACACTTTGCGGCACGTCCCCAATGGTTAGAAAGACGATATACACCCAATTTCGTGTAATAATAGCTACTTCCTGATGCACTAATATAGTGAGGCTTCCTTCTTGAGATTTCACGTAAGGGTGCCCCTCTAAACACACAATACGTGGCATTAAAAAAGTTGTTTCGTGTAAAGTCCTTAGTAACTTTAGCGGTTTGTTCTGCTTCCAATAGCGCTGCTTTTTTTGTTCCGCAAAGAAATCACAATTTATAGAGAAATGAAAATGAAGTTTTTAACAGTCTCATATAAGTACATGACAAAAAATAGTCTATCTATTTTAAATTTTTAATAACCATGTTTTATAATTAGGTACTCTGTTATACCTACTAGGTTTCCGAAACCTAGTAGGTATAGATCACAAAGTGATACTGCAACTTTGAATCGAGAACAAGTATTTTTTGTCATGTACTCAAGCTGTCTCGTATCAATAGAGAAGGATTGTAGTACTGAGTAACCATAAAACAAATTGATCCAAAACAAAACTACCAAGAGCGCTTTTAGTTCTCGCACTCTTTGTTCCTTAATTCTAATATATTAACGATTTGCCTCATGAACATAGTCTACCCAACGTTGTTCCATCACTTTATTCAATAGGTAAAAAGAAGATAGATTCTCACTAGCCGTATAATTTTTAAGGTTTTCAGTTTCTACGTCTAATACTGTTTTACCTCGAAGCGCATATTTCGTTTGACCTTCATACGCCAAAAACTTCATCGTTCCGGGACTATTTGCCTCTAATCGGCATGCATAATCATAGCCTAAGATAATTTCAGCAATTTGATCTTCATTCAAATCTGAAATGGATAATGAATTGGGAATAAAATTGATATGAAAATCTCCATCTGTCCATTGATCTAAAAAATCATAGATCCGCCATTTTAATATATACACGTCGTTTTTCTTTACAAAAAGATACGCAAATAGTTCTCCTCCAAAACAAGAGTCAGAAACGGGTCCTTTACAATCTTTATTATAAGCATACGGATAAAATGGGTTTTTAGATAACACCAATAATTGCTCACCATTAGCATCATTCCAAGATAATGCTTCAATAAAAACACCTTTAAAATCTATACTTTTAGGAAGCTCCCTATAGGTTTTATTTTGCACATTGAACATTGCTTTTCCATTCCATATCTTTTTTTCCGATCCAAAATTCTGAGCAGAAACTGCATAGATAGAAACCAATACTGCGCATACTGTAATCAACCTCTTATTCATCATATATACTTTGATTAATTGTGGCAAAAATACTATTTTTATATAGTAATGCATCAATCATTTTTCTAAAGGTTTCGTTAAAATTAATAGCAGAATCTCCACTAAGTGATTGATACAAATGACTTTTGTAGTCAACTACCTCGGGGCAAGTCCACGAAGTATCCAGCGGATAACTATTTTTTACATTCGAGACAAGCCTCGAAGAATTAAAGGCTACAATGTAGATTAAAATCTAATATTCAATGTAGAGTTATTGATTTTTTTAGTACATTAACCTTTCATTTATGTACCCAAAAACAATAATGAAAAGAGTTGTCCTATTTATCAGTAGTATTCTAATCACTACTCAATTATTACAAAGCCAAACGTATACTATAGTTGATGCGGAAAAATCACAACCGATATCGTATGCAACAATTTCCTTTGGCAATGGTTATGGATTGTTTGCTGATAACGATGGCGTTTTTGTCTTTTCTAAAAAAAGGTATGCTGATATTGATTCATTATACATATCTGCATTAGGCTATGTAGAATTAGGGTTGAGTACCCGAAACATGCCCAAAAAAATACGATTAACTCCTAATGTGGATGAACTACAAACTGTGGTTATTAATGCTGAAAAGAAACGAAAGTACAGCACCAAAAAGCGCAAGCCTATAGTTCACGATGATTACTTTAAATGTTGGTTACCTACTGTAGAATCCGAAATCGCAGTGTTTTTTCCAAGAAATCCATTAAAACCCACTAAAATCGAGTCTGTGTTTTTACCCGTAAAATTGGAAGATTCTCGCAGTAAAATTGGAAAAAAACAGGCTTTTGCTACACTTTTTAAAATGCATTTTTATCGCAATGAAGATGGTGTCCCAGGAAAACCATTAGGATATCGTGATGTAATTTTTAGCATTACGGATCAAAGTAAAAAGAACTTCCAATTGGATATTTTAGATCGCAATGTTTTTATTCCTAAAAAAGGAATTTTTATTGCTATTCAAGTTTTAGGATATACCGATAAAAACGGAAAGTTACAGCATACTAAAAAATACCATGAAGTAGAAACACGAAAAGGAATTGTAAAAGTATCTACTACATTCAGACCTTTACTCCCTTTTACAAATACAATACAAAACCATAATACATTTACCAGAAGAATTTTTTACAAAAATCGACATTGGCAACGTTTTGATCAAGAATACAGCACTAATAACACATTGATTCAAAGCAATCATTATAACTATGGAATGGGCTTAAAGCTTCGAGAATATGAACGGTAATGTAGTATTGAGATTGTTCTATATATCCCCAGTTCGTGATTGTTTAGATGTATTTAAACAAGAACCTAAAAATAAATAGCTTTGAAACTTAGATGCCCAGCAACTATTTCATTGTCATCGTATCTCTTGAAATACTATAATCCAACAACCTAATCCAAAAATGACCTACTCTTATTGTATTGTAATGCTGTTTTTTTGATGAATTTCTTTTTATAGTTGGTACCTTCATCTGCATACGCCACTGCATCGGTTATGGTCATAAAATAATGTTGAATTCCTAATTTTTTGGTAAAACCAGAACGTTGTAAAAAATCTCGAACAGGGCCTATAGTGCCTGTTATTAAGAATTGAACACCACCTTCTTCTAAATATTGATGTAAGTCTTCGAGTACGTGTAATCCCGTACTATCAATATCGTGCACATTGGTCGTATCCAAAATTAAAAACTGAGGAGGTACCGCTCGTGTTTCTAAATATCCTAACAGCGATTCTTTAAAATAACTTGTATTTCCAAAATAGATTTGATCATCAAATCGAATGATTAAATATTTCTCCGATTGTATTGCTTTTGGAAATCTATTTATATTTCTATAGTATTCTGTATCCGGAATATTGACCAATTCGGCAATATGAGGTCTTGCACTTTGGTACTGTAAAAAAATAAACGATAGTATCACACCTATTAAAATTCCGAGTTCTACACCAAAAATTAATGCTCCTATAAATGTTACCAACATTACTATAAAATCCCTTCGTCTTAAGCTTAATAAATATTTAGCTTCTTTGATATTAATCAATCCAAATACGGATACCAATATAGTAGCAGCTAATACAGCTTTGGGAATATAATAGAATAATGACGTAAAAAACAGTAATGAAATCATAATCACTCCTGCCGTAATAACAGAAGCTATAGTCGTCTTTCCTCCTGCTTCATCGTTAATTGCAGATCGACTATAACTCCCTGAAGAAGGAATCGCTTGAAAAAAAGAACCTATAATTTTAGAAATTCCTAACGCAAATAACTCTTGATTGGGCGCTACTTCATGGTCTCTATTTTTCATTTCTAAGGATTTGGCGATCCCAATACTCCCTACATACCCTATAAATGTGACGGCCATCACCGACGGGAATAACGAAACCATAGCGTCATAGGTGATTTCTGGAATTTGAAATGATGGGATCCCACTAGGTACCTCTTTAATTACCGCTACGCCTTTCGTATGTAATTCAAAAATGTATGTGATTATTGTGGTAATAATCAATATAAACAAGGGACCAGGGAAAGAACGTTTCCATTTTTTTAATCCCATCATTGCTGCAATAGCACTAATGCAAATACCGAAGGTTATCCAATGTACTTCTCCTATATGTCGTAAAGTATATACGAGCGATTGATGTGCGTATTTAAATCTTGGGATTGCTATCCCAAAAGCTTCTTTAAATTGAGATACAATAATAATAATTGCAGCTGCAGAGATGAGTCCAGTTATTACGGGCTGAGAAATAAAATTAACCAAAAACCCCATACGTAATATACTCATTAATACTTGCAATATCCCAACGAGCAATCCGCATAACACTACTAAATTAATATACTTTTGAGTTTCAACAATAGGGTCTGCAAGTGTACTAATCCCTCCCATCATAATAATCATTGTTACTGCTACTGGTCCGATGCTTAATTGTTGCGATGTTCCGAAGATAGCATATATCATTAAAGGAATTAAACAGGCATACAGCCCATAAATAGGAGGCATTTCCATTAATAAAGCATAAGCCATAGCTTGTGGTATAAGGATAACAGCTACTGTAACCCCTGCAACGCTATCCGCTTTAAAGGAGTCTAAAGTATAGGTTTTTAGCGTATTAAGTATCGGAAGTATTTTATGTAAGTTCTTGACGATGGTATAATTTTGGTTGGTACTGATTTAAAACATAAATCTACAATACTTATCGGGAGGTATCCAAATGAAATCTATGAATTTTTAAAACGATTATAAAATGCTATGCAGTGCGTATTACACAATTTTAATCCACATTGTGGAGTTTAATTCTCCAAGGCTAGCCTAGAAATGTAAAAAATAGGTATCCGCTGTATGTCTTGTGAACTTGCTTCGAGTTAGTTGACTTTATTTTTTTCGTATAAGAAGCACATAAGAGCAGTACTATTTGTAAAGAAAAAGAAACGTACTCTGATAGCTTGTCATGAAATTGTAGAAGGGTTTTAAAAAAAAAGAAACAAATCTATCTGTCTTAGCGACAGCGTAGGTCTTTACGTCTAATTAAAGTGTACAAGGCTTTTACTTTTTTAAAATCTATAACATCATTGATTTCATAAAAATAGTTCAGTTGCCATTCCTGAGTTTTTTTTGCGGTTTTATTTTTTGCACTGTCCCAAAGCGGGTATACTCGAAATGCTCTTTTTCCTTCCGTTACATTTGTAGAAAGTATTCCTTTTTTTATGAGTACTGATTTTGGAAATACAAATTGCCCAAACTGATTTGCAGTCCTCACATTAACCACAAAATAATCAATAGCATCTGTTTCGTGAAAAGGTGCAATAGACCCTGTTCCTATTCTCTTCCAAAAGGTTACAAACTGTTCCACTTTTTTAGGTGTAATTTTAGCCGTTCTAGAATATATCTCCATATCGTTCAACTTAAATCGACATGCTTTATACTCCATACTTTCAGATTCTATACTAACATCAGAGATTTGAAAATCACAACGATTGTAAATACGATTATTAACTTCGTTTAGTGCTGTATTTAAGTATACTAATTCATTCATCAATTCTAGAACAATCGGTTTTCAACTTTTATTTTCGTATCTCCTTTGAAGTATTCTTAGGAGGATAACCTACAGATCTTCCAAGATGCATCTTCGCTTTGATATAAGATGCGATCATGTAATCTACTATCTCTGCCTTGCCAAAATTCAAAAGAAATCGGTTTAATACGATATCCTCCCCAAAACGGTGGCTTAGGGATGGTCTGACCTTCATATTGTTTTTCTAAGGATTGTAACTTCTCCTCTAGAGTTTCTCTAGAAGGAATTACAGCACTTTGATCTGATGCCCATGCGCCCAATTGACTTCCTCTAGGTCGAGATTGAAAATACGAAAGACTTTCTGCTTCAGTGATTTTTTCTGCGGTGCCTTTAATAATCACTTGACGCTCCAAATTTGGCCAAAAAAATGAAATACATATTTTATTTGAATGTGCGATACCGAGTCCTTTATCCGAAGTGTAATTGGTATAAAACACAAACCCATGTTCATCATAATGCTTCAACAGTACAATACGTGATTTTGGAAAACCATCAGTTCCAATGGTTGCAACTGTCATTGCATTTACCTCTTCTACTCCATTTGATTGCTCTACTTCAGTAAACCAATCTCCAAAAAGCAAAAATGGATCTTTAGGAAGGTTAGTTTCCTCTAAGGTGTTTTTTTGATATGACTTTCTATAGTCCTTAAAATTTCGATTCATCCGTTACATCCTATGTTTACTGTATCAAAGATACTACTTATATCGTATTGGAATGAGTTTCCATACACTTTCTCTATTTTTGTACCTTAGCGGTTTACAACAAAAATTAGATATGAATTCAAAAACAATTGCGTACGGAATTGTAAGAGCTGTAGCTATTATTATGGGGGTGTTAGGCATCCTTTGGTTTTTATATACCATACAATCTGTATTGATCTATATTACCTTTGCAGCAGTGATTTCATTAATGGGACGATCATTAGTATTATTTCTAAAACGAAAACTAAAATTTCCTAATACAGTAGCTACCATTCTAACCTTATGCATTACTATCGGACTATTTTTTAGCATTTTCTTGTTATTTGTTCCCATAATTTCTGAACAAGGCCAATTACTAGGAGGGCTAAGCATTGAAAATATTGAACACGATTTAGAACGCTTGAATCAAGAAGTAAACACTTATTTTAGTATTCAAAATTTTGATGTTATTGCAGTCCTAAAACAAACTGATATCATGCAAGTATTTGATATTAGAATAATCCCGGAAGCCGTGAATAGCTTTCTTAGTGGTTTTGGTGCACTATTAATTGGATTGTTTTCAATTTTATTTATCTCTTTTTTCTTACTCAAAGACAGTGAGCTTTTAGGAAAAAGTATCTTGGTTTTTGCGAAAGAAGCCGATGAAACTAAGTTTACACGCGCCTTCAGTAAAATTAAAGATTTGTTATCCCGTTATTTTGTAGGGCTATTGCTTCAAGTTAGTATTCTATTTATATTATACATGATATTATTCTTGGTTTTTGGAGTTAATAATGCGGTATCTGTGGCGCTAATAGCAGCTATTTTTAACCTGATCCCTTATATCGGGCCTTTATTTGGAGCATTGTTTGCTTTAGCATTAACTATTACCAGTAATTTGGGTTTGGATTTCTCTTCAGAAATCTTACCTAAACTCATTTATGTTTTGATTGGATATTTAGCCATACAACTTATTGATAACTTTTTAAATCAACCGTTAATTTTTAGCAGCAGTGTAAAATCTCATCCTTTAGAAATTTTTCTTGCTATTCTTATTTTTGGATTGCTTTTTGGAATTGGAGGGTTAATTGTTGCTGTTCCTTTATACACTGCAATTAAAGTGATCTCAAAAGAGTTTTTATCTGAATATAAAATTGTTAAACAATTAACCAAAGGACTCTAATCGTATACCGAATATCTCATTTTAAATACTCAGCATTGAATACGCTTCTTCTCCTTCCTGAAGTACAAACCTATATTCATCAACAGGCAGATAGTTTGATTGATTTGAATACATTAATTCTTGCGGGAAGTCCTTTTAAGAACATAACTGTACAAGAACTTGCACAACAAATCCAAGGCAGACGTAAAGCAAAATCAAAATTGCATACCTGGTATAATACTTTTGGCATATACTATCCTCCTAACCTAAATCTAGAGCAAACCTCATCCGAAGATACAGCACGGTATAAAAGCACATTGATATCAGGGATTACTTTGATCGATATGACTGGTGGTTTTGGTATTGATGATTTTTATTTTTCGAGCGTAGTGAAAAAAGTCATTCATTGTGAACTAAATACTACCCTTAGTGACATTGCACAGCATAATTTTAAAGTACTTGAAGCCCATAATGTCACAACATATAACGGTGATGGATTGGTTAAACTCAATCAAATGGATGCGATAGATTGGATTTATATCGATCCTTCTAGGCGACATGATCGCAAAGGAAAAGTATTTTTTTTGGAAGATTGTCTCCCTAATGTACCGGAGCATTTAGACCTATTATTTACCAAAAGTCCAAACATACTCATCAAAACGGCACCGTTACTAGATATTCAAGCAGGCATTGCGGCATTACACCATGTCAAAGAAATCCATGTAGTAGCTGTGCAACATGAGGTTAAAGAATTATTATGGATATTAGACCGTCAGTGTGCCGATCAATCCATTCGCATTCAAACCATAAACATCACACACCAGGGCAGACAACAGTTTTCATTTATTCTTCAAGAAGAAAGTACTATAACCCCAGAATTTTCAGTACCAAAGACCTATTTATATGAACCCAATAGTGCCATCATGAAAAGTGGTGGGTTTTCAAGTATCACTAGTACCTATCCAGTTACAAAACTTCATGCACACTCACACCTTTATACTTCCGAGCAGTATCTGGAGTTCCCAGGGCGTTCTTTTGAAATCATTTCCGTACATCCGTATCAAAAAAAAGAACTCAAAAAGTTACAGATTGCTAAAGCCAATATTACTACACGCAACTTTCCAGAATCGGTTGCTACGCTTCGTAAAAAGTTAAAAATTAAAGATGGAGGCGATATTTATCTTTTTTTCACTACCGATTGTAATGGTCAAAAAATTGTAGTGTTGTGTAAAAAAGCAAAATCATCAGGATTAGTACTCATAGATAAAGACGAAGCATAAATTATGATGGTTTACCCTGTTTTGTGAAAAGGGTTACAATTCTAAAAATTGTTTAATCTTAATTAATATTAATTAAACAAACATAAGTATCTTTACTTCAAAAATGGTGCTTATGAAGATCTACACTTTACATTCCAAACAAAAATTACCCATTACTTTAAAAGAAGCTTGGGATTTTTTATCTGATCCTAAAAATCTAAAAACCATTACCCCAGACTATATGGGCTTTGAAATCCTATCTGGTGCTGACCGAGATATGTATCCTGGTCAATTAATTCAATATATTGTTACTCCTGTAGCCGGTATTAAAACCAAATGGGTTACAGAAATCACCCATGTTAAGGACTTACATTATTTTGTAGATGAACAGCGCTTTGGCCCCTACGCTTTATGGCATCACAAACATTTTATTAAAGAAATCCCTGGAGGGGTTGAAATGGAAGACATTGTAGATTACAAACTCCCTTTTGGCATATTAGGACAACTTGTACACCCTATACTTGTAAAGCCAAAGCTTAAAGAAATTTTTGAATACAGAACTCAAAAACTTAATGACTTATTTGGTCAATACTCAGAGTCTTAAACTTAGAAACTGTAATTTTATATTGTGAAATGTGACATTAAATTCTGAATACATGACAAAAAATAGTTGTTCTCGATTCAAAGTTGCATCATCACTTTGTAATCCAAACCTACTAGGTTTCCGAAACCTAGTAGGTCTCTAACAGAGTACCTAACTATAAAACAATGATGATCAGAAACCTAAAGCATAGAGACTGTTTTTTATCATGTACTCAGCTTTAAAATATAAAAAAACAAAACGCATGAAAAATATTGTACTTATTGGCGGCAGTTATGGAATTGGTTTAGAGATTGCATTACAAATGTATAAAGAGCATCACATTTTTGTAGCTTCCAGAACCGCCGAGCACTTGGGGAATTTAGAGGTAACTCATATTCCTTATGATGCTGCAAAAGATCAAATCAATACCGATTTCTTACCAGACCAAATTGATGGTTTTGTGTACTGTCCCGGTAGCATTAATCTAAAACCTTTTGCCAGTTTAAAACCTGGTGATTTTGAATCTGACTTACATATTAATTTTCTTTTCTTAGTGAAAATCATTCATGAATTATTACCACGACTAAAGAAATCAAAACAAGCGAGTTTAGTATTCTTTAGTACTGTCGCTGTAAAAGTAGGAATGCCTTTTCATACGAGTGTTGCTGCTGCCAAAGGTGCTATAGAAGGCTTTGCAAAAGCACTAGCTGCCGAGTATGCACCTACATTTAGAGTTAATGTTATTGCTCCTTCACTTACCGACACTCCATTGGCAAAACGATTGTTAGGTAATGATGCCAAAAGAGAGAAAATGGGAGAACGCCATCCTTTAAAACGGGTAGGTGAAACTAAAGATATTGCTAATGTTGCTAAATTTTTATTAAGTGATGATAGTAATTGGATTACAGGACAGGTACTTGGTGTAGATGGAGGTATGTCTACATTGAATATTTCTTAATACTGAGGGTATTGAGTTTGAGGTATCAGGTTGATTACTAAAAAGAACATAACGCTAAAATTGTAATTCAGAAATAAGTAATCAACTATCTCGGAGCAAGCCATCGAGGTATCAGAGACAAGACCGCTTCGCTACAAGAACCAAGAATCAAGACGCTATTTTATCTTGAATTTTAGTTCTAAAAGTCTTGAATCTGGTCGACACCCCCGAGCCAGAGCCTCGGGAAATTCTATTGATTAAAACCTTCTAAAGATATATTTATAATAAAATTATGAAACAACAAGTCGCTATATTTTGGTTTCGTCGTGATCTTAGGCTTCAGGACAACACAGGTTTATTTCATGCATTACAAAGTGGATATCCAGTATTGCCTATTTTTATTTTTGATTCCGAAATTTTAGAAAAGCTTCCAAAAGGTGATGCTAGAGTACCTTTTATCCATGCAACAATTCAAAATATTAAAAACCAATTAGTAACCGACCACCAGCGCGATCTAGGAATCTACTCCGGTACACCTCAGCATGTATTTGAAATCTTAGCACAGACCTATGATATTGCTGCAGTATATACCAATCATGACTATGAACCTTATGCAATAGCGCGAGATCAAAAAATTAAAGAACTCCTACAATCACAAGGCATTGCGTTTCACTCGTATAAAGATCAAGTAATTTTTGAGAGAGATGATATTGTAAAAGCAGATGGAACCCCTTATGTAGTGTACACCCCATATAAAAATAAATGGAAAACTCAGTTTACAGGGACTTTAATCGAATCTTTTCCTTCGGAACAACAGCTTTCATCAATACTTCAAGATACTACACTACCTACAGTTACTTTAGATGAAATAGGATTTCAACTGGTACCCATTACTGCATCTCTATATGACGTATCACCAACTCTAATTGATCAGTATGAAGATACTCGTAATTATCCTGCTCAAGACCAAGGCACTTCCAAATTAGGACCGCACCTTCGTTTTGGAACGGTAAGCATACGAGATATGGTTCGAAAGGCTATTGCTGAAACGAATGAGATTTTTTGGTCAGAACTTATTTGGCGAGAATTTTTTATGCAAATATTATGGCATTTCCCGCATACTAAAGAACAAGCATTCAGACCCAAATATGATCGTATTGAATGGCGTAATAATGAAGATGAATTTGAAGCTTGGAAACAAGGAAAAACGGGGTATCCCTTTGTGGATGCTGGAATGCGACAACTAAATCAAACTGGATATATGCATAATAGAGTCCGTATGATTGTTGCTAGTTTTTTGTGTAAACATTTGCTTATTGATTGGCGTTGGGGAGAAGCTTATTTTGCCGAAAAATTACTGGATTATGATATGGCTGCAAATGTAGGGAATTGGCAATGGGCTTCAGGATCCGGAGTGGATGCTGCTCCATATTTTAGAATTTTTAATCCTACTACTCAAATTACTAAGTTTGATAAAAAACTGTCCTATATCAATACTTGGGTACAAGACCTCAACGAACTCACATACCCTACCCCTATTGTAGATCACAAAATTGCTAGAGAGCGCTGCTTAACCACCTACAAGAACGCTTTACAATAATGTCTGGTTTATATTTCATCAAAAAAATGCTTAAAAAATAACAATCCTATACCAAATATCTTGATCTATTTTTTGTATTTTTAGGTTCATTTTTATAAACTATAAATACATTATTATGAATACGCAACAAGTAGCAGACCGTCTCGTAGAATTATGCCGTAAAGGTGAAAACATGCAAGCTTTACAAGAATTATATCACCAAGATATTGTAAGTAAAGAAATGCCTGGTGCTCCTAATGCAGAAATTAAAGGGATGGAGGCCGTTTTGAAAAAAACAAACGAATGGTTTGCTAGTGTTGAAGAAATGCACGGAGCGGAAACTTCTGATCCTATTGTGGCTGGTGATCATTTTACCTGTAAAATGAGTTTTGATTGTACTTTTAAGGAGCGAGGGCGTATGCAAATGGAAGAGGTAAGCGTATTTAAGGTAAATAATGGTAAAATTGTAGAAGAACAATTTTTCTATGACATGCCAGGCCAGTAACATTTTCTATAGTATAGCTTAAATGAACTATCCCGATGCAGAGCCGGGGTATCAGAGATAAGAACGCTTCGCTACAAGAACCAAGAAACAAGACGCTATTTTATCTTGAATCTTGGTTCTAAACGTCTTGAATCTGGTCGATATATCTGAGGCAGAGCCTTGGAGAATTCTATGGATTAAACACTATTTTAAAATATCGTCTTTTAAGTCGATATTTTAAAATATAGCTTTTAAAGACGATAAACTTAGTTTTTAGTTAAAAAAACGTAGTTTTGGAAATAATTTAATCATTACTATGATCAGTATACTCACAGGAGACATTATAAATTCTAGACAATCTAAACCTGAAGATTGGATACCTCCTTTGACGACTATCTTGAATCGATACGGTGCATCACCTCAAACATGGGAAATCTATAGAGGCGATAGTTTTCAAATAGAAATCCCTAATGATCGCACATTAGAAGCTGCTATTTTGATTAAAGCAACACTTAAAAAAATCAAAAATTTAGACGTTAGAATTGCTATTGGAATTGGTGAAAAATCTTATGATTCAGGAAAAATAACCTCTTCAAATGGTAGTGCTTTTGTGCGCTCTGGAGAATGTTTTGAAGGCTTAAAAAAGGGAACTCTAGCCTTTAAATCAACCGTTCCCACATTTGATGTTACTATAAATCTTATGCTACGGTTAGCTGCTCTAACTATGAATCATTGGACAGTTACATCGGCAGCTATTGTAAAAACAGCTTTAGAAAACCCTACGCTAAACCAAGAAGAATTGGCAATACATTTACAAAAAACACAAAGCACAATTAGTGCTGGATTAAAAAGAGCTGGGTACGATGAGATTAGTGCTTTAATACAGTACTTTAACACACATATTACATACTGATTATAATGATACTATTAATTCTTAAATTTACCCTCGCTCATATCTTAGGTGATTTTGTACTACAACCAAACGCATGGGTACAAGATAAAGAGTCCAAAAAATACAAATCTGTATATTTATACCTTCATATTATAATTCATTTGATAGTACTATGGATTCTATTAGGATTTGATTTTTCTTTTTGGTTTGCACTCGTTATCATTCCAACTTCACATTTCATAATTGACCTTACTAAAACGTATACTCCGTCTACGCTACTCTCTTCACAAAAGAAGTTTGTATTGGATCAATGTCTACATGGAATCGTTATTGCTTTAGTAGTACACCATTATATTCCGTATGAAATTGAAACTACAGTACTTTACGCTCCTAAGACCTTAGCATTTGTAACCTTTTTAATTCTTACAACATTCGTATCTTCTATTATTATGAAAGTAATCATCTCTAGATGGGATCTTACTGAGGATACTGATGAAAATTCACTAGACAAAGCTGGTACCTATATCGGGGTATTAGAACGACTATTTATATTTGCTTTCATTATTAGCAATCATTGGGAAGGTGTTGGATTTTTATTGGCTTCAAAATCCGTATTTCGCTTTGGAGACTTATCCAAAACTAAAGATCGAAAACTTACAGAGTATATCTTAATTGGTACGTTACTAAGTTTTGGGTTAGCCATCTTTTTTAGTATTGTCTATCTGGAAGTAGTGAAACAGATTTCATAACGCAAGTATAGGCTTAATAAGCATCAACATTAACGATAATCCGAACCCCTGAAAATGTTTTAATTCCTGTACACGTACTATGCATTTTCTTGATAATTGCTTTTGTTTTAGTCAACGACTGTCCTTGAGGAATTTTTAGCAAAATATTTTTATGATATTGATTTCGAATTCTAGAAATCGGAGGAAACTCTGGTCCTAATACATGCTCTTTAAACACTGTTTTTAAAGATGTCGCAAGCCAATTGATGGCTTCATTTACTTTATTGTAATCTTTGTGCTTTCCTGTAATTTTAATGATTCGATAAAAAGGTGGATATTTATATTGATAGCGTTCCTCTAGCTGCTCTTCATACATTCCTGTATAATCGTTTGTAGAGACTTGTTGTAAAATATTATGATATGGATTATAGGTTTGAATCAATACCTTTCCTCTTTTTTCTGTTCGTCCAGCCCTACCCGCTACTTGTTGTAGTAATTGGTAGGTGCGCTCGTGCGCTCTAAAATCGGGAAAGTTTAATAGAGTATCGGCATTCATTACTCCTACTAGGCGTACGTTTCTAAAATCCAACCCTTTTGTAAGCATCTGTGTTCCCACTAATATAGAAAGTGCTCCTTGCTCAAAACTAGTAATGATTTTTTCATATCCATGTTTTCCACGAGTAGTATCTTGATCCATCCGCCCAACTTTATGATCTGGAAATAGCTCTTGTACTTCTTTTTCAATTTGTTCCGTTCCAAACCCTTTGGTAGATAGCTCAGTACTATTACATGCCATACATTGCTGTAACATTAAAGCATGATATCCACAATAATGACAGCGCAATTGATTTTTGTAGCTATGAAAAGTTAAACTCACATCACAATTAGGGCACTGCGGAGTATGTCCACAAGTATTACACTCAATTACTGGAGAATATCCACGTCGATTCTGAAATAGAATGACCTGCTCCCCTTCCTGTAACGCTTCTGTCATTGCCAAAATCAAGGTATCACTAAAATGCCCTTTCATTTGTTTTTTCTTATACTTGGTTTTAATATCCACCAAATTAATCTCGGGTAGCATTACATTACCATACCGCCTAGTTAGCGTCACAAAACCATATTTACCTTCTTGGGCATTATGATAGGTTTCTAGCGCTGGCGTTGCAGATCCTAATAATACTTTAGCACCAAAAGTATGCGCCAATACAATTGCTGTATCTCTAGCATGATACCTTGGTGCAGGATCAAACTGTTTAAAACTACTTTCATGCTCCTCATCAATCACAATTAATCCTAAATTCACAAAAGGTAATAGTATCGAAGAACGTGCGCCTATAATAATTTGTGCCTTAGCCGCTCCCTTTTGTATCGCTTTCCATGCCTCCACACGCTCATTTACAGAGTATTTAGAGTGATATACCGTAAGTTGATCTCCAAAGTAGTGTTGCAAACGTGTAATCAATTGTACGGTCAATGCAATTTCTGGTAATAAATACAATACTTGTTTTCCTTCTTTTAATACCGCCGCTATACGTTTTACATATACTTCTGTTTTCCCTGAAGATGTGACTCCATGCAATACACAAACATCTTTCTCTTCAAATGCTTCTTCAATCTCTGATAACGCTTGTTCTTGATAGGTATTTAATTGTGCAGTAGTCGTTGATCTACCTTCTTGATCAAACTGTACACGATCGATTTGTTGATGGTATTCTTCAAATATTTTTTTGGTCACCAAACTTTTGATAATTGCAGGGGTACTTTTTGCGGCTTCACTTAAACTTTTTACCGTAATAGGTGCATTAACTTTAGCTTGTAGTGTAAAGAATTGTAGTAGAACCTCGCGCTGCTTTGGAGCATTCGACAATTGAGCTAATAACAATTGTAAGGCTTCTTCTCCTTGATGTTCTGAGTGCAACCGCACATAGCGTACTACTTTGGGTTTATATTGCTCATACAACTCTTCTTGTATGGTTACCACTCCCTTTTCCAAAAGGGTTTTAATAATTGGTAGCACTCGCTTTTTACCGGAGATATTCATTATTTCTTGAATTCGTAAAATGCTTTGTTGTTGCAAAGCTTCATAAATCAAGAACTCATCATCGGTAAGTTCACTTTGTAGTATTGATATCGTATCATTTCGAATGACTATCGTCTCACTTTCTAATAGAAAGGCTGAGGGCAAGGCTGCTCGCATCACTTCTCCTGTGGTACACATATAATAGGAAGCAATCCACGACCATAATTGTAACTGTTGTGTAGTTACAATAGGGCTTTCATCTAGAATGTGCTCTATATCTTTAGCTTCATATACCAAAGGCGGTGTTTCATGTACCATAGTAACCAAAGCTGCATATACTTTGGTTTTCCCAAATTGTACCGCCACTCGCATCCCTGGTTTCAAAAAAGCAGCTTCACTAGCATTCACTGTATAGGTAAACTCTTTGTCTAAAGGTATGGGTAAGATTACATTAATGTAGTATGCCATATTGTGAACTAATAGTCACAAAAATAAGGGTTTCAATATTAGTAAATAACAAAAGTCTTACTAAAAATAATGAGACTTTTATTACTTCTTACACCGTACTAAGTTAGTATTTATAGTATAGGCTATATTCACCTAAACGGAATAGTGTAAACATAGAATAAATATCAAACGAGTGTCATTATAATCCTAGTAACTCATTTTTAAGTCCTTTATCTGCTGGAGTAGTTCCTATCCAAATTTCAAATAATGCTTTTTTAAAGTCTAGCCCTGTAATCGTTCCTTTAGCTACTCCATCTTTATAAATACGACTTCCCTTACCTTTTTCATAGGTAATATCATATACTTGATCTACGGCAATTTCGGTATTAATAAAACCTATAAAGGTTTCAATACGTTCTGATAATACGGCAGTATTTCCATTCGTTGCCTTTTCAAAACCTGAACGAAGTGCATCCGCCATTTTTTCTCTAGACATCATTCCCGACAAAATATGTAATTTCATTGCCATGGTTTCATCTGCATTTGTAATCTCTATTGATTTTGTGCTTTTTTTCTTCAAGTATAATCCTGCAGCATAGATATCGAAAAAGAATTTTTCTCGTACTCCTGCTCCATTCAAAACTAATTCTTCAGCATTAAACGTAACTGTACTAGGTAAGGTTGCATCTCCTACTTCTACTTGAGCATTTGACGTCATAAATACGCATAAGAGCATACTTATCGAAAGATATAGTGTTTTCATAGTACTTTGGGTTTACTTGTATTATCGAATGCTATATCCCTGCATCCCTTTAAAACAGCTAAGGTTATCTACATTCCTCTATACCTAAAGATACGTTAAATTTTCTTTCGAAGCTGATTTAAAGCCGCATTTAACTCAAAACCAAGTAATAACAAGTTCGCATTGAGCAAAATATAAATCATTAAAATTAATAAGGCACCTATAGATCCGTATAGCTTATTGTAATTCGAAAAGTTATCGATATAGATTCCAAAAAGGTAGGTTGTGACAATAATTAAAATAGTCGTCATAAAGGCACCTGCAGAGAAGAAACTGTTTTTTCGGCCTTCTGTTGTTCCGAAATAAAATAATATAGCAATGATTAAAAAGATCATTACAATAAATAATGCATACTTCCCAAAATTTAGCCAAAACAACGTATCATCTACCATACCCAAAGTATTCAATTCGGAAACTAAATAATTAAAATACAAAGTAAAAACTACGGTAATCAATAATAAAAAAGCAACAATTAAAGATACAAGAATTGCTATGGCATATTGTTTGAAATAATTTCGATTAGGAGTCATCGCATGGTAAGAACTCTCAAAACCTGAAAACACTGCCTTTATCCCGTTGGCCATTAATAAAATCGATAAGAAGAATACTGTCGATAAAAAACTACCCCGTTGATTATCGGCGATATCTCGAAATACATCTTGAAAAAAGTCGGACGTTTGCGATGGTAATGCGCTATTCACAAAAACCAAAAAATCATCTTGGAAATTTTCTAAAGGAACATAAGGGATTAAATTTAGTAAGAATAAAAGAAAAGGAAATAAGGATAAAAAAAAACTCCACGATATAGATGTTGCTCTAGAGGAAAACGTTCCTTTTAAAATACCCAAAGTATAAATCTCGATAAGATCATAAACAGATAATCCATGAAAGCCTGGTAAAACAAAACGTTTCCCAAAACGAACCAATACATTGACTACAGGTATTTTACTTAATTTTTCCTCTATTATTTCAGACATTATACCGCTTTAAGACTTAAGTCTAGATTATATACCGAATGTGTTAATGCACCACTACTGATATAATCTACACCACATTCAGCATAATGCCTCACGGTATCTTCATTAATACCTCCACTAGACTCTGTTAAACAGTAATCTCCTATTAACGCTACCGCTTTACGAGTGTCTTCATAATTAAAATTATCAATCAAAATTCGATACACCCCTGGGGTTTTCATAATTTCTTTGATCTCCTCTAATGAACGTGCTTCTACTATAATTTTTAAAGATCGTTGTTCATCTGCTAGATACTGTTTGGTTTGCTCAATAGCCTTGGTTACTCCTCCTGCAAAATCAATATGATTGTCTTTTAGCATAATCATATCATATAATGCAAATCTATGGTTCTCTCCTCCTCCTATTTTTACAGCCCATTTTTCCAAAGCTCGAATTCCAGGAGTTGTTTTTCGTGTATCTAATATTTGTGTTCCTGTACCTTTTAATAACGACACAAAATGATTGGTCTTTGTAGCGATGGCGCTCATACGCTGCATTGCATTCAAGACTAATCGTTCTGCTTTTAAAATAGATTGTGAACTTCCTGAAACATATAAAGCAACATCTCCATAAGTGACTTTAGCACCGTCTTCTATACCTACTGTAATCTCTAGACTTGGATCTACATAATGAAATACTTGTTTTGCAAATTCGACTCCGGCAAGTATGCCTTCATCTTTTACTAATAATTGCGCTTTTCCTGTAGCTGAATTAGGGATACATGCTAATGAACTATGATCGCCATCTCCTACATCTTCTCGAATAGCATTAGCGATTATTAAATCAATTTCCTTTTCAAATTGGTCTTTACTAATCATATGAAATCATTATTTTTGCTAAAGTACGAAAATAGATTATAGACCGCTACGCTATTAGATACTAGATGTGAGACAAATCTTAACGCCTAAAATAGATTTACGATTTTAGATTTACGAAGTACGATTTTTAATAATAAAAACGATCAACTAAATTTAATTTACAAAGTTTGAAATAGAAGTGGAATACAGGAGTTTAAAAAAACTAATGACTACCCCCTAGTGGCTAACTACTAAAATAGATACTATTCCGAAGTGTCAGAAGTGAAATAAAAAAATTATGAGTTTAGTGGTATTTGAAAAATCCAATACCAAATCACATAAACCTGATGCCTAACGCTCCAAAATACAAAAATAACATCCATGCAAATACAACTTATTGCTATTGGTAAAACGGATAGTACCGATTTAGAAATACTGATTAAAGAGTACATCAAAAGACTTGGCTTTTATGTGAAATTTAACTTTGATATTATTCCTGACCTTAAAAAAGTAAAAAACCTTAGCGAAGCGCAACAAAAAGAAAAAGAAGGACAAGCTATTTTAACGAAGGTTTCGACAGCAGATGTTGTTATACTACTTGATGAAAAAGGAAAACAATACAGTTCTATCGATTTTTCTGAAGTCCTACAAAAACACATGAACAGTGGATGCAAACGATTGATCTTCGCTATTGGAGGGCCCTATGGATTTAGCCCTGAAGTATATAAACGTGCTAATGGAATGCTATCCTTATCAAAAATGACGTTTTCACATCAAATGGTTCGCTTATTTTTTATTGAGCAACTGTATCGAGGATATACGATTCTTAAAAATGAGCCGTATCATCATCGATGAGTGTTTTAGAAACTAGACCACTACGTTGTTAGAATTTAGGCTAATCGTAATTAAAGCAAATAAAACCTTTACTTCTCTGTGGCTTTGAAACTTTGCTACTAAACTCAAACGAGAATTACAATTTTCACATTCCATATATATACTGACAACTAAATTATATCCTTAAAATTTTAAAGTGTCAAAGTAAGGTCGCATCTTTGACTACCTTAACCTTTTGACTACATACCAACCAAGATTTATATGATTGCATTTTTAAAACTCATTAAGTTTCCAAATATACTGCTCATTACCCTTGCACAACTGTGCATTCGATATGGATTGTTTGAACCTTTTAGACCGTATGGGATACAAGTTACCTTGAATAGCTTTGGACTGTTCTTACTACTATTATCAACTGTAGCAATAGCTTCGGCAGGAGCGATCTGTATTGCTTTATATAAATACGACACCCCACAATTGCCTAAATCTATCTCGGTCAAAACAACACACTGGGCGTTTATGATACTAAACATTCTAGGAGTGGGAATCGGTTTTTATGTAGCTAACATCATAGAGAGACCCATATTTGTTACTTTGTTTATTATTGCTTCTATTGGTTTCTATATGTATGCTACCTATCTTAAAGAAATACTCATCGTAAAAAATGTAACCATTGCATTTTTAATCTCACTTGCACTATTAAGTGTGGGGCTTTTTGACCTCTTACCATCAATTACTGCAACAAACCAATCGATACAGAAAGTCTGTTTTTCGATTGTATTTGATTATTCCATTTTTGCTTTTATACTAGCGTTACTTTGGACACTTCTACAAGACACTACCACCCGAACTCAAGATCATGCTAACGGAATTCAATCTATTCCTGTGTTGCTGGGACAACATAGAACCTTAAAGATTATTAGTGGTATTTCGATACTAACCATTATTGCTGTAGTATATTACGTCTATACCTATTTGTTTGCTAGTATGAATAGTACACTATTGGCTTTACTCGGGATTGTAGCGCCTTTATTATATATATCCATTACAAGTTGGACTTTTGAAGCTGAAAAAAGAATATCTTCATTTCGTATCCTACTTACGTTTGTTTCCATTATTGCTGCCTTATCATTACTCTCTTATCAATTTGTATTACGCTAAGCCATGTTAAAACAATCCTTACAACAACATCATGTAATTCTAGCTTCAGGATCTCCTAGACGACAACAGTTTTTCAAAGATTTAGGTCTAGATTTCACCATTCAAGTAAAAGAAATTGAAGAGGTTTATCCTGACCATTTAAAAGCAGATGAAATTTCTGACTATCTAGCCAAATTAAAATCTAGTGCTTTCTCCGACTTAAAAGAAGGTGATATCTTAATCACTAGTGATACTATTGTTTGGCATCAAGATCAAGCTTTAGGAAAGCCAAAAAACCTGAAAGAAGCCAAAACAATGCTTGCTTCTTTATCCAACAACACTCATCAAGTGATTACCTCTGTGTGTTTTAAAACGCTAACTACAACCAAAGTTATGCATCACACGACTAAGGTTACCTTCAAAAAATTGACTACTGCGGAAATTGAGTATTACGTAGATACCTATACCCCTCTTGATAAAGCGGGTTCTTATGGTATACAAGAATGGATTGGGTTAATTGGTATTACACATATCGATGGTACCTATACCAATGTCATGGGATTACCTACACATCTTGTGTATCAAACGCTAAATGATCTTGCCGTTTCCTAAGGAAATCGTAATTTAGAATTTCATTTACTATACTCTTATTATTTTGTATTATGAACAAAACTATATTCATATTTGGACTCATTGGTATTCTCGGTATTCTTGCATGTACAACAATTACAAAAGAAAATACTGCTGTAACCAATACAACAAAAGTAACTGCTCCTTCTAAAGCAAAAGATCCTTCTCCAAAATTTAAAGCGTACTGGTATAATGGCACTGCCGAAATCACATCCTATACGCTCCAACAAGCTCGATATGGTGAACTTCGTGAAGGTACCTCCTCATTAATATTTGTTACTGAAGATTTTTTACCTAAAATTCAGGTCAAAGCCGATCAACAAAGTTCAAGCAACATTCCTATTTTAAAATTGAATAGTACTAAAAAATTTAATACGGGTATCTATCCATATGCAATCATGCAAAGTGCTTTTTATCCTATTGCAGATAATAGCCATGCTATAAAAATATCAAGTTCTATACAAGAATGGTGTGGTCATGTATATGCCCAATTAAATAATAGAACATCACACTATGATGTCGTATCGCATTCTTATTTTCAAGAAGAAGCTGATGAGGAATTTCAACTAGACACAGCTATTTTAGAAAATGAACTTTGGACTAAAATCAGAATCACGCCTAGTGATTTACCACAAGGAGAATTAAAGATTGTGCCTTCACTAGAGTTTTGTAGACTCAAACATTATAGTATTAAAGCTTATGAAGCAAAAGCATCCTTAATAACTACAGAAGGCATAAGTAAGTATACCCTTATATATCCTACTTTAAAAAGAAGTATCAGTATTCAATTTAAAAAAGAGTTTCCATACGAAATTGAAGGGTGGACGGAAACGTTTATTAGTGGTTCCGGAAATACTGCACAAAATTTGACGACTACAGCTACAAAAAAGGCGAGAATCATATCGCCATACTGGAATAAAAATAGCAATAAAGATAGTGTGCTCCGTGAGCATTTAGGTTTACAATAGAAAATTAGAAAAACGTTTAGAGAATAGGATTGATATGAGATTAACCAATATTGAAATTGAGGAACATCTAAAGACACTTCCAAATTGGAAGCATGAAGATAACACATTACATACCATACTAACTTTTGACGATTTCAAACAGGCTTTTGCTATGATGACTCAAATTGCTTTTGAAGCTGAAGCATTGCAGCACCATCCAGACTGGTCCAATAGCTATAATACAATAACGATACGATTATCTACGCATGATGCTGGTCATGTAGTTACGATTAAAGATATTATGTTTGCTAAAACAATACATCGCCTACAACAACGAATGCTATAAATCATATACTAAGCGCTATATCCTATCAATTCTGCGAAATGGTAAAGCTTTGTACGTACCTTTGAAATAGTTACGCGTAGTACTTGCTTAAAAAAGGCATTCTACTTATGTTTGCATATATACTTTTAAAATTAAATTATGGGAAGAGCTTTTGAATTCAGAAAAGCGAGAAAGATGAAACGATGGTCAGCAATGTCCAAGACATTTACTAGAATTGGTAAAGACATTGTTATCGCTGTGAAAGAAGGAGGTCCAAATCCTGAAAGTAACTCAAGACTGAGGGCTGTAATACAAAATGCTAAGGCGGCAAATATGCCTAAGGATAATGTAGAACGTGCAATCAAAAAAGCTAGTGATAAAAATCAAGGTGATTATAAAGAGGTCTTATTTGAAGGCTATGCGCCACATGGTATTGCTATTCTAGTAGAAACCGCAACCGATAATAATAATAGGACCGTAGCCAATGTTCGTGCTTGTTTTAATAAATGTGATGGAAACTTAGGAACCTCTGGTTCTGTTGAATTTATGTTTGATCACACTTGCAATTTCAGAATCAATGGCGAAGGTATTGATCCTGAAGAGTTAGAATTAGAATTTATTGATTTTGGTGCAGAAGAAATATTTCAAGATGATGATGGCATATTAATTTATGCTCCGTTTGAAAGTTTTGGGGCAATACAAAAAGAATTGGAAAGTAGAAATCTCGAAATTCTATCTTCTGGATTTGAACGTATCCCGCAAGTCACCAAAAAATTGACTCCAGAACAAGTTGCTGATGTAGAGAAGTTATTGGAAAAAATTGAAGAAGATGATGATGTACAAAATGTATATCACAGTATGGAAGAATCCTCAGAAGATTAAAATAAATGCAACACTATATAAAAAAAGGAGTTTAATCGCGATTGAACTCCTTTTTTGTATAATTAATATATGAATCCGTTGATCAAGATTTAGTTCTAATATCAGACTAAATTTTAAAGTGAATCATTGTGAAAACTTAAGGACAAACTCCTACATCAGTATATAATAAAAAGCCTGGAGTATTATTTAAATCACAAATCTCTTGCGGAACACTTCGTAACGATCTATTATCCTTAAGATCTAAAAGTTCTAACCCTCCTATATTCGCTATTTCTTTTGGAATTGAATTCAATAAATTTTTGCTAAAGTTTAAACGTCTAGCCTTTACCAAATCTTTAATCCCGATAGGCAATGTTCCTAATGAATTTCCAGAAACATCTAATTCCAATACTGAAGATAATGTTCCTATATTATCTGGTAATTCGGATAAGCCTCTATTAAATCTTATAAAAAGATACTTCAATTGTGTTAATCCCAAAATCGCATTCGGAAACGCATTGAACTTATTTCTAGAGAGATCTATTCTTTCTAAATTTGGCAATTCACCAAACCAATCGGGAAGAGCTGTCAAATTATTCGCTATTAATGAAATATTTGTTAATGTATATATATACCGCAACTCTTCTGGTAAACTGTCTAAAAAACTATAGTTAAGATTCAATACTCGGAGTGCCGTTAAATATTTAATCTCCTTAGGTACTATTGTTAATTTATCTTTTTCGAGTCTCACTACTCTTCCGTCTTCTACTGTAACCCCACTCCAACTAGCGATATCACTTGTAAGGTCCAAAACAGGCCAATCTATATCTGATGTTGGGTTTGCATCAAAAATTGCCTTTAACACCAAACGATCCGAAATAATATTCGTCACTATTATATATGAGACTACGGTATTTTTATCTTTAGAAGTAACTTCAAAACGTACATTTTCACCCTCAATTATTTTTTCTATGGTTGCACCTTCTGTTACTAGTGTAGTATGTATTAAGTCCTTTAGCACTACCCCTTCAGGTAATGTAACTGTTACCGTTTTATTTACTTCATCTAGCGTCCCATCTACATCGAAATTAAGACTTGCATTATCTATTGCTAAAAATTGAAAAGCTGTAATTTCACTTTGTTTTTCTTGAAGTGTTACCTGTATTGTGTATACAGAGCTCGTAACACCATCAGCCGCTGTAACGATAAGTTCTAACGGGGACTTAGTAAAATCTAATATCGCATTTTCATCTAAATTAATTGTAGCACCTTCAGACAATTGTACACTGACTTTTAATGCTGAAATATCAACATCTGGAAGCACAATCTCTATTTCTTTATTCGCTTCATTAATTACTCCTATTACATCTGTTTGAAAAATTTCATTATCAACTGCATTAATAGCAAATGTTGTAATACTTGTAGTACTCTTAGTAATGATTATAGATACTGTATATATTTCCGTACTTCCATTCTCTGCTGTAACCGTATACTCTATTGGTTTTGAGACATCTACTCCTTCCAATTCTAAAGGCCCAGTTAAGGTTGCTTTTTCTGAAATCAATATTTCTGGGATTAATGTAGTAACATCAACTATAAAGGGCATAATTACTTCTATTGTTTTAGTATCAGAATCAATAGTTCCAGAAATATCTTGAGGTATTCCATTCGTATTTGCACGAAAGAAAAACTGAGTGATTTCGCTCTCACTACTTTTGGATATTGGAGGAATATCATTACTATCACTGCTGCATGACAACATTAAAAAGTTGGTAACAATTATCATACTCAAGCATAATATATACGATATATTCTTCATTTGTTTAGTATTTAAATTTCCCATAGATCAACATTATCTCGCTTTTGCAACCTAGCATTAGGATTCTTTTACTAAGATGGAATTAATTCTAAGCTTAGGCAAATGAGCCCCTTATACTTTTAACACATTTAACAAAATAATAACTGTTTTAACATTTTGTTAAAAAAAATAATCAATAAAGTTGGGGTGCTACCCTTCATTTATTTAAAAAAATGCGTCTTAGGATCCTTATAAATTCTGAAAACTTAGCACTAGAAATACTTATGAAATCATTATTAATACATCTAAAGGATAATGAAAAGCTATTTTTCAAATCAAATTCATAGGTAATATATTCTATAACCGATAATGAAGCCGTGGTTACTGTACTCATTATGTATAGGTTTTAAATTTTAAAAACCATAAATTTACCTCTTTTCCTCAATTAACGTTTGCATTATATATTTCATCTGTGGTGTCTACACTCATTAGTTTTAAAAACATCAATAAATTAGCCGTTCCTGCAATTATAGCAGGCATAGCAGAACCCATACTATCCATAACAGATACTGCAATCGTAGGTAAAATCCCTGAATACGGCACAGAATCTTTGGCTGCGGCAGGAATTGCAGGATCGTTCCTATCTGCATTGATTTGGATCTTAGGGCAAACACGCAGTGCTATCTCCGCTATTATTTCGCAATATCTTGGAGCTGGTAAAATTGAGGAAATAAAAACATTACCTGCGCAAGCCATTTTTCTAAATATTACACTAAGTATCCTTGTATTAGTATCCACTATTTTTTTTATAGAAGATATTTTCAAGCTCTATAATGCCTCTGGTTTAATCTTACAGTACTGTGTTAGTTATTACTCAATAAGAGTATGGGGATTTCCACTCACACTATTTACTTTCGCCATATTTGGAATTTTCAGAGGGTTACAAAATACATTTTGGCCAATGATCATTGCGATCTTGGGTGTCTTTATCAACATCGGATTAGATTATATTTTAGTATATGGAGTTTCGGGATACATTACTCCTATGGCTATAGAGGGAGCTGCATGGGCTAGTTTAATTGCTCAAGCCTGCATGGCGATAGTTGCATTTGTATTATTACTATTCAAAACAGACATATCACTCAAATTGTGCTTTCCTATTCATCCTGAATTGAGTAAATTAATTACCATGAGTCTCAATCTTTTTGTGCGCTCTATTGCCTTAAATACAGCTTTATATTTTGCTAACGCTAATGCCACAGCCTATGGTGACGAATATATTGCCGCGCATACCATTGCTCTTAATATCTGGATGTTTACCGCTTTTTTTATCGATGGTTATGGAGCTGCTGGCAATATATTAAGCGGACGATTGCTAGGTGCTAAAGATTACCAATCGTTATGGACTTTAGGAAAACGTGTTACGCTTTACGGTACTGGAGTAAGCATGATGCTAGCTATAATTGGTTTCTTATTTTATTATCCTATTGGAACTATCTTTTCTCATGAAACTGCTGTTTTAGATGCATTTTATAGTATATTTTTCATTGTACTTATTGTACAACCTATTAATGGTTTTGCTTTTGTTTTTGATGGTATTTTCAAAGGCCTTGGTGAAATGAAATATTTACGTAATGTATTATTAGGTGCTACATTTCTAGGATTCATTCCAACACTGTATATCTGTAATTTATTAGATTTTAAACTTCATGGAGTATGGATTTCTTTTACTGTATGGGCTCTATACAGAGGATGTGCGCTCAGCATAAAATTCAAAAAAAAGATGCTTCCTTTACTTCACTAAAAAGTGACGTTACATCTAGCAGTAAAGTTATTTCCTTTTCATAACTTTAAAATTAATAGCTAAAATCCCCTTTTTAGATTCATTACAACAGAATGATTACTGATCTATTAACAGCTAACTCACTGCGAATTAATCCCTTATAAATATAAAAAATGTTAAAAAATAAAAATGTATAAAATTTTACATAACCTATACTATAGTGTTTAGCAAAAAATAGTATATTTGAAAGCATTAAATAAGAGTTTAAATGTAATTAAAAAAAGAGACTAACCCATTTAAAACACTAAAAAACAAATAATTAAATTTAAAAATTATAAAATATGAAATAGAAAAATAACCAAAATAACTTATATAAAGAACAATATTAAAGTGTAATTTATTAGTCATCCCATAGCGACTAAATCTACTCAAAATAATGTAGAAAACCTGTACATAATTTTATCAAAAAAATAATTCGCCATGGGAAAAAAAACAAGACTATTTAAAAAACAAAGCACTACTATCCGTGCGATAAATATCACAATTACAAAAACAATTATTCGAACTACAATAGTACACAGTTATCCAGATACTAATAATACTTTATACAAAATGCCTTTATATGAAATGATAGTAACAGGCACTAATGATCAGGGGCATATCATTTCTAAAAGCTTTGAAATCCTTAGATTTGGAATCTACACAAATATTTCAGAAGGAATCTATGAAAAACTTATAGGCTTATCAAACGAACAATCGTACGCATTACAATGGATAAATGATTTAATGGATGGAGTATGGCAAATACAGAATGATTGGTTAATCATTCCAGGATCACCTGATCCCATTACAGAAATATGGGGGGCTACTGGATGTATCGAAATTTGTGGTCCAAATGCATGGGATGATTTTATGAAGCTCATAACACAATTAACAGGATCCACTGATTTTAACAGTATAGGAATGTCTAAAAAAATAACTTTAACTTGTACTAAAGCTGTATCTCCTAAAGTAGAAAAACAATAACACAATTACACACCACAATAAACAATCTTATAATTTGTAGACTAAAACATATAGGGTTAGTGATTTTTGTTAAGAAACAATGTATGAAGTTTTAAAAGCAAGTAGCATATTCTAAACGCTATTTTATAAATAAACGAAAAATGATAAATTCATTTTAACGATATTTAGAATACTACAGGTTTTAGTACTTCATACCAGTATGGTAGTCAACTACCTCGCGAGGCATCCAGCGGACATTTCGAGGCTAGCCTTGGAGAGTTAAACTCCACAATGTATAATGTAACTACCCCGAGGCAGAGCCATCGAGGTATCAGAGATAAGACCGCTCCAAGAAACAGGAAACAAGACGTTATTTTATCTTGACTCTTGGTTCTAAAAGTCTTGAATCCGGTCGATATACCCGAGGCTCTGCCTCGGGGAATTCTATGGATTAAACCCATATTTGTCATAATAGTATAGTATCTTTTTCAAATAATCATAAAAAATATACTATACTATTATTTATTGTAATAAGATTACCATTTTCACGACTAGTAATCTATACTTCTATTACACAACTAGTTGTTTTTTTTATTAAAACGCTTATAAAAGTACTTCATATTCTTTTTTCTATGTATATCTAGTATTGCCTATACACAATCAATGAATGTTGACACCCTATCTGAAATAATCACAAGACACGCAGACACGCAGACACGATAGCTGGAGTTTCTGGAAATTGGCAGTTTTCATGCAAAAAAAACGGTAATGTTCGGTATCACCGATTCGACCAATAATCGTATGCAAATTATGAGTCCAACCATGAAATCTGCTGATCTAGACAAAGATTTACTTTTAGATACAATGACTGCTAATTTTCATTCTGCTTTGGATGTACGGTACGCTATCGCTAATAATATCTTTTGGGTAGCTTACATAGAACCTCTTAAAGAATTGAATATTATACCAATTGAGAATGCTATTTCGCAAGTATATAATGCACATATCACTTTTGGGCCTACATTTTATAGCACCCCTTTAGTATTTAATACAGGGCGAAAAAAAACAACACGAAACAAGAAATACAAAAAGAAACTTTGCCAAAATTTTAATCCCTAGTAAAACTATATTCAGGTACCTTTCCTTTTACTCCTTTAAAAAAAGCATACATATACTCGAAGTCTCTTTCAGTGTTATCGGTAGGATAAAAAGGTGCTGAGATTACATTTTGTTTTTTTTTAAAATCAAAAGTTATTAGAATAATAGGAACTTTTGCTTTTTTAGCTACAAAATAAAAACCTGTTTTCCATCTTTTCACTTTCTTTCGCGTCCCTTCGGGAGCTATAGTAATTCGCAACTCTTCATAGTCTTCAAACAGTTTAGCTATCGACACTACTGTATTCTGTCCTGAAGTTCTATCTAACGGAATACCGCCTACTTTTCGAAAATACCACCCAGACACCCCTTTAAATAGTTCTTTTTTTCCCAAAAAATTAATAGTAGTATCTGTTATTTTCCGGATCAATAATCCTATATAAAAATCATGCCAACTCGTATGTGGAACGGCTACTATTATGCATTTGGGGACCGTATTTTTACTAAAATCACCTATCAAATTCCATCCTAATACTCTATAATAAAAAAATGAATAGAACCTTTTCATAAAAGTATTAGATTAATAATTTCATCCTTACAACGATCTATAGAGTGCTTTTAATTTTTCTGGATTAACTTTAGTTTTCCAATCTTTTCCTAAAGCATTTTCCCATAATGGTACTAAACCTAAAGCTACTGAAACCATCGTATCCATATCCTCTTCAGAGACATCCTTACAAACTCCTTCAGGAAGCTCAATACCATTAATGGCTATCATTTTTTTGAATGTAGCCACTCCTTCAGGATAATACTCTTCTAATTTATTAAACACAATACAATTTCCAATACCATGTTTTGTTCCTAATACGTAAGCTAATCCATAACTCATCGCATGAGCAACGCCTACTTGAGAATATGCTATACTCATTCCGCCATGCCATGACGCCATCATCAACTTCGCATCTGCCTCTTCTCTACTTAAATTAGAATCTAAAAATATTTCATTACAAAGATCTAATGCTTTCTCTCCATAACTTTGACTAAATGCGTTTAAATATGTACCTGTTAACGATTCTACACAATGGATATAACAATCCATACCAGTGTAAAACCATTGTTGTTTAGGAACTCCATGAATTAATTCTGGATCCAAAATTACTTGATCAAACGGTGTGTAATCTGAGTTAATACCCAGCTTCTTTTCGGGCCCCGTTAACACAGTTGTTCTAGACACTTCTGCTCCTGTACCTGATATTGTAGGAATCCCTACATGATAAACTGCCTTATTATTTACTAGATCCCATCCTTGATAATCTTTGGCACTTCCCTCATTAGTAATCATGATGGCAATTGCTTTAGCTAAATCTAAAACTGATCCTCCACCAATTCCTATTATACCACTAGGCATGAAGTTATATTCTTCTTTAATAACAGTAACCAAAGCATCTACTTGACTTGTTTTTGGCTCGTCCTTTGTAGAAACATAAATAATTTTATCCATGCTTTCTAAAGGAATCCTAGACTCAATTAATATTTTATTTTGTTCAAAAACATCATCTATAACAAATACAAAAGGCGCATTTCCTTTACGCTGTTCTAACAAGATATCACCTACTTGATTAAATGAACCTTCCCCAAAAACTACTCTAGGCACCATTGGGAAATTTTTATGTTTAGAGATTTTTTTACCTTCTAAAATAGCTGTCGTTTCTATATCAAAAAAGTTTTGTTTATTAATTCTTTTATTTGCTTTTTCAAGATCCTCGGGAGTATCAATCTCCACTCCTTCATGATCTGTCTCTATCATTTTTATATTTTTACCATACTCTAAATATCGAATACATTCTATTTTTTCTGAAGCTTCTAAAGGCCGCATAGGTAAATGATAAAAATCTAATAGTGCTTGTTTTCTAAACGCATATATTCCTTTATGCTTGAAATACGTATACCCCCCTTCTTTATCCCTAGGGTATGGCACTGGAGACCTAGAAAAATATAATGCATAATTATTTTTATCCGTAATTACTTTCACACTATTAGCATTGATAATATCATCCCAATCATTCATAGGAGTCATTAAGCTTGCTAAATCAATCCGGTCCGCATCTTCATCATAAAATACGTTTAGTACTTTTTCTAAACTTCCTTTATCAGTAAAGGGTTCATCTCCTTGTACATTAACTACAATATCAACATCCATATTCTCTATTGCCTCTGCAATACGATCACTTCCACAGCTATGCTCTTTAATACTCATAATTGCCTTACCACCATTAGAAATTATCTCATTGTAAATAATTTCACTATCTGTAACTACATATATATCATCAAAAAGCGCTGCACTAGCTGCGGCCTCATACGTTCTTTGAATTACGGTTTTCCCCCCTAAATCTTTCATTAACTTTCCAGGAAATCTAGATGCTGCATATCTCGCAGGAATCATAGCTATTACTTTTAATTTCGTAGTATTCAAAATAAAAATTTTCTTTTTTTAGTAAACCCAAAAATAGTTTTTTTAATCGATTTTTTAATACAGATAACTAATAGTTTTAAAAAAAAAACATATCAATTATGTCTTGAAATAATTAAACACAATGTTACATTTCAAAAAAATCATCTTTAAACCCTATAAGATATAATTTAGTTTTAGCTCTTGTAATTGCCGTATATAACCACCTCAAATAATCCTTATTAATGCCCTCTGGAAGATAAGGTTGCTCTACAAAAACGGTATCCCATTGCCCTCCTTGCGACTTATGACATGTGATCGCATAAGAAAATTTGACTTGTAATGCGTTAAAAAAATTATTGTTTTTCACTCCTAAAAACTTTTTATATTTAGAGGTCTCTTCTTCAAAATCTTTAGCCACTTCTTGATATAACCGATTCGAATCTTCATACGACATTGACGGTGTCTCCGCAGAAATGGTATCTAAAATTAATACCGTTTCAAAAGGTTTATGATTCGGATAATCTACCAGACTTACTTTCACTTCTGCAAACCGAAACCCATATAATTCTTTAATTGCAAATATTTCTAAAATCTTTATAGTATCCCCGTTAGCTATAAAACTTGCTTCACTTTTAGGATCCAACCAAAAATAATTATTCTTTACTACCATTACATAATCCCCCGCAGATAGTTCATTTTCCTGAAAGAGAATACGGGATCGTATCTGTTGATTATATGTATTCGCTCGTTTATTAGAACGTACTATGATTACAGACTCTTCATGACCTGACTGTGTATAAGAATCTTGTAAGGCATCTATAATTTCATGACCATCGATTAATCGTACCACATCTGGATACCCATTAAGCGTAAACTCGAACGAGGTATAAAAACCTTCATTCAAAAACTCTCTTAAACGTGTAGCATTCATTAGAATACCACTATCCGAAGCTTGCCGCACTACTTCATCCAATTCTATATGCGTAACTTCTTTATTAAACCCTAATGATAATGTCTCTAAATTGAGTGCTGGACTCACTTCTAGACGTATTGGAGGCAACTGAGCGGTATCACCAATAAATAAAATTTTACAATTATGCCCGGAATACACATATAACATTAAATCATCTAGCAATGAACCATTTTCAAATAATTTACTATCACTAGGCGTATCTGGAATCATAGAAGCTTCATCCACTATAAAAATAGTATTTCGGCTTTTATTTTGTTTTAATTGAAATGCTAGCCCTCCACTACTATTGCGCTTTGGATAATAAATTGCACGATGAATGGTTTGCGCTGGACTATTTGCGTAGTTACTAATCACTTTTGCTGCCCGACCTGTGGGCGCCAATATCACATAACTTAATTTTACCTTCCAAATATTTTTTATCAGTGTACCAATAAGTGTTGTCTTTCCTGTACCTGCATATCCTTTAAGAAGAAACAGTGTATCTTTTTCCTTAGAAACCACAAAATCAGCAAGTTTCTGTAAAACTACATCTTGTTTTAAGGTAGGAGTAAATGAAAAATCTTGTATTAAAGTAGTATAAAAATCAGTTTTTTCATTCATTAATTTTGAACTTAAATTCGTTTTTGTTAAAAATATATCAAAGATAGTGAGGATTTTTTGGCTATTGCCTTTTACGATTGAAAAAAAATTGTAGATTTGCGGATACACTAATTTTTAAAGCTACATTATAAAATGAAAATTTTTCTTCAATTAATCCTATGGGTAGTTATCCTTTTTTTAGGATACTTAGTATACAACTCTGTAAATGGTCCTGTAAAATTTAATGAAACAAAAAAGGATCGTTATGCTCAAGCAATTGAAAAACTAAAGGATATTCGTGATGCAGAACTTGCTCACAAAACTGTAACTGGAAAATTCCAAAAAGATCCTGCAAAATTAATTAACTTTATCGAGACAGCGAAGTTTACACTTACACAGCGAAGAGATTCTAGTTTTGTTCGTTTTAATAAAATATTGAATATTGATGAACCTAAAGATACTATTGTTGTAGATACTATTGGTTATGCATCTGTAAAAGACTCTTTATTTAAAAAATCTGATCGTTACAAAAACATGATGGTATTAGATATTGAAGATAAGAAAATTAATATCAAATTAGATGCAGGCATTGCAGACAAAAATGGTCTTAAGGTTCCTGTATTTGAAGCGAAGATCACTAAAGATGATTTATTACATGATCAAGATCAAGATCTGTTGACGCAAGAAAAAGATGTAAAATCAGTAGATGGTGTAAACGGTTCTTATATTGCTGTTGGATCTATGACAGAAATCAATACTTCTGGTAACTGGCCTAAAACTTATGGTGCAAACGACTAATAGCAGTACTGATTCTTTTAAAGATACATTGTCCATTCAGGTAAGCTTGAATGGACTTTCTTTTTGTGTCCTAAATTCTGAACAAGAAGTCACTCCTGTAGGATCTATTGATTTTAACACTATACTTTCTCCTGAACTTGCCCTAAGCAAGATAAAAGAGTTATTTCGCGAACACCCTTTGCTTAACGCTGTTTTTAACACTATTAATGTAGTATACGAAAATGAACTATACACCATAGTACCACTAGCATTATTTGATGAAAATATGCTAAATACATACTTGCAATCCAATGTAAAGGTACTTTCCAATGATTTCATTGCCTATGATGTATTAACTCAACATGAGTTGGTCATTGTCTATATTCCATACATGAATATTAATAATTTTTTATTTGATAGTTTTGGATCTTTTAATTATACCCATACTGCTACCCTATTAATTGACAAACTTCTAAGTAAAGAAAAAAATAATACTGGTACTGTAGTATACGCCCATAAAAATAAGATGTCATTCGATCTCATTATTATCAATGCAGGACATTTACTTCTAGCCAATACCTTTAGCGCTCAAACCAAAGAAGATTTTCTATATCACTTATTATTTACAACAGAACAATTATCCTTAAACCCTGAAGAGTTCCCTTTATATTGTTTAGGAGATATCGCTACAACAGATGAATATTATGCCATTGCACATCAATATATAAGAAACATTAGTCTTATGGACATTATAGCTCATGAGCATTCAAAATTTACTGACACCGCTTCTAACACAGAAGCTAGAAAACACTTTGCATTACTTAGCACTATATAACTTATGAGAATCATATCAGGACATTACAAAGGAAAGCGATTACAGGCTCCCAAGAAGCTTCCTGTTCGTCCAACTACGGACATGGCTAAAGAAGGCTTATTTAACATCTTAAATCATTCTTTTCACTTCCCTTCCATTACCGTAATAGATCTTTTTGCGGGTACTGGTAATATTAGCTATGAATTTGCTTCTCGTGGTACTCAACATATCACAGCTGTGGATACTCATTTTGGTTGTGTGGGGTTTATTAAAAGCACTGCTGAAACCTTAGAATTTCCAATACAAACGATAAAAAGTGATGTGTATTCGTATTTGGGAAAAGTCCGTCATAAAGCTGATCTTATTTTTGCAGACCCTCCTTATGATTTTACGACAGAAGAGTTTGCTAAAATCGCTGAACTTGTTTTTACAAAAGAGCTCTTAAATGATGATGGCGTACTGATTATAGAACATTCTAAACATACAACACTAGAGGATACACCCTGTTTTACCAATGCTAGACGCTATGGAGGTTCTGTATTTAGCTTTTTTGAAAAGTAACATTTTTTAAGCCCAGAAATATCGAAATAAAGTCAAGAATAAAGACAACTATTCTTTTTATCAGACAACTTTCTATTTGTATTACTAAAATTCAAATCATTATGATTTTTATCGATCATATACTTATATGAAAGCACTTATTTAGTCTTCAATAGCTTCATAAATCACACGTTGAATCTCTGAACGGATATCATTTGAAATCAATTTACGGTTTGCTGCATCTGGAAATGTACGGTTACTTAAAAATACATATACGATCTCTTCTGCTGGGTCTGCCCATGTAAACGTACCTGTAAAACCACTATGTCCAAAACTTTGTTTAGACACACAACCACATGTAGGTCCTGCCTTTCCTAATTGCGGCTTATCGAACCCAACACCCCGTCTTACATCTCTAGGACAGTAATAACAGGTGTTAAATGCATTTAACGTTTCTGCTGCAATATATCGTTTCCCTCCATAATACCCTTCATTAAGATACATTTGCATGATTTTCGCAATATCATTTGCATTTCCAAATAAACCTGCATGACCACCTACACCACCCATCATGGCAGCACCTTGATCGTGTACATACCCATGTATCACTTGTTGACGAAATGATGTATCGTCTTCTGTTGGTATGATTTGTTTTTTATCAAATCTATTTAAGGGTAAATATCCTGTATGCATCGCTCCTAAAGGGCGATACACATACTGTTGAGTCAATACATCTAATGATTTTTTATGATGCTGCTCTATAAATTTTTTCATAATGTAATAAGGAAGATCACTGTACTTATATCGAAGTCTTTTCCTTAATTCACTATCTCGGATTTGTACCATTATAGAATCCGTCATATCATCGCGGATATATAACTTTTTTGCTACCTGAGTTGAAAAACCAGCCTCAGACTTAGCACGATAATATTTTGCATCAGGCAGCCCTGTAATAGAATCTAATGTATATCGATAGAAAGGTATCCATGATCTCAATTTTGCATAATGCGACAACATTGAGCGCACTGTAATATGTTCTTTATTTGAGCCCTTAAAGGACGGTAGAAGCTCTCCTACTTTAGTTTGCATTGACAGCACTTCTTGATCTTTTAACTGCATGGTTAAAGGTAAAGTTGCCAAAATTTTCGTTAAAGAAGCGACATCATAAATATCTTCACTCCTTACTTTTCGCTTCTTTTTATAGGTATGATACCCATAATTTTTATTGAATATTATTTTTTCTTTTCTCGCAACTAGCAATTGAACTCCAGGAGCCATGGTGTCCTGAATAGCAAGTTGAACTATGGAATCTATCTTTTTTAAGATCATCGAATTCATCCCTACACTTTCTGGAATACCATAAGACAACCTTTTCAAAGACTTTGTATCGTAGCCTGTTCCTAATGGAAATTGAGTACCCAGTGTCACTGGCAATCTTCCTTTAGCCTCTAAAGCTCCAAATAATAGCTGCGCTGCTTTCTGTTGCGCGATCTCACTATTTTGATAGGCCATCAAAACCCCTTCAAAATTAGTGGTACTTAACACATCTAACATTGCATAAGGTCTAGCGAATACCGAAAGCACTGTGGTATTTAACCGTGTGATTTCATGTAACCAAACCAATTCTTTATCCGTGAACTTGTATTTTTTCCAAGGGGAACGATTGGATTTATGAAATCCTATAATCACATAATTATAGGCTCGTAGTGTTTCAATAAGATCTGATAATTGTGCTTCCTTTACAATATCAACTGTAGCATATTTTTGTAATTCTTGATAAAAAGCATCTCCAGAATCATCTCCCATAGCCACATAGGCTATCTTTTTCCTTTCCAAATTTTTAATCGGAAGTACTGCCTTATAATTCTTTAATACGGTTAAGGAATGCTCTACAAGTTGATGATGTAACACTTCATCTGCTACAGTATTAAGGTCTTCTACAAGGTTTATGGTGTTTACCGGGGTATATTGGTGTAATCCTGCTTTATATTTAGCTTGTAAGATTTTACGAACAGAATACGCCAAACGCTCTTCTGTGACTTGACCACTGTAATAAGCCGCTACTATTTTTTGTATTGCTTTGGGTATATCTTCAGAAATTAATAACACATCATTTCCTGCTAAAAATGCTGCCAAATCAATGTCTCCCGGATCTTTGAAATTTGAAGCACCTTTCATGTTTAAGGCATCTGTAAAAATCAAGCCTTCAAACTGTAAACTATCTTTTAGCAGCGTCGTTACTACTTTTTCTGATATTGAAGATGGATATCCAGGTCTAGATTCAATACTAGGGATGTTAAGATGCGCCACCATGACACTAGATAGCTTTTCTGCTATAAGCTTCCTGTAGGGATATAACTCTATACTATCAATTCGTTTTGCATCAAAACTGATCGTGGGTAATGTTTTATGAGAATCACTATCTGTATCTCCATGACCTGGAAAATGTTTTGCATTAGCCAATACACCTTCCTTCTGCATGCCTTTCATGAAGGCCAATGCTTTTTCTGTAACTGCATCACGATCTTCACCAAAAGAACGATTTCCTATAATTGGATTATTAGGATTTGTATTCATATCCACAACTGGAGCAAAATTAACATGTACTCCCAGTCGTTTACAATGCTTCGCAATATGCTGTCCTGTTTTTTCAATCAAGGCATTATCTTGTATTGCTCCCAAGGTCATATTCCAAGGAAATGCATACGTAGAGTCTAAACGCATTGCTAATCCCCATTCTGCATCCATTGCTACCAATAATGGAACTTTAGAAAGGTCTTGGCATTCATTATTTAGCTTTGCTTGTCGCTGCGGTCCCCCTTTAGAAAAGATAATACCTCCAATATGATATTCTTCAATGAGTCGTTTTACTTTATCGGTTTCTTCTTTAGTTTTAGAAGAAAACAAATCGACCATAAACAATTGCCCTATCTTTTCTTTTAGGGTCATTTGATTGTATATACTATCCACCCAATATCGTTGATATTCAACATCATCGGTGATCAAAGGTTTTTTTAGTTCTTGTTGTCCAATTGCAGAAATAGAAACTAAAAAAATATAAAATATACAATACTGTAGGTTACGTTGCCACACAAAAATTTATTTTAAAAAACGACTATGCCAGCTCTCCTTTGCAGGAACCTCCCAATGGGTACGGTATTCGGCAATATTAGTCACTAGGTTATTAAATACTACGGTGTTTGGGGAAACAGCTCGATTTTTAGCCATTTTTTTAAAATCTGCTAAAGGTTTATATGCTATATACTCTCCTTGTTTGTAAGAGACATTTATTCGGTCTAGTAGGTTTACATCGTATGCTTTTTCTAATTCTTGCATAAAATGTACTGAGGCATCTATTGAACAGCCTGTCGCACTATTTAAAGTTTGATCTAGGGCAATACAAATAAATCGTTTGTACTTGATTTCAAAACCAGACTTTAAATCTGCCCCGTGTGCTGTCCATTGTGTTATAAAAGCTTCTGTCTTTTTATGAATCTCAATCAATTCTGTTTCTGAAAAAGAACGATTAGATTGGTATATCCAAACTCTAGAAGTTTCTGAAAGGGTATTAAAATCTGCTAACATTATGTTTTTTTTATGCAACTCTATTTGAGTTATTATCAAAATTAATAGTTCCTATTCTATTTATGATTTCAAAACAGAAATGGAGGGTATTATTTTGAGTATACTAAGAAACAAAAACTATTCCGCTTTCATGAAAAGAATAGGAACTAAATTTTAAGAAAAATAGCGGCATAAAAATGTGAAAATATTAAGATATAACCTTATTAATTTAATTTTTAATACACTAATGGTAAGATAATCATTGTTTTTTTTGAAGTTACTACAACTCTTGAGCATTTGCTATTAATTCAGCAATATCCATAACCTCTACTTTATGCTCCTGTTCTTTATTTTTTACACCATCTGTCATCATTGTATTGCAAAAAGGACAACCTGCTGCTATAATATCGGGCTGAATAGCGAGTGCTTCTTCGGTACGTTCTATATTGATCTCCTTCGTACCAGGTTCTGCTTCTTTAAACATTTGTGCTCCACCTGCTCCACAACACAATCCATTACGCTTGCATCGTTTCATTTCTATCAACTCTGCTTCTAGTTTTTTAAGTACTTCCCTAGGTGCTTCATATACTTCATTGGCACGTCCTAAATAACAAGGATCATGAAATGTGATTCGTTTTCCTTTAAACGTACCTCCATTTACAGAAAGCCTTCCTTCGTCTAGCAATGATTTTAAAAACTGAGTATGATGCATGACCTCATAATTACCTCCTAAAACTGGATATTCGTTTTTTAAGGTATTAAAACAATGCGGACACGCTGTCACTACTTTTTTTATTTCATAAGCATTAAGCACCTCTATATTGGTTACCGCTTGCATTTGAAATAAGAATTCATTTCCTGCGCGTTTTGCAGGATCTCCAGTACAGCTTTCTTCTGTTCCCAATACTGCAAAATCTACTCCTGCTTTATGTAATAATTTCACAAAAGCTTTGGTAATTTTTTTAGCTCTATCATCAAAACTACCTGCACACCCTACCCAAAACAAAACTTCGGGTCGTTTACCTTCTGCAAGGTATTCTGCCATCGTTGGTACTTTTAGTATATCACTCATAGTATATAGTATTGAGTATTTAGATATTAGTATAGAGAGATAAATCTCTAATCATTTGTATATTCTTTATACAGGTCTACCTAACTTTAGATACTATTCTTATTCAAAGTTTCAATACTTCGAATCAAATACACCTCTTGTTTGATATTTATAACGAGTTCTTACGGAACTTATTTACCTGTAATGATATTATTTAAGTTTTAATAGCATTTTAAACATTGCTATATACTTAATACTAATATCTAAATACTGTGATACGAATTAATCGTGCTTTCCGTCATCAAAAACCTCTATAGTCACTACACGCTCTACAAGCTCTGTAAATGCTCCAGTATACCGAGTAGCCTTAACTAAATGGTTATCAATCCAGTGATAGTTTCCACCTCTAGGTTTTCCCATTAATAAACTATGGTAATTAAAACCGTGTTTTTTCAACCATGTTTCTGTAACTTCTCTGTGTTCTTCCGTTCGAGAAGTAAAGAAACAAATAATATGCCCTTGCTCATACCATTTGTTTAATGTCACTAATGCATCTGGAAAAGGTGCACAAGTAGCCATACGCTCTGGCTCTTCATTAGGTACATCTTCTGTAATTGTACCATCGATATCAATTAGATAGTTTTTCATACCATCTGGCAATACAGGACTTACTAGTTCTCCTGCTTCTACTTTATCATGTAAGAGTTTTTCTACTTCTTCTTTCTTCATAATTAATGTATTGGGTTTCCTTTTTACTAAATTAACTTTATCGTTGAGATGTAGGTTATTTTACATCTTTTATTTTTTATACAGTCGCAATATTTTGCGATGCTACTCTTTACTCCAATTCAACCGATCCATTTGATTGAATGGCCATGGTGCTCCATTATTTTCTATATTCGTCATCATTCCATTTAATTCTGATGGTGCAGCACTTTCTTCCATCACTAAATAACGTCTCATATCTACAATTATTGATAATGGACTTATACTTACTGGACAAGCTTCCACACAAGCATTACAACTAGTACATGCCCATAATTCTTCTGGAGTTATATAATCATTAAGTAATTGTTTACCATCATCAACGATCTCACCTCCATTTTTGTCGATATTATCCCCTATTTCTTGCAAGCGATCTCTAGTATCCATCATAATCTTACGCGGAGATAATTTCTTACCCGTTTGATTTGCAGGACACTCACTCGTACATCGACCGCACTCGGTACAGGTATAAGCGTTTAATAATTGTACCCAATTTAAATCGGTAACATCAGCTGCTCCAAACTTTTCTGGAGTTTCTTCAACAGCACCCTCTGGCGGATTCGCGAAAGGATCTGCATCAGGATCTATCATTAATTTCACTTCATTAGTTACAGAATCCAATGAATCCAACTCTCCTTGAGGGGACAAATTGGCATAATATGTATTCGGAAATGCTAATAGAATATGTAAGTGTTTAGAAAAATACAGATAGTTAAGAAAAACTAAAATCCCTAGAATATGTAACCACCATGCTGAGCGTTCTATGATCACCAAAGTTCCTTGAGACATATTCTCAAATAATGGAACAATAATACCGCTTATAGGAAAAGCTCCCGCAATGTTGTAATGAGTTGCTCCCATATTTTGTAACTGGGCATCGGTAGCGTTCATCAACAAGAACAATACCATCAATACCATTTCGAAATACAAAATAAAGTTCCCATCATTCTTAGGCCATCCTTCCATCTCAGGGTTCCAAAATCGCTTCAATCGTATGATATTTCTACGCCCCCACATCAGTATCACTGAAACCAATACTAAAAGTGCTAAAATTTCAAATGATCCGATCAAGAAGTCATAAAAGCCTCCTAAAAATGACAATATTCTATGTGTACCAAAAATACCATCAATAATAATTTCTATGACTTCAATGTTGATAATAATAAAACCAAGGTATACTACAATATGTAATACTCCTGCAATTGGCCTTCTTACCATTTTAGATTGACCAAATGCAATACGCAACATCGCATTAAGGCGTTCTTTTTTCTGATCAGAACGATCTATAGCCTTCCCTAAACGAATATTTCGTATAATCTTTCGAATATTTCTTGCGAAATATCCTAAACCTACTACTAGGCAAATGACAAATATGATATTAGGAATGTACTGCATACATTATTTGTTTTTGGAGTCTGGAGCGGTATACTCTTTATTATTTTTACCAAAAACTGATATGTGGACATAACGTTTTGGATTCAATCTCAAATCTTGCACTAGTAATTCTAACTCTTTAGATGTTTTTTCTAAATTATTATATAACTTATCATCATTCAGTAATTTTCCTGCTGTTCCTTTACCTTTCGCTAAATCTTTAGAAATTTTATCAAAATTAGCAAGCACCCCTTCTAACTCTGAGGCTAATTTACCTATGCGCACTTTAGACAATGAATCTGAAAAAGTATTGAGACTATTAGACATCTCATCTAAATTCGTGAAGGTTCGATTCAATTTCTGTTCATTACCTGCTAATATATTATTTAAAGAACCTGACGCTCCTTTAAAATTCTTAACAGTAACACTAAGATCCTTAAAAATGGAGTTTAAGTTATTTTGCGTATCTACAGATAAAATACCATTTACAGAATTCAATAATGAATCTGCATCTGTAATAGCGCGTTCTAATTTTTGTTGTAATGGTGTCAGTTTGCTATTCATTAATCCCAAAATGCCGAGTTCTACAGATCCTGGTAATGTATCTTTATCTTTGGCTTGCAGTCCTTGTTCATATTTAGGGATGATTGCTAATGACTTCGCTCCTATTAAACCTCCGGCATGTATTGCTGCTTTACTATTTTTGGAGAATTCAAAATCACTATTGACATTAAATCGGACTACAAGATTACCTTTGGAGTCTGCAAATTTAATAGACTCTACCTTACCCACAACTAGTCCATTTATGGTTACAGGTGAAGAGGTCACTAAACCCTCTACATCTTCATAAATTGCATAAAATGTACGATCGTTATCTAATAAATTTTTTCCTTTAAGGAAACTGTATCCAAAAATCAAAAGTGCAATGGCACAAATGGCTAAAATTCCTGTTTTGACTTCACGAGTTATTTTCAAAATGCTCTTGCTTTTGTAAGAGACAAATTTAGAATAAAAAATATACTTACCGTAAATAATTATTAGAATTATTGATTTATACGGTATAGTCTCTAAGGTTTCTCATTGCTAGCATAGATATCAAGAAACAAGGTTGATAAAAATAACAGAATTATTTGGCTCAAAAGGCAATAAAAGTTATATTTAAACATAACTTTTATTGTTTTGCACAAAAAAGAATGAAAGCTATCTAATTTCTAAACACACTAACCCTACAAAAGAAAGTTTATGAAAGTCATTATAGCAGGAAGCAGAGCTTTCCATAATTATGAAGAGCTATGCACTGTATGCAATCATATATTATCGAGACAGACTGTAATTGAAATCGTTAGTGGAACTGCAAGAGGTGCAGATGCACTAGGAGAACAATATGCAATAGATAAAGGATTTCAATTAACAAAATTTCCTGCAAACTGGAACAAGTATGGTAAATCCGCTGGATATAAACGAAACGAAGAGATGGCTATTTATGCCGACGCATTGATCGCCTTGTGGGATGCAAAAAGTAGCGGCACTAAACATATGATTGATCTTGCTAAACGACACCAATTAAAAATCCATTACTTCTAATGACAACCTAAGTTAGCTTCTTATTAAGTTTAGAACTAAATCAGAAGAACAGAAAAAAGGATGAAGTTTGTTATGAGGTTTATTTAAGTGCCTCTTCCAATGGTATTGACTCACCATCTCGAAATGCTACAATAAAGCTACTATCATATCCTTTTTCAACGGCAGCAGCTCTCAATTTTTTAATTTCAGAATATACTGTAGTATACCCATAGTAGTATTTATAAAGTTGTCCAACTTTTTGTTTAGAAATCTGATTCAGCCCTTTAAAATTTTGAGGAATTATTTCGTGATCCGTTGTCCCGGCACCAATCTGAACTTTAAATACAACTCCTGTATTAGAACTCACCTCATTTTCACCTGTATTACTTGGCACACTAGACTCGGTCGATGTAACACTATATTGTAAATCTAAACTGCCTTTATATTGCTGTATTGACTTCAATATAGAGGCAGCCATTTCTTCTTGTCCTTTTTTAGAATTAAGATATTTTCCTTCCCGATTATTGGTCAAAAAACCTAATTCGATTAAAACACTAGGCATGAATGTTTGATGCAACACCACAAAACCAGCTTGCTTTACTCCTCTACTCTTCCTCTTTAATGAATTCGTAAAACTATTTTGCACAAAACTGGCTAAAGTTACACTTTGGTCTAAATATTCCTCTTGTACTAGTGTTAAACCAATAATTGACTCTGGCGCATTGGGGTCGAATCCATCATAATTAGCTTCATAATTATCTTCTAATAAGATTACTGAGTTCTCCTTTTTCGCAACATTAAAATTTTCATCATTGGCATGCAATCCAAGCACAAAAGTTTCTGTTCCATACGCTTGTGTTCGATGTGAATTGCAATGGATTGACACAAACAAATCTGCTTTGGCCTTATTCGCAATCTGTCCACGCTCATGCAATGCTATAAACTTATCCGAATCACGTGTGTATACTATTTTATATTCCGAATCTTTCTGTAAAGCTTTGCCAACCATCAACACTACTTTTAATGCGATATCTTTTTCTTTATATCCATTACCCCTATTCCCTGGATCATGACCTCCATGCCCTGCATCCAACACCACTACAAATGGATCTTGACTATACATAGATACGGAGCTGAAGCCTATAACAACACTATATAACAGTGCTTTAAGATATGTGATATAATGATACTGTAAATTCATAAATATTGTATTGTATATGTTATTCTTTGGGTAAATTTAGTCTACATAATTTCTATTTTAATACTAAAACTTGAAACATCCTTACTTCATTTCAGTTCTTAAATTACGATCGAGGTTTTAATAGTCATCATAGGTAACATCATTATTTTAACGTAACCATTTATTTTTTTAATAATTACAATCACCTCTTCAAAAATATATGTAATTTTGAATCTTCAAAAACTGAGCCATAGTTATACAAAAATAGAATTAAAACCATTGCAGGCAACTATACGAAACATACTTTATTTATTTTGTTTTCATCTATTCTTCATAGGTCATGTTACTGCACAAGAAACCGAAATACTTAAAGACACTACTTCAACGGTTATTGACACTGTTTCTAAGCTATCGCAAATAAAGAAAGATACTACGCTAGTCAATTCGGATCGAGTTTTAAACACAAAAGTAGAAGACAGCACCCTTAATGATTCTACAAATGTAGAAAAACAACTCCTAACCGATAAAGTTTTATACAAAGCAAAGGACTACATGCAATTGAGTAGAAAAACTAACACTATCCATCTATATAATGAAGCCGAAGTTATTTATGGCGATATGAAAATCAACTCTGGGCTTATCATTATGAATAATAATACCCATGAAGTACATGCCTACGGTATAAAAGATTCTTTAGGCGAATATACACAAACCCCTGTGTTTAAGCAAGGCCAAAATGTAGTGGAACCCGACTCGATACGTTTTAATTTTGATACCAAGAAAGCCCTTATTTATAATTCTAGGACTGAACAAAGTGGTTTTAAAATAAAAAATGAAGTCTCAAAAAGAGAAAATGATTCGGTGATTTATATGAAAAACGTAAAATTCACAACTTCTGAAAATATTGAAGATCCTGAATATTATTTTTATGCTAGACGAATCAAATTTGTTCCTAAAAAGAAAATCATCACAGGATTGGTAAACATGTTTATTGCAGACGTACCTACGCCTCTTGGACTTCCTTTTGGATACTTTCCTTTATCAGAAGACAGAGCTTCAGGCTTTATTATCCCGAATTATGGAGAAGAAAACAATAGAGGGTATTTTTTAAGAGATGGCGGGTATTATTTTGCTATTAGTGATTATGCTGACCTTACAGTACAAGGAGATTACTTTACCAATGCCAGTTATCGAATATACACAGAGTCTTCATACGCCCTTCGTTATCGGTTTAGAGGTAGATTTAGCGTTAACTATCAAAACAATATTAGCGAAGAAAGAGGTTTTCCTGGTTTTCAAAAAACGACTTCTTATAACATCTCTTGGAGTCATAATCAAGATCCTAAAGCAAACCCTAATTCTAGGTTCACTGCTTCTGTAAATTTTGGAAGTAGCAACTTCTATCAAGAACAGAATAATCAACAAAATATTAATAATATTCTAACGAATAATATTAATTCCTCTATCTCCTATGCAAAAACATTTCCTGGGGATCCACAAGTAAATGTTAATGTCGCGGCAACACATAACTCCAATACAAATACGCAAGTTGTGAGTATGACACTACCGAATATCACAGCTAACGTTTCTCGGGTTTTTCCTTTTGCTCCCAAAACTGGGGTTAAAAAAGGATTGATACACAATATCAACACGCAGTATTCCTATAGTGGTCAGAATAACATAACGACATCAGATGATGATTTATTCACTTCTAGAATGTTTGATAATGCTCAGATGGGAATGCAGCATATCGTCCCAATAACGACCAATTTCAAAGTATTAAAATACTTAAGCGCTTCAGCAGGTGCTAATTATAGAGAAAACTGGGTATTTGAAACTATAGAGCAAAGTTATGATTCTGATGCTAATGATGGTGTTGGTGAAATCGTACGGGATACCATCAAAGGTTTTGATACTTTTCGTACATATAGCTTCTCAACTAGCTTAGGAACCTCTATATATGGTACTTTCAACTTTGAAAAAGATAAAAAAATACAAGCTATACGGCACACTATGAGACCTTCTATTAGCTACACTATCAATCCTGGTTTTAGTGAGTTTTATGACTCATATACTCGAACAGATGATCCCAATACTACAGATATTAATGAAGAAGAGGTGGTAGAGTACTCTAGATTTGATGGTGGAATTTTTGGAGCTCCCGGAAATACCATGTCTAGTAGTATTTCATTTTCACTAAGTAATACTATTGAAGCCAAAGTAAAAAGTAAGGATTCTACCGCTACAGAACCAAAAAAAGTAACATTACTTAACAACTTTTCACTATCTACTGCCTATAACATCTCTGGCGATTCACTGCAATGGAGCCCGGTATCTATGCGAGGTAATATTCCTATCATACAGGGTAAATTGGATATAAATTTTAGTGCAACACTAGACCCTTATGCACTGGATAATAACAATAACAAAATAGAGGTTTGGAATATTGATAATGGCGGAAGCTTATTTCGTTTAACCACCGCAAGTGCAAACTTTGGATATTCTTTTTCGAATAAAGACTTTTCAAAAGAAAAAGATCCTAATACTAAAAAGAAAAGAGATATTTTTGAAGCTAATGGATTACCTGACGATGATTTAATTGGTGGGTTTAGCAACCCTAATAACAATGAATTCCATCGAGATCGCAGTAAAGATAAAGATAGTTCTGACAAAGATAGTGATGTAGCAAACTACGCCTATAAAATACCGTGGTCATTACGAGTTTCATATGCCGTAAACTATAACAACGCTGCTAGACAAAACGAAATCTCAAATCACACCGTACGGTTTTCTGGAGATGTAGAACTTAGTACAAAATGGTCTTTTGGTGTATCTTCAGGGTATGATTTTAAAAACAAAGGATTTTCTATTACTAGTTTTAATTTTCAAAGAGATTTAGAAAGTTGGCGTATGAGTTTCAACTGGATCCCTTTTGGCCCTAGTGAAACCTGGAGCTTTTTTATAGGTATTAAGTCTTCTGTACTAAGCGACATTAAATATGACACAAATAGGAAGCCTGACCGACGTTTGTAAACTGAAGTTAGCAGTACAACTGAAACCCGGAACCTGAATTCGATTTACGATTTTAGAATACAAAAGTTAAGGAGTTAAGAAAAGCTATAGCAAAAGTAGAAAGTTTCAAAAAACAACATCAACCGACAATATTATGCAACAAATCATCACGACCACCAAAGCCCCTGCTCCTATTGGCCCTTATAATCAAGCTATTTTACACAAAGACACCTTATATACCTCTGGTCAAATTGCTATTAACCCTATTACTAGTACATTAGTCTTAGATTCTATTGCCGATGAAACTAGACAAGTTATGCAAAATATTAAAGCTATTCTTGAAGCTGCTAATATGAGCTTTAAAAACGTTATTAAAGCCTCTATTTTTCTAACAGACATGAACACCTTTACCGCAGTAAATGAAGTTTACGGTGGCTATTTTAATGATAATACTGCTCCTGCTAGAGAAACTATAGCTGTAGCTGCCTTACCAAAAGGAGTACACGTAGAGATTTCGGTGATCGCAGTAGTATAATTACAGTAGGGCGCACAATCGCCGTTTGCTATCTATCCTATAACGAACAACTATGCCTTTTTCAATTGTATTAGACCGTCTATATAATCAAATAACTTACCTTTAGTAATCTGAGCCCCCTCTTGTATCAATTTAAATTTATCTAGATTGCGATCTTCGTTATATGCTTTTTTAGCATTAAAAAAGAGTACTGTATCTTCCATTAAATTATCTCGCAACCAATTATATCCTGAGGTAGTAGTCAGATCTATCTCTGGATCGTTAACTTTTAAAGCTATCATATACATCTGGTCTTCACCCAAACGAAATAGATGAATTTGATCTTTAGAAAAATGTTCTAAAAATGCCACTTTATTTAACACTCCTTCCCAAACGAGATCACTAAACACGTCTATTTCATCCTCAGCTACATTGGGGGTGTTCTTTTTAATATCCTCCCACTCATCAGCTGTAATGGATTGAGACGCTAAAAATGTAATAAACTCTTGGTGTAATTCTTCTAATTGCTCTTTAGTCAGTCTTGCGTATTTCATCTTGTATGCTATATCTACTAAAAAAATCCGTTTATTTAGTAAAGACTAAACAAACGGATTTCACTATTTATAAGTAATCTATTCCTAGATTTATTATGCTTGTGCTACAATTTCAAAAGTAACCTTAGCAACTACTTGTCTATGGAAACGAACAGAAGCTTCATATTGACCAAGACGTTTCAATGTCCCTCCTGGTACTTTTATAAATTTCTTTTCAACCTCAACACCTTCTTTTGCTAAAGCTCCAGCAACATCTGCGTTGGTTACCGAACCAAACAATTTGTTACCCGAACCTACTTTTGAAGCTATTTTTATTTCTAAACTTTTCAGTTTGTCTGCTATCTTCTGAGCATCTTCAATTTCTTTTTTCTCTTTGAATGCACGTTGCTTTAATGTTTCAGCAAGTACTTTTCTAGAAGAAACAGTTGCTAAAACTGCTAATCCTTGAGGAATTAAGAAATTTCGCCCATACCCATTTTTCACGTCTACGATGTCGTCTTTAAATCCTAGATTTTCAACGTCATTTTTTAATATTAGTTCCATCTTCTGCTACGGGTTTATTTTAATAAATCACTAACATATGGCAATAAAGCCAAGTGACGTGCTCTTTTTACTGCAACACTTACTTTTCTTTGGTATTTCAAAGATGTACCAGTAAGTCTTCTAGGCAATAATTTACCTTGCTCATTGATGAATGCAAATAAATAATCTGCATCTTTATAATCGATATACTTAATTCCAGACTTTTTAAAACGACAATATTTCTTCGTTTTTGCAGTATCTATATTTAATGGAGTAAGATATCTGATCTCTCCATCTTTTTTTCCTTTAGCTTGTTGTTCTATAGATGACATAATTAAGCTTTTTGTTTGTTTCTAGTTCTTCTCTTCTCTGCCCAAGCAATAGCGTGCTTATCTAAACGTACCGTAAGATAACGCATTACTCGTTCATCTCTTCTATACTCTATCTCTAGTGTATTGATTGCTTCTCCAGGCACAGTGTACTCAAACAAGTGATAGAATCCACTCTTTTTGTGTTGGATAGGATATGCTAATTTCTTTAGCCCCCAATCTTCTTTGGATATCATCTTAGCGCCGTTGGAAATAAGAATATCTTCGTATTTCTTTACTGTTTCCTTTATCTGGTCATCAGATAAAACGGGATTTAAGATGAAAACAGTTTCATAATGATTCATAAAAATCTAATTTAATTAATACAATAATCTGTGATCATTTCACACAAATTCCGTGCAAAAGTAACACTATTTTTTCTATTATCAAACCCAGAAAGCAATTTCGATGAAACACTATTTTCCTCGACTAAACGCTAAAATTGTTTGTGGGAGTAAGATATTATGCTTAATATTGTATTGAACATTAACTTATAGAAGTGGAGCAACAACAATTAAAATGTGCCGTAGTAGATGACTCTCGTTTACAAAGGCTTGCAATAGTCAAACTTATAGAAGATCACCCCTCGCTCGAATTAGTTGCGGAGTGGAATAATGCGATCGAAACTAAAAACGGATTGCTTGATACGCAAGTTGATCTTTTATTTTTAGATATCGAAATGCCTATTCTTACTGGCTTTGATCTTTTAGATGATCTGGAAACAAAACCTCATATTATATTTGTTACAGGAAAAACAAAATATGCTTTTAAGGCATTTGATTATGATGCTGTGGATTATTTAAGAAAACCATTAAAAAAAGATCGTTTTAATGCTGCTGTTGAGAAAGCTTTGAGTTTGTCTAGAATTGGATTGGAACAAGCTGCAGTAGAAGATGATGATTATATTTTTGTAAAAAGTAATCTCAAAAAACGTAAAATTTTCTTAAATAGTTTAAAATACGTAGAAGCATTAGGGGATTATGTAAAATTAATCATGGAAGAAGGAGATCCCGTTGTAGTACTTGCTACTATGAAATCATTTGAAGTCGAATTGCCTAGTGATCGCTTCTTACGTATTCATAAATCTTATATAGTAAACCTTGACAAAGTAGAACGCTACAATAGTCGTAATATTGAAATTGCTGAAGAAAAAATACCTTTAAGCAGACATAAGAAAAACTCTTTAATCGAAGCGCTCAATAATCATTAGTTACAAAAGACTACCTTATTATATATACACTACCAAAGAACGATTAAAAAAATATTTTTTTAATCGTTTTCTTTTTGCCTATATTTCAATAAAAAAAGAATCGTACTAGGACTAGGCATCAATAGCCCCCAATACTCGCTTCATAAAGGTATTTAGTGCTTCTTTTTTAGGCACACCGGATTGTATCATTTTATCAACCTCTAGCGCACCGTACATATTAGAGATCAGCTCCCCTATCACATCTAGTTCTTCTTCTTTAATTGAAGAAATTTCTGTTAACGCTTCTAAAGTTTCGATAGTTTCAATCACAAAGTCTTCATCATTCTCTTTGATAAACTCTGTAAGGTGTTTAATTATTGGTAACTTCATCGACTAATGCTTTTAATACGTCAAACTTATTGGTTTGCACTTGATTTATAAAACTACCTCCTTTGAATGTTGCAAAAGTTGGTAAATTATCTACTGTTGCCATCTTACGTGATTCTGGAAACTTTTCAGCATCTACGACAATAAAAGTTACATCTTCATTTGTAGAAGCTAATTTTTTAAATTTAGGCTTCATAATTCTACAGTTTCCGCACCATGTTGCAGAATATTGTACAACCACTGTTCCATTCGCATTAATAACCTCATTAAGATTATCTGTTGTTAGTTCTTGAACCATAGCATTTATTTATGTTAGTTTTACTAGTAGTAAAGAGACACTGTCTAAAGCATGATGACGACTATTCACAATAGTACTATCATCCATTTCAGAAAACAATAGACAGTATCACTTATTTAAATTTAGTGTGCTGCTAAGTAAGAAGCAACTCCGTCTCTGTTTGCAGACATTGCATCTTTACCCTCTTCCCAGTTTGCAGGACATACTTCTCCATTCTTTTGTACATGAGCATAAGCATCAATAAGTCTTAAAAACTCTCCAACATTTCTACCTACAGGCATATGGTTGATCCCTTCATGAAAAACAGTACCTTCTTCATCGATTAAGTAGGTAGCTCTATAGGTAACATTATCTCCTTCTACTGTAACCAAACCTGTTTCTTCATTATACGTCTCATCAGAAATATCTAAAATTCCCAATGTATTCGCTAGGTTGCGGTTTGAATCTGCTAATATTGGATAAGTAACCCCTTCAATACCACCATTATCTTTAGATGTGTTTAACCATGCAAAATGTACTTCTGGAGTATCACATGAAGCTCCAACCACAATAGTATTTCTTTTTTCAAACTCCCCTATTGCCTCTTGAAAAGCATGAAGTTCAGTTGGACATACAAATGTAAAATCCTTAGGGTACCAAAAAAGAATCACTTTCTTTTTATTCTTGACAGCCTCTTCTAAAACATTAAGTTTAAAAGTGTCTCCCATTTCATTCATTGCATCCACATTCAAATTTGGGAATTTTTTACCTACAATTGCCATTTTTATAATTTTTAAAGTTTAATAATTAAGTAACTTGATTCTAATACAAAGATACTCCAAGATTAGGGAGTCCGAAGTATTCATAATTCTAATTATTTATGCTATCATAGTTTTTTCTAATATGAGAAGTCTCCCACTCTTACCTTTTAATCATTTTTCTTACAAAAATAAAACTTTACCTACATATATACAGGTAAATAACACTTTTTTTACGGCAAATAACACTTTGTTAAATCTATTTTTGTACTTTAGCCCCATAATTTATTCTAAAAATAAGCGCATTTAAGTTGAGTAAAATTTTATCATATACCATAATATTCTTTTCACTTTGCCTCTCTCCAATTATTCAGGCACAATCTTCATTAAATTCTGACAGTATTCAGAAATATATTAGGAGTGCTGAAAAATTACAGGAAGAGTATAAGTATGAGCAGTCTTTGGAAATCGCCAAAGGTGCGTTACAGAATGCGCAATACAATGACGATTCTAAAAGTCAAGGTTATATTTATAATATTATTGGTAAAAATTATGAGATTAACGGAGAGAATGATAGGGCAATCCCAAATTACCTTAAAGCGTTAACCTATGCACAAATTTCAAAAAGCAAAACCTTAGAAATTGATTTATACAATAGTTTGGGGCACTTATATGTTCAAAATGATTCTACCAATAAGAAAGGGATTGCATATTATGATAAGTCATACAAGTATGCCAATCGATTAAGAGACACACTTCGTATGATTCGTCCATTATTAAACATGGGGGAATTTTATATTCATAAAAAAAACTTTGTAACCGCTTACAAATACCTATCTCCTGCCCGAAAACTAATTACACCTAAGTACTCTATACAGGATCAAACAAAATTAAATGTACTATTAGGACAATATTTCTTAAATGGGGAACGATTTCAAAAGGCAGAAATGCATATTGAGAATGCTATATCCTATGCATCGCAAGGTCCTTTATTTGACGAATTAGCTACAGCATATCAGATTAAAGCTAATTTGTTTTATGAAAAAAAAGACTATAAACAAGCCTATACTTTACTAAACACATATCATGAAAATATAAAAAAGGCACAAGACGAAAAGAAACTTATTGAACTACAAAGGGCTAATGTCAAATATGATGTAGATCAATATCGGAAAAAAATAGAACAAGCGGATAGAGATGCTAAATCCCGTGCTGCAGAAGAAATTAAATGGCGAATTAGTATCATTTTTGGAGCTATTCTTATTTTAATTTCATTGGCATTCTTAATTAGTTCTTATCGAAACAATATCCAAAAAAGAGGCTTAAATGATATTTTAATTGAGAAAAACAAAGAATTAATTGGTGCTAAAGAAACCGCTGAGCAAGTTTCAACTTTAAAATCGCAATTCATTTCTACAGTAAGTCATGAACTTAGAACTCCGCTATATGGCGTAATTGGATTAACTTCATTACTAATGGAGAATCCGAATGAAAAAAAGAAAAACGAATATTTAGAATCCTTAAAATTCTCTGGCGATTATTTATTAGCCCTTATTAACGATGTACTTCAGCTAAGTAAAATAGAGACTAATGAAGTGGTATTAGAGAAGGTTACTTTTGATATTAAATCGCTTGTGGAAGGTATTGTAAACTCATTACATTCTAAACAAAAAAGCAATAACAACATTGTACATATCAACATAGACCCTAAAGTAAATACTATGTTAATAGGAGATTCTGTTCGATTATCTCAAATACTGATAAATCTAATAGGGAACTCTCTTAAATTTACTGAAAACGGAAATATCTGGATCGCAATTGAATGTCTGGAGCATAAAAACGAGAGTTATAAACTTCGTTTTACAATAAAGGATGATGGAATTGGTATTCCAAAAAATAAACAAAAAACTATATTTGATAATTTTGCGCAAATCAAAAATCAAACTCAAGAATATGAAGGTACTGGATTAGGGCTTGCTATTGTTAAAAAATTAGTACACCTACATGATAGTGAAATTTATATCAATAGTGAAGAAGGTAAAGGTTCTGAGTTTTACTTTGAGATCGAATACGAAAAAACAGTTAAGCAACAAAACCAATCCCCTAACACCAATAAACGCTTAAGTATTGGCACTACCAATTTTGATATTTTAATAGTTGATGACAATAAAATTAATCAAATTGTAACCCAAAATATTTTAAAGAAAAAAGGGTATACTTGTAGTGTGGCTAATAATGGGATGGATGCTATTGCAATGTTGAAAAAAGAACAGTTTGATTTGGTTCTAATGGATATTAATATGCCCGAAATGAATGGACTAGACGCTACAAAGGTTATTCGCACATTCAACAAGACACTGCCTATTATCGCCTTAACAGCCGTCGAAGAAGGTGAAATTCGAGATCAGGCGTTATCCGTAGGTATGAATGATGTGATCATAAAACCGTATGACACTCAACAATTCTTCCAAAAAATAATGAAGAACATTTCTAAAGTAAAGCATAATATAGAGCACTAGTCTTTATAATACTAATGATATAGTTCGTTTATTACCCATAGACACCTTAGACGATTTAAGCTATCAGAAAAACATTCTAATGCGTTAGTATTATGCCCAATATTTTATACTGTAGGTTTATATTCCTATCTCTTATTTCATACCTTTATCAAAAATCAATCACTCTTTATATATGAAATTAGACATTCTTGCTTTTGGAGCTCACCCAGATGATGTAGAATTAGGCTGTGGCGGCACTATTGCAAAAGAAATACATGCTGGTAAACAAATAGGAATCATAGACCTTACACGAGGTGAATTAGGGACTAGAGGAACTCCAGAAATTAGAGATCAAGAGGCTAAGAAATCTGCTACAATTTTAGGAACTGTCATTCGTGAAAACTTGGAGTTTAGAGATGGTTTTTTCAAAAATGATGAAGCCCATCAACTCAAAATAATCAAGATGCTTCGGAAATACAAACCAGAAATTGTATTCTGTAACGCAGTTACGGATCGACACATTGATCATGGCAAAGGCAGTCAGCTCGTCTCTGATGCCTGTTTTTTATCCGGACTACGTAAGATAGAAACCACTATAGATAATGAACTACAAGACATTTGGAGACCTAAGCTCGTATACCATTACTTACAATGGAAAGACAGTACTCCTGATTTTGTAGTCGACATCAGTTCACATATAGATGTTAAAATAGCAAGCGTGATGGCATATAGCTCTCAATTTTACAGTAAAAATGAACAAAACGAGCCCATTACCCCTATCGCTACAAAAAACTTTACAGAAAGCGTACGCTATAGAGCTGCGGATTTAGGCAGAATGATTGGTGTTAATTATGCAGAAGGATTTACTGTAGAACGCTATGTAGCAGTTGGTTCTATTTTTAATTTAATTTAAGTTTATTTTTTGTTTGTATAACTAAATAAATATTGTATTTTTGCACCCGAAATTTAATGGTGGTTGTAGCTCAGTTGGTTAGAGCATTGGTTTGTGGTACCAAGGGTCGCGGGTTCGAATCCCGTCTTCCACCCTTTAAAAGACGAAAAAGACATCTTATAGATGTCTTTTTTTTGCTTTCTAATAAAATATCATCCAATCAACTTCTCTCCTATTTGTAATCATAGAATTTTATAAGGTGTTTTTGATACTATTATTCCACAACACCATCTATTTGTATTCTTTCTGATCTATTTGCTAATTCCCACGCAGTGTGAAATATTAATCGCGTACGTTTTTCTAATAGTTCGTACTTAATTTTATCTGGAGTATCAGAGGGCTTATGATAATCTTCATGAACACCATTAAAGTAAAAAATAACGGGTATATTATGCTTTGCAAAATTGTAATGATCACTTCTATAATAAAATCGATTAGGATCATCCTTAGCATTAAATGTATAATCTAAATCAAGTTGAGTATACTTTATATTCGCCTCTTCACTAATCTCATGTAACTCTGTACTCAGTCGATCACTACCTATTAAATAAATATAGTTTTCTTTTTCTGGCGTTCCCCTATGATTAACATCTGTTCTTCCAATCATATCTATATTAAGATTTGCCACTGTATTTACTAATGGGAATAATGGATTCTCTGTATAATATCGAGATCCATACAATCCTTTCTCCTCACCTGTAACATGCAAAAATAATATTGATCGTTTTGGACCCTCACCCATTTTTTTAGCATGCATAAATGCCTCTGCCATCTCTAAGAGCGCAACAGTACCAGACCCATCGTCATCGGCACCATTATATATTTTTCCAGAGGCATCAACGCCTACATGGTCATAATGCGCAGATATCACAATTACTTCATTTGGTTTATCTGACCCTTCAATATATGCAACAACATTTTCTGAAGACTGAATCCCTATTCCAAAATAACTAGAAGGTATATATTGATAATATGACTCTGCACCCGACGGAGAAGGAACTCCCATCTCTTTGTATTTAGTTCTTAAAAATTCAGCGGCTTTCTTTTGCCCTGGCTCTCCCGTATTTCTACCTTCAAAATCATCGGAAGCAAATATGTACAAGTACTCTTCCATAGTTTTCGCCGTAATTCTATCACTATACCCGTCATGTAGCACACTCTTTTGTCGATTGGGATTAGAACCTCCACATGAGAATATCGTGGACAACCCAAGAAGAATCATTATTATTTTCACTCTTAATTTATTTTAAATTGATAGCCTAAAAAAATCTATGTACGATTCTGACACCTCATAACCCCTAGCAAAACCACTTATCAACCACGGTATCAAACACATACATAATTTTCGTTTTATAATACAGCCCAAGGTACTGAATTCAGGATATCTGGAAAAATGATCTCTTTAGAAAAAAGGATATTTTTTTCACAAAAAATACTTTCTATTTTTAAAAAAGCTCTTATCTTTGCAACCGCTAAGGAGAAATGGCAGAGTGGTCGAATGCGGCAGTCTTGAAAACTGTTGAGGGTCACACCTCCGGGGGTTCGAATCCCTCTTTCTCCGCTCAATTGACTCAAAACCCCTGTGAACACAGGGGTTTTGTTTTTACTGTGAATGAGTTTGTCTAATTATATACTCCACCCCTTAATTTCATAATTTCTTCTACCCGTAAATCAAACTTCTAATAAAATTTAGAAAATTAAGAGATTACCTTACAAATACTACAGACTAACCACAACAATAATACATAATCGATTTGTTATATTTACTTACAAAAAAAGTGATGAAATATTCAAAAAAATTAATTGATGCTATTGTAATGGAATGGCAAATTGAAATGAAAAAAAAAGACATCGACGAAAAAATGCTATCAGAAATCACAAAAATAGACTACTACCGGATAAAGCTATATTTTAATGGTGTTATGGATGATTTACACCTCAGTAAGTACTTAAATATTTGCAACGCACTAGGCGTCCCTCCCTTCGATACCATAGCAAAAGCAAAAAATCAATTGAAAGTTTCTTAAATATTGTATTAGCCCAACTACATTGCGGTATAGTTTACCGATACGGAATTGCACCAAAGTATTCAATTAGATAGTGTTGATATCTAAAACGAAAAAATCAATAGTATTACATATAGTATATTTTAAACCTAAAAAAGCGACTTAAACTAGTTTAAGTCGCTTTTTATCAATTGCTTATATTTTTTATTATGTAGCGAGAGGGGGGCACGATCCCCCGACCTCCGAGTTATGAATCCGACGCTCTAACCAGCTGAGCTACCTCGCCATACATTTGCAAAATCAAAACACTAATCAATTGCGGGTGCAAATATATAAACAAAAAGTATCATGGCAAATAATATTTTAGATTTAATTTTTTTCATAGTGCTTTTAAAGTCGATAATTAATCTATATATTGGCGCCCTCAACAATTCACACTATGTCTGAAAAAATAAAATACGATTTAGAATTTGTAATACAATCGTCTCCACAATTACTATATACCTATATATCAACTCCATCAGGGCTTTCTGAATGGTTTGCTAGTAATGTAAACTCTAGAGGTGAATTATTCACTTTTATTTGGGATGACAGTGAAGAATCTGCTAAATTGTTAAGTAAAAAAAATGGTGAGCGTGTAAAATTTAGATGGGCTGAAGATGAAGAAAATGGAGATGATTATTTTTTTGAAATTCGTATTCAGGTAGATGAAATCACAAAAGATGTTTCTCTCATTATTACTGATTTTTCTGAAGATGATGAAATTAACGAAAATAAAATGCTTTGGGATAATATGATTAGTAACCTAAAACAGGTATTAGGTTCATCATAATTTTAACCCACAATATCCTTATATTTGCCGCTTATATTATTTACTATAAGCGGCTTTTTTTATGATACACCTTAATGGGACTCTTGTCCCTTCCCATACAGCTTCAATACCTATGAATAATAGAGGGTTTCTATATGGAGATGCACTATTTGAAACCATTAGAGTACAAGAAGGTAAGATTTTATTTTGGGAGGATCATTATTTTAGATTAATGGCTTCTATGCGAATTCTACGTATGGAAATCCCAATGCATTTTACTCCAGAATTTTTATCAGAGTCTATTATTGACACGATCAAAGCGAATCATTTACAAAACGACACTGCTCGTATAAAAATTATAGTAAACCGAAATAGCGAAGGGCTATACACTCCACAATCCAACACTGTTGAATACGCCATTACTGCTACTCTCCTAACGACAACCTATGAAATTAATGAAAAGTCATACGAGGTAACCATTTTTAAAGATCACTATGTCGCCACAGGGTTATTATCTACTGTAAAATCTACCAATAGATTGATTAATATTCTAGGGAGTATTTTTGCAAAAGAAAATGATTTTGATAATTGCTTAGTAGTGAACACTAACAAAATGATCATCGAAGCTTTAAACGGAAATATATTCTTGGTAAAAGGAAATGTAATTAAAACCCCTCCAACAGAAGATGGCTGTATTAAAGGTGTATTGCGCACACAATTAATAGCCATTCTAAAAGCGTCTACTGAATTTGAAATTGAAGAGGTCACTATATCTCCTTTTGAATTACAACAAATGGATGAACTATTTATTACCAATGTAATCACAGGTATCCAACCGATTACAAAATACAAAAAGAAAACATACACAACAACAGTAGCGCAACAGGTATTGGCGTTATTACTCGCCAAAACAAATACTGTATCATAGCTAGGAACACTATAATACGATATTAAAGACTGTAATTTCATGTTTTTGAACTATTGCTACAAAAAAAAGGGGTAAAATATAATATTCAACTTAATTGTTTACTATTATATTTTACTCCCTTTTTTTATAAAAATTCCTATTTATATATAACACTACATTTGCTCAGACAATTTATTCAATTGTTTTGATTTTATTTGCATATAATCACTCAATTTCTGAATCTCTTCTGGTGGAAGTTTCGAAATTAAAGAATTGTATTGTCTTGACAATGAACTACTCGCTTTATTAAGGTTTAGAAACGATTCCATATCTTTAGCTTCTACTGCTTTTTTATAATTACGCACATACCTTTCATATTCCCGAACATACTTTTTAGCTTCGTCACCACTAAATAAAGGGATTCCAGGACCTGTAGGCTGAGTTACTTTTTTCTTTTTAGGCTTTACTTTTTCTTTTACTACCTCTTCTACTATAGGTTCAGCAACTTCATCTACGACCACTATAGAATCTATTACTTCTTCGGTAATTTCTGATCCCTCACTAGATTTCACGTCTTTGTTACAAGAAACTACTACTATAGAAAATATTAAAAAAAATGAGATAAAAAAAATGTTTTTCATAAGGTGTTTTTAAGAGAATTTGTACCATTAAGTTTGTGTATTCAGTATTTGAATTTACGTTATTATACTTGTTAAATATAGTTATTATTTTAAAAATTCGATCAACTCTTCTGCATTCATTTTATTTTGATCCCCCGTATTCATATCCTTAATTGTATACATCCCAGATTCCATTTCTGTAGTGCCAATAAGTACCACAAATGGGATTTTTTTCTTATCAGCATACCCCATCTGCTTTTTCATTTTTGCTGCATCTGGAAACAATTCTGATATAACTCCATCTGCTCTCAGTTTTTGAATGAGTTGCATACCATACATTGCCTCTTGATCCCCAAAATTAATAAATAGCACCTTAGTTTGAGGTACTATCGTCTCTGGAAACAAGTCTAATTCTTCCAGTACCAAATAAATTCGATCCAAACCAAAAGAAACTCCTACTCCACTCATGTTTTTCAAACCAAAAACTCCAGTTAAATCATCATAACGTCCACCGCCTCCAATAGACCCCATATCAACTCCGGCAGGTGCCGCAACCTCTACAATAGCACCCGTATAATAATTCAAACCTCTTGCCAAAGTAATATCCAGCGTTAGTGTTGCAGTTTGCAATGGTAACTTTTCGATAGCATCAAAAATAAAAGTGAGTTCTTCCACTCCTTTTAAACCCTCTTCAGATTCACTTAGGAGTGTTTTCAACATTATTATTTTTTCCTGAGACGTTCCCGAAAATGTAAACAAAGGTTGAATTTTAGATATTGCAGGTTCAGGAATTCCTTTCGCCAACATTTCTTTTATAACTCCCGCTTCTCCTATTTTATCCAACTTATCTAAAGCAATAGTAAAATCAATTAATTTATCGCTAGCTCCAATGACTGCTGCTATACCAGATAATATTTTTCTATTATTAATTTTAATCGTTACTCCTTCTAGCTCCAAATCTGTAAAAACAGTATCATACAACTTAATAAAATCTACTTCCTGCCACAATGATGTACTCCCTACAACATCGGCATCACACTGACAAAACTCTCTAAATCGACCTTTTTGCGGACGATCTGCTCTCCACACCGGTTGAATTTGATAGCGTTTAAAAGGAAAGTCTATCTCATTTTGATGCTGTACCACATAACGTGCAAAAGGAACAGTAAGGTCATAACGCAATGCTTTTTCACTAATTAAAGGAGTCATTTTCTCCTCTTGCCTACCTTCATACACTTCATCTTTTACTTTAGTGAGATAAGCGCCACTGTTTAGTATTTTAAAAATCAAACGATCTCCTTCTTCACCATACTTTCCTAATAGCGTGCTACTATTCTCAAAACTAGGAGTCTCAATCGGCTGAAAACCATTCAATTGAAATCGGTTTTTAATACTTTCAATAATATAATTTCTTTTGGCTACCGTTATAGGTGAGAAATCTCGCGTTCCTTTAGGAATACTTGGTTTTTGTGCCATTCTATTTTTTTTAACTACTGTAATTTGTGTTGTATTGTTTATATGCTAAGATACTGTATATGCTATCACTAATCTGTATGTAACGGTATTCAATTTGCTTGCAAATATCTGAAAAAAGGTTCAGTATATCATAGGTCAACGGTTCTAAACTTATAGGGAAACGAATAAAATATATTTTTTAAGTAACTTTATAGACGATATAGCGTCTTATTTAATATTGTAGGCTATACTTGCAATAGAATCTGTAGAAATCAACATCCAAATGTTTTCAATATATAAAGAAAATATAAGTATTGCCTTAACCGCTATCAAAGGACAATTATTACGTACTATTCTTACCGTATTTATCATTACTATTGGAATTACAGCATTAGTTGGTATTTTGTCTCTTGTAGGCGCTTTAGAAAATACGATTTCTGGTGATTTTGCATCCATGGGAGCTAACACCTTTACTATTCAACGCTATGAATTTAAAACAAAACACAGTCGTAAACGCACCAAGATAAATCCCATATTAAGTTATAAAAACGCTACAGACTTTAAAAACAAGTATACCTTTCCTTTTACAAAAGCCTCTATATCCTTTTACGCCACTAGAGCTGCTGAAGTTAAATATCAAAATAAAAAAACAGATCCAGAAGTAAGCATATTAGGTATTAACGAAAACTTTTTAGAAAATACAGGTGCTACATTAACCTCTGGACGAAATTTAACTTTTTTTGATATTAAGCACAATACTAGAAATTGTATACTCGGCGCCGATTTCTTAAAAACTATTTTTGATGATAATGACCCTATCAATAAAACCATTACGATTAGAGGAATGAAATTTAAAGTCATTGGGCTACTCGAAAGCAAGGGAGCCACTTTTAAAAACAATCAAGATTTAAGAGTACTCATCCCGCTTCAATTAGCACGATCTATGTATACCCTTCCTAATATAGATTATAATATCAGTATTAAGGTTGCAGATAAACAGTTTATGGAAGGCGCACAGGATCAAGCCATTGCACTTTTTAGAAATATCAGGGGACTTCGTCCACAAGAAATTAATAACTTCGGTATCGAACGTAGTGATGATTTACTAAATAAAATCTCAGATATTGTAGGGTACTTATATTATGCAGCTTGGATCATTAGTATCATTACTATTTTTGGATCTTCTATAGCTTTAATGAATATTATGCTAGTATCTGTTACAGAACGTACCCGAGAGATTGGCATCCGTAAAGCATTGGGAGCTAAAAAAATAACTATTGCCAGTCAATTTTTTATAGAAACTTTGCTTATCGGTCAATTAGGAGGTATCCTTGGTATTATATTGGGGGTTACTATTGGTTTCGTAATTGCTACTGTAGCTAAATTTGATTTTAGCACACCCTGGTTAGCTATAGTCGCGGCGACATTAATTTCATTTATCATTGCTGTTATTTCTGGCTCTTACCCCGCATTAAAAGCTGCAAAAGAAGATCCTATAGAATCGTTACGATATGAATAATTAACACCTATATAGCACTATTTATATACACGTAATGAAAACACAATTACAACACCATACTACAACATTTACGAAACGACAATTCTCAATCATACTGGTTTGTGACCGCATTCAGTCTCCTGCCAATATCGGAGGAATATTTAGAATAGCAGATAGTTTTGGAATTAAAGAAATTCATTTTTGTGGCGAAGACATTACCGTAGTGAGCAAACGCATGGAACGCACTGCAAGAGCAACACATAAAATGGTTTCATATTTTCAACATAAAAATACTTTAACTCCTATTAAAAAATTTAAGGCATTAGGATATACTATATTGGCACTCGAAATTACAACGGATAGCGTTCCTTTACCTCAATATCCATTTAAAGATATAGATAAGATTGTCTTGATTATAGGTGAAGAAAGCTCTGGTGTTTCTACAGCCGTTTTAAAAGAGGCTACCGATAGTATTCATATCCAGATGTACGGCAACAATAGTAGTATGAATGTCACCACAGCCGCCGGAATTGCAGCATACGAGATTACCAAACAATTAGAAACTACTGCCGATTAAAAAAGTTAATCGACAACAATGATTTAGAATATTATCAGGTATGACCTATTTAATTCACAAGAATCTTTTGTCCTATATTTAAAGTAGCAGTATGAGAGATCTCATTTTTATGACATAAATCACCTACATCCATGTTATATCGATGTGCAATAGCATATAAGGTATCCCCTTTTTTCACAACATAAATATCATCTGCTCCCGGATCTTTAAAGACTCTTGCCGTATTTTTCTCCTCAGAGAATACTTTTAATACTTTGATCTTACTTTTTCGTTTAGACGTATGTTTACTAGGTGTCATCCATTTTTTGGTCACTATTGATTTTTCGCATCTAATCTTAGCTCCATTTTCAAAATCTAATAAATACTCAGGGTGTATGCTTTTACCATGGTATCTAATCTCCATATGCAAATGGCTGCCTCTAGCATTTCCTGTCACGCCTCCTTTACCAATAGGCTGCCCTTTCATAACGATCTCATTTTCTTCTACTAAATAATCTGATAGATGTGCATATAAGGTTTCCAATCCGTTATAGTGCCTAACAATAACTATTTTTCCATATCCCCCTCTATTTCCTACATACCGTACTTTACCATCTAATATGGTATTTACGATATCGCCAGTTTCTAGATCAATATCAATTCCCTTATGTGCTCTGCCATTTCGCCAGCCATAATGTGATGTGACATACATTTCATGCTGTACAGGTGGTGAGAAATGCTCCTCTTTAAAAGTGACTTCAAAGTTAGTATATGACCCTCCATCGAGATAAGGATCAAATGCCTTATTATCCCAATGATGTGAACATACTTCGTGAATATCATCTATATAATTTATAGCATTCGTATCTTCTGTACTAACAATGGCCTGAATAGTATTGCTATCAAAAATTGATAAGTGTACAATATCATCTTCTATAACCAATGACTGGTATGCTACAATCGTGTTATTTTTTTGGGGCGGATTTTCTTGTGCAATACTTGCTGAAGAGCATAAACATAGTATACCAACAGCAACTACTGTATTCTTTCCGATAAAAAACATTACGCTTAATTAATTTTGTGTGAACAATATATAAACGGGAACAAAAGTACACTATTACAATAAAAAAGTAACAATTTCTTCCTATCGATATCCTTTAAAAAGGCATAAATCTTTTTAAAAATTTGAAAATCAAGATATTATAGACTAAAAAAATGCGGTTAAACAGTAGTTTACATTCTGTGAAATAAATAGACATCCTCATTATGCATTAAATAAGGCTATTTTACATAAACTACCAAGAAGCAAAACAACACTAACCAAAAAAGTATTTTAATATTATTTTATTAAACTTCAAAAAACATAAAAGTATCTACATTATTCAATAAAAAATATTACAAATCACTACAAATCAATAGTTTACTCAAATAAAACAGCTAATATCGACCTGCAATTTCTTTTTTTTAACATATTTTAAGAAACCAATAAGAAAATTTTAGTAGTCGGAATCACAATAAAAAAAACAATTTGATGTTTTAGAACCATAATAGAAATAAAAGAGTAAAATAACCATATTAAAATAACCATGAAAAAATCAGTAACATTAATCGCATTATCAGGGGTTTTATGCATGACATCTTGTGTATCTAAAAAGAAATTTTTAGCAGTAGAGTCAGATCTTAACAGTACAAGAAGTACACTACAGAAAACTACACTTGAAAAAGAAGAGTTGGAAACAAAATTTGCTAAAATAGAAGCAAGAGTTTCTGATTACAATGCTAAGATCAATTCTCTTACAGAATCAAATAATGAGAAAATGGTAATGGTAGATGATTTAGTTATCTCTAACAATACTAAAGAAAAAATGAAAGCAACTTTAGCAAATGTAGATCCTCAAAAACTACAACACGCAATAACGTTGGAAGATTCTATGAATATTGCAGTTTCTCATAACCTTAGAAGCTCTTTATCTGACAACTTGAAAGAAGATGATGATATTACTATTGATATTGAAAATACTGTGGTAATGATTTCTATTTCAGACAAATTATTATTTAACACTGGAAGCTATAAAGTAAACAGTAAGGCAAATACAGTTTTAGAAAAATTAGCTGAAGTGATTAACTCTGAGCCTAGTCTAGACGTAATGATCGAAGGACACACAGATTCAAGAACAATTAGCACTCCTGTATTAGAGGATAACTGGGATTTAAGTGTAAAAAGAGCAACTTCGATTACTAGATTACTTCAGAAAAAATATAACGTTGACCCTGCTAAATTGATTGCTTCTGGAAGAAGTAGCTATAAGCCTTTAGTAGAAAACGATAGTAATGAAAACAGAGCTATTAACAGAAGAACTAAGATTGTTTTATTACCAAACTTAGATGAGTTTTTCTCAATGCTTTCTGCAAACTAATAGCATAACTATTATATATTATTTTATTACACACAAAAAAGGGACTGTCTCACACACAGTCCCTTTTTTAATACGCATACACCAGCTCTGGTATAAAAATTAACGTAGAAAACATCAGGTTTCTTTACTTGATACTCCCTTGTAAACAAAGATGAATACGTACTACTGTTAAAATTGATAATATCCACATTTTAAATATGCCCCTTCTGGAAAAGTAATAGGATGATCTATATCATGATACGTTCTATCTAGTATTTTAATTGTTCCATTACACCGAAACAATGTTCGTTCTGAAATTTCAAAAAAATCTGTTGCAATAACCCTAGACGAACAGGATGCTAATATTAGAATCCCACCTGTTGCTACCAATTGCCCTCCTATTTTTGCTAATCGCTCATAACTATGCTTTGCTCTGTCAATTTCATGTTCACTTTTTGCAAAAGAAGGTGGGTCTATCACTACAATATCATACTGTACTCCCTTATGTATTAATGCTTGTAGTTTTTCAAAAGCATCTCCTACAATACACTGATGCTCGCCATCATGTGGATTTAAACTTACGTTTTGCTTTGCCATATCCAATGCTTGTGCACTAATATCTAAACTTGTTACTGCAGAAGCTCCTCCAGCCAAAGCATGTACCGAAAAACCTCCGGCATAAGAAAACACATCTAATACCGTTTTTCCCTTCGCTAATTCCCCTACTCTTTTTCTATTGTGACGATGATCTAAAAAATAGCCTGTTTTATGACCATGAATAACATTGGCAGAAAAACGTATCCCATGTTCTTTAAACACCACCACATCATCTGCCAAAACTCCATAGAGTACTTGACCATCATGTACACCAAATGTTTTTGCTTTGGCTTGCAGCAGCCTGCTCAGTCGCAATACTACAGTCACACATGAAGTAACCGATATAGCATGCGCTATAATGGTATTGAAATATGGAAACCAAATTGATGAATATACTTTTACCACTAAAACAGAATCATATACATCTATAATTAATCCAGGAAACCCATCGTTTTCTCCAAAGACTAAACGATAACTATTTGTATCTGTAGCTAACAAAGAAGATCGTAATTGATATGCACTTTTAATTTTATCTAAAAACCAATCACTAGTAATTTGAGCAGGAGTGCCAAATTGAAGTACCTTAATCCGTATTGGAGAATCTGGATCATATAATCCACAAGCTAAAAAGGTATTCTTTTTAGTATCATAAATAATTGCTAAATCCCCTGCTTTTCCTGATCCACTAATTTTCTTTATCCCTTTTTCAAAAACCCAAGGATGCCCTTTCTTTACCATTTTTTCTGCTGCTGGTGAAAGTTTAATCGCTAATCTTTTAGTGGTAATGTCTGGGATAATATTCATATATCTATCAAAGCATCAAAGATACTATAGATTATCTACATGAAAAGCAAAGCTATATCCTATTTTTAATGAAAACCATTGGATGGCATATAATAGCAATAGTGAAATGAACTACCCAAGGCATAGATCATCTGAGTATCAGAGATAAGATCGATTCACTACAAAAACCAAGACGCTATTTTATCTTGACTCTTGGTTCTAAAAGTCTTGAACCCGTATGGTACGAAATGTGTGTTACACTCCGCTAAACAATTTATTTATTTTTGCACGCAACTTACGCCTATACTCTTCCTCCAACCATTCCTTATAATTTTTAGTACTCTTGCTGATACAATAAGAATATAAACGTATGCGGTATGCAATATCGTCTTCTAACAAAGTAATTAAAGCTCTCGCCTCTTTTACCCCTTTGCTATTTTCTTTGCACATCTTCGCATGCTGATTCATAGAAGCTTCTAATACACTCTTACTGGGTTTACCCGATCGTTTTGTCTCTTGGTATGCTTCTTCAATATCATAAGTAATGACTGCTGATTTTTTAAATTTTTCCTTAATATGATCCGGCATTACATATACAAACTTTCGCTCAATCTCTTCATCATTAATAAGATTAGCGTAATACAATTCCGGATTTTTAAAGATATATTGCCAATTTACATCGTCATTCCAAAATCCAAAACGCGCACTATTATTACCCAAATCAATAATACTAAAGGTTGGTTTATCCGGTAATATTCGGGAACCCCTACCAATCATTTGAAAATATAATGTCAATGATTTTGTAGCTCGATTTAATATGATACATTCTACAGTAGGTTCGTCAAATCCGGTTGTAAGAATACTTACCGAGGTTAAAATTGCATCCTTAGTATGTTTGAACCAATTTAAGATCTCTGCACGCTCCTTTTTACTATGGGTATTATCTAAATGACGAACAGGATATCCTTTTCTAGAAAACGTATCATATACATGAATAGAAGTTTGAATTCCGTTATTAAAAATAAGTGTTTTTTTACCTAATGACTCTGTAGTATATGCCTGTAATAATTTATCTTGCATTACAAAATTAGCATACAAATCCTCTGAAGACTTTACAGTATAATCTCCATTCATCCCTACTTTTAAAGTGCCAAGCGCTACATCATAAGTGTATAGCTCTGGAGTTGCTAAAAATCCTTTTTTTATTAAACATGGAATCGTATCCCCAACGATCAATTCTTGATAATGATCTTTCATTGGCAAGTTCATATTCGAACTTAATGGTGTTGCGGTAACTCCTAAAATAAAAGTATTTTCAAAAAACTTAAATAGTTTTCGAAATGAATTATAATGTGCCTCGTCAATAATCACCAATCCTACATCTCCTAATACTAATTGATTATCTGTAAGTCTATTATTAAGCGTTTCTACCATTGCTACAAAACACCGATACTCATTTTGATCATCTAGTGCTTTAACACTGCTATCTATAATTTTATTTTCAACCTCAAATGAAGTCAACATTGTTGATGTCTGGTGACACAATTCTATACGATGTGTCAACACCACAACTTTTTTATTGGTTTGTGCAATGTATCGTTTTACAATTTCAGAAAATATTACTGTTTTCCCACCTCCAGTAGGCAATTGATATAACAAATTATAAGAATTGGGATACTTCTGAATGCGACCAAAAATAGCATCTAGATCGCGTTCTTGATATTTATATAATATTTTTTGTTCTTGTTTTTCTATCATTTTAAGCAACATCCTATGCTTTCTATACCAGAAAGAAGTAATCTCTAAAATTAATGACTTTATAGGCGATATGCTGTAAAATTTAAAATTAATTTCAAAAAACCACAATGTAATCTATATATCTAACCATTTGTTGTTATTTTTAACCCACACATTCGACTGATTAAACAGATACCATTCTACAAAAATAGAGTACGTATTATAAAAGATTGAATCATTTTATAAAAAGTAATGTAGTAATGAAAAAAATCATAATCATGATAAGTGTTGGACTAATTCTATTGAGTTGCAATAGTACAGCACAAAAACAGTCTAATAAAAAAGAAACGGCATTCGCTATGACTAAAACAAATACCGAATGGAAGGCTATATTAACACCATCTCAATATTTTATTTTAAGACAAGCGGGTACAGAGCGTCCTTTTACTAGTCCTTTAAACAAGGTTTATAATGATGGCATATTTCAATGTGCTGGCTGCAACACACCTTTATATGATAGCCGTCATAAATTTGATAGTGGTACAGGATGGCCTAGTTTTGATCGTGCTATCGAAAACAATGTCATTACTGATGTTGATCATAAAATTGGATATGCACGTACTGAATTATTATGTGCGACCTGTGGTGGACATCTAGGACATTCTTTTAATGATGGTCCTAAAAAAACAACAGGAAAACGACACTGTATTAACGGAGATGCACTTATATTTATACCACAAAAAAATGAGTAAATACCCTAAAGATAAAACAGAAGAAGAATGGAAAGTTGTACTTTCTGAAGAAGAGTTTCGTATATTACGCCAACAAGGTACCGAACGTCCACATACAGGAACCTATACAGACCATGACAAAAAAGGAATCTACAATTGTAAAGGTTGTGATACTCCCCTATTTCAAAGTCATCAAAAATTTGATTCTGGTTGCGGATGGCCTAGTTTTGATGAAGCTATTGAAGGGGCTATTGAATACCGGAAGGATAGTTCGCTAGGCATGGCCAGAACCGAAATCATTTGTGCTTCATGTGGTGGCCATTTAGGGCATGTATTTAATGATGGTCCTACCAACACAGGGCAACGGTATTGTGTAAATTCGGTGAGTTTAAATTTTAACACGAATATTAATTAACTTTATTTTTATTACTTATAAAAAACCCTATCATGAAAATTATATATTCTTTTATTGCATTTTGCCTCTTATTATGCAGTTCCTGTTCAAACGACGATAACTTCGATGCTGATACTGTAGGTAGCACTTTTGAAATTATTGCAGATAATTTTTCACCTGCTAATAATTTTTCGGTAATCGCTACAGTACCAAATAATATTAATATATTAGATTCGGATGTTCCGTTAGTATATATCCTTGACCCTATCAAATCTGCAAACCTAAATCAAGACGTATGGGA
>CALFCI010000087.1 GCA_937951135.1 uncultured Aquimarina sp. | reverse complement strand
AAAATCAAACTCCTTTCGTAATTTATTCTCTAAAAAACGCTTATATGGCTCTCTTACGTATTGCGGTAAATTACAGAAAAAAGCAAATTGTGGTTGTGGAGTTGGCAATTGCATGCAGTATTTGATCTTTACATGCTTTCCTTTATAGGCTGGTGGTGGATAATGCTCTATAATCGACAACATCGTGTCATTCATTACACTTGTTTTGATTTTCTTAGAACGGTTTTTATATACCTCAACCGCCGTTTCCATAGCTTTAAAAATACGCTGCTTCGTTAATACCGAAATAAAAACAATCGGCACATCGGTAAAAGGTTCGATTTGTTTTCGGATATGTTTTTCAAAATCCTTGAGGGTATTACTTTCTTTATTTTCAACCAAATCCCACTTATTCACAAGGATTACGATTCCTTTTCGGTTGCGTTCTGCTAACCAAAAAATATTTTGTACTTGTGAGTCAAATCCACGAGTGGCATCTACTACTAACAAACAAACATCACTATGTTCTATTGCCCGTACCGATCGCATTACCGAATAAAACTCTAAGTCTTCTTTAACTTTAGCCTTTCTACGGATTCCTGCGGTATCTACTAAATTAAACTCAAATCCAAAACGACTATACTTGGTATCTATAGCATCTCGAGTAGTTCCTGCAACATCAGTTACGATATATCGCTCTTCACCTATCAACGCATTGATAAACGATGATTTTCCTGCATTTGGTCTTCCTACTACGGCAAAACGTGGTAAATCGTCTTCTTCTACTTCTTCTTTTTCTGGTAAAGCTTCAATTAAAGCATCCAGCAGTTCTCCTGTACCACTACCATTAATACTAGCAATAGTATAATATTCTCCTAAACCTAATGCATAAAACTCTACAGCATCCGCTTCTCGTTTCCCATTATCAACTTTATTGATCGCCAAAAGCACAGGCTTATTTACTTTTCGCAATAAAGTGGCGACATCTTCATCCATACCTGTAACCCCAGACTCTACATCGACCATAAAAATAATGGCATCAGCTTCATCAATTGCCAATTCTACCTGCTTATCGATCTCTGATTCAAAAACATCATCACTCCCAAGCACATACCCTCCGGTATCAATCAATGAAAACTCTCGACCATTCCAGTCACTCTTTCCATAATGTCGATCACGGGTTACCCCACTTACGGCATCTACAATGGCTTCTCTACGCTGAATCAAACGGTTAAAAAACGTTGATTTTCCTACATTAGGTCTCCCTACAATCGCTACAATAGTACTCATGAAATCTGTTATGCTAAAGTTTCTGCAAAATTAGCCTTTTTATCGGAGTTGGAGCATAAAATAGTGGATATGTATGTTGTTAAGGAATTTCAAAGCTGCAAAGTTCCAAAGATTCAAAGATTTAGACAGTTTTTTGAGAATAAAATGAGAAAATTACTAAACATAAACGCTGAAACTTTGTTGCTTTGAAGCTTTGCAACTCAGCACAGCGTAATCTTTGAAACTTTTATAAAGAACACTTCCTAAAAAATGAAAAGCCCAACGATCAGCGCATTGATCTGTTGGGCTTTTTCATAATTGATAGTCAGTCTGTGAAAAAATTACTCACTCCAAAGATAAATAGTGTTTTCGATATATGGTTACTGAGAAACAACAAACCTTTTGCGGTCTTATTTAATCTCGTAAACCGTTACTGTACTTGATACCTCATTGGTTACAATTAATAAATCATGTTCAGTAGGACTTTTTATAGCAGGCACTACAGTAAGCCCTTCTGGACCGATATCTGAAGTTTCTACTAGCCATTGTAAAAAAGTTGGACTAAATGGATCTGTCATATCAAACACAAATACTCCACCTGTGCGTTCTAAACCTATAAACAAAAGTGTTTTATCTCCTATCTTCAATGTGATCACGCTCTCTGGCTCTGCACCTTTATCATCGGATCTGCTATCATTATTATTAAAAAGATCGGAGCGCAACTCGAATGTTTTCTTTCCTAAAAAATCTCCACTATCGTAAATAACACTTCCAGAAGTGTTCCAAATCGTAAATGACCGTGCACCGTACGCATATAATTGATCAACATCGCCATCATTATCGATATCACCATTTGCTGTTGTTGTTTTTAGCCTTCCTAAATTTTCATCTAACTGTAATGTTGCCGCATCTGGAAACACATCAGGATCTAGTACCAAATCTTTTATCCGTACTTCTTCAGAAAAACCATCATAATCTCTTGCATCTCCTTCATTGGCCGTCACTAAATAGGGACTACCCTTAATTTCTACGGCTTCAATTGCATCGGGCTGATACAACCCAAATACTGGCCAGTTTTTAAAATTTCCTGCACGATCATCTTTATTACTCGCATCCAACTGATTTCCTACCAAACTGTGATCTTTAACTCCTAACCCGATAATACTTGTTACTGTTTTGGCTTGTAAATCTACTACAGCAATCCCGTTGTTCTCTTGTAAGGTTACATACGCTGTTTTTGAATCTTTTGAAACTGCAACATACTCTGGTTCTATATCTTGTGCTACACTAGCTCCTTTTCCGAAAATTCGAAAATCATTTCCAATAGTTTGCCCGTTAAATGCCGTAAACCCTATAGTAACTGCTTGTTTTGTTTTACGATCTACAATAGTAATTGAACCTTCTGGATCGTTGGTATATTCATCATTTGGTTCTCCTTCATTGGCCGTGATGATATAATTGCCATCTGGACTAAATGCAACCATATCTGGTAATGCTCCAGCAGGATATGTGTTTTCCAAAATCTTAGAAGTTGCATCATATAATGCAATTGTTCCGTTAGCCTGCTTGCTTGTTGTGTTTTCTAAAGCTACCGCAACTTTCCCTTCGTGTACAGCAACACTATTTGGAATTCCTGATACTGAGATTCCTGTGTTTTGTATTGGTATTTTAGAGTTTGACAAATCCCAAACACTGATTTCTGCTTGCGCTGGATTTACAATAAATAATTGTGCTGTTAAAGGGTCAAATGCAGAAATTTCAGCAAAGCCTTCCTCACCTGTTCCGTTAGTAAACGAACTGATTTTTGTAAACGTCAATGCCGATGTATTTACTGGTGGAGTTGGAGCATTGTCACGAGTGCATGATACCACGCTTAATATCAATATCGCTGCTGTACAAAATTGTAATAACTGATTTTTCATGATCTAATTCTGTGTTTTTAGTTAGATCATAAAATTCCATCATACCTATATCTTTACTGTTACCTTAAAAACAACTTAATGCTATTTTTATGTTTCATTTTATAAAATACTGCGCTGTGAATAGTGAATAGTGAATAGTGAATAGTGAATAGTGAATAGTGAATAGTGAATAGTGAATAGTGAATAGTGAATAGTGAATAGTGAATTTTTTGACCTTCGGTCAAAAAATTCACTGAAACTCTGAAACTAAAGAAATCTAATTATTATACCCAAAACGTTTGAGTTGTCGATCGTTATTTCGCCAATTTTTATTGACTTTCACATACAGTTCAATATGAATTTGTTTTCCAAAGAATTTTTCTAATGCTGTTCTAGAGGCTACTCCTACCCTTTTAAGCGCAGATCCTTTATGGCCTATAATGATTCCTTTTTGAGAATCTCGTTCTACCATAATCACCGAACGAATTCTAATGATCTCATCATCTTCCATAAAATCTTCGGTCTCTACTTCTACCGAGTATGGAATTTCTTTTTTATAATGCATTAATATTTGTTCGCGAATGGCTTCATTCACAAAAAACCGCTCCGGTTTATCGGTTAATTGATCCTTGGGATAAAATGGTGGTGAAACTGGCAGCAATTCAATAATACGGTCAAAAACCTCCTTTACATTAAATTTTTCTAATGCGGATACTGGGTACAATTCTGCATTGGGTACTTTTTCTGCCCAAAATTGTACTTGTGCTTCCAACTGCTCTTGATTTGAATTGTCAATTTTATTCAATACTAGAATCACAGGAATTTTTGCGGTTGTGATTTTTGCAAAAAAAGCATCATCTTTTAATGCTGTCTCCCCAATCTCTACCATGTAAATCAAAACATCTGCATCTTCAAAAGCAGACTTTACAAACCCCATCATAGATGCTTGTAACTCGTATGCGGGTTTTATAATACCAGGGGTATCCGATAAGATGACTTGGAAATCATCTCCATTTACAATACCTAATATCCGATGCCTAGTGGTTTGTGCCTTAGAAGTAATGATCGATAACTTCTCGCCAACAAAGGCATTCATTAATGTAGACTTACCTACATTAGGGTTCCCTATAATATTTACAAATCCTGCTTTATGTGTCATGCTCCTGAATTTAAAATCACAAAGTTAGGTGAAATGTTATAGATCGAGATCGTTTCTATACTAATTATTCAAGAGTATCTACTTTACACCTAAATTCGATTTAAAATAATTTTTAAGTAATCTCAATCAGCAAAATAAACCTCCTCTCCCTTTGGGAGAGGATTGAGGTGAGGGTGGCTTCACGAAAACCCTCATCTTACCCTTTAATCTTGGCTCTTCACGTATACATTACTATCTCAAACCCATTCGTCGACACTAAAACGCCATTCATCGACACTGAATTCCCCTCCAACGATAACATACCGCATAACCCTTTTAAAAAATGCACCTTAGTACTGTGAGAACTTAATAATATTATTTGATTTAAACTCCATACGCAAAATGAACGATTTACATTTTTTAATGGTCGATGACGATGAAATTGAAAGACTCAAATTTAAAAGAGTACTACAAAAAAGCGGATACCCCCATCGCATCTCAGAAGCACAACATGGAGAAGAAGCACTAGCCTTATTACAAGACACAGACAATCTTCCAGATGTTATTTTATTAGATTTAAACATGCCAAAAATGAATGGTTTAGAATTTTTAACTATTTTAAAGGCTGATGAGGTATTAAAATATATCCCCGCAATCATCTTAACCACATCAAATAATCACAATGATGTATTAGAAAGTTATAAAATTGGAATTGCTGGATATGTTATGAAACCTTTAAAATATGAAGATTATACCGCTAAAATTCAAAACCTTGTAGCCTACTGGAGCAGCAATGAATTGATTCAAAAATAAGCTTCAACACACAAATACTCTTAGTAACCTAAAACCAACACTCACGATGAAAGGCATTGTATTTACTGAATTTCTAGAACTAGTAGAAGATAAGTTTGGACTTGATGTCCTTGATAAAATCATTGAAGAATCTGCATTGGCCTCTGGTGGTATTTATACCGCTGTAGGCACCTATGAATTTTCTGAAATGCTTAGTTTACTTACCCACTTAAGCGCGCATACCAAAATTAGTATCGACGATTTATTATTGGTGTATGCAGAACACTTTTTTAGTGTACTTGCGGACAGTTACCCTGGCCTAATTGATAAATATGACGATCCCATTGAGTTATTATCGTCTATAGAGAACCACATTCATATTGAAGTCCGAAAAATATATCCCGACGCCGAATTACCAACTTTCGAAATCTTAGAAAAAACAGATTCTCATCTGGTGATGATCTATAAATCTAGTAGAGCGATGTACAATTTTGGATTGGGATTAATGAACAAAACTTTTGAACATTATAACTGTAATGCCTCTATCCTTTTAGAAAAAATAAAAGCAGATGGCACTGAAGTGAAGTTTAGCATCACTAAAACATAATGATGTTATGAGTACTAATATTGAGGTCATAAAACGCGCATTACACCGCGAAAAGGAAGCAAGGAAACAAGCTGAAAAAATTCTTGAAGATAAATCAAGAGCATTGTATTTATTGTCCGAAGAATTGAAAGACGCTAATGAAAAGTTAGCACAAGGGCTTACTGAAAAAACCTCTGAGTTAAAAGGTGTTTTTGATAATCTTATCGATGCCTATGTATTGATGGATCTCTCTGGAAATATCATTAAATTTAATACTAGTGCCACAGAACTCTTTGGATATGACATTCAAAAAGAACAATTAAATGTAATGTCTCTTATCTATAAAGAGGATATGAAATATGCGATGACCTCTTTTGGGCAATTAGTTCATGAAGGTTCTTTTGCTGATTACAATGCTAGAGTATATACCAAAAACAAAGGGGTTCGCTGGGTACACATTAATGCTAGCATCATTTTTGATGCTCAAAAGACACCTATTGGTGCACAAGGTATTGTAAAAGATATTACGGAACAACGAACTATTGAGGCTGAAAACAAAACCTTATTAGCTACCTTAGAAAAAAGTAATCTTGAACTAGAAGAGTACGCACATGTCGTTTCACATGACTTAAAGTCTCCATTACGCAGCATTAATGCTTTAGTTAATTGGATTAAAGAAGATTATGCACCTGCTTTTGATGAAGCGGGACTAAAGCACATTAGTATGATTGAAAGTACTTTAGAAAAAATGGAACGGTTAATCAACGGGATTTTATCCTATTCTAGTGCAGGAAATGGAGCCTATTTAGAAGAACACCCCATTGACCTTAATACCATCATTTCTGATATTAAAAACATACTTTTAGTCCCTAGTCATATCCACATCACTATCATAAAAACCTTACCCACGATTACAGGAGATGCGACCAAAATACAGCAACTATTTCAAAACCTAATTAGTAATGCGGTACATTATATAGACAAGGAAATAGGTCTTATCGAAGTGGATTATGAAGAACAAGACACTTTATATATTTTTAGTATCAAAGACAACGGTATTGGCATTGCAAAAGAATATCACGATAAAATATTTAAAATATTTCAATCTCTGGGGGATTATAAAAACTCCACAGGTATTGGGCTTTCCATTGTTAAAAAAATAGTAGACCTCTATGGAGGTGAAATTTGGTTAGATAGTGAACCTACGATAGGCACTACATTTCACTTTAGTTTACAAAAACAATATAATCACAACGCAACATGAAATTTGAGCAACTCACAAAACTGAAAGGCCAAGACTGGGCAGTCACCAAATCTTCTACAGCAGCACTTCAGAAACCATTGGTGCTTGTTTTTGGTAATCGTTACCTTTTAGAAGACCCAAATATCTTTACCGAAATTAGGGCGCGATATCCCGATGGAGAGTTGGTATTTGGGTCTACGGCTGGTGAAATTCTAGGCGAAAATGTTTTCGAAGAATCCATTACTCTTACTGCTATAGAGTTTGAAAAAAGCACCTATATCATTAAACGAGAAAACAGCTTAGATTATGAAAAGGATGCACTACAAGTAGGAAAACAATTAAGTACTCAATTACCAAAAGAAGACTTAAAACATATATTCGTTATTTCAGAAGGGAGCTTTATCAATGGCTCTGCATTAATCGATGGATTAGAACAAGAATCTTCTGAAATTGCGATTACAGGAGGACTATGTGGAGATGATGCTCGATTCCAAACCACATTAGCCAGTTATAATGAAAGTCCTAAAGAAGGGGAAGTTATTGCTATTGGATTTTATGGCGAAACCTTAGAGATTAGTTTTGCACAATACGGTGGATGGACTCCTTTTGGCCCAGAACGACTGATTACTAAGGCTACCGAAAATATATTGTATGAACTCGACAATCAACCTGCTTTAGATTTATATAAAAAATATTTGGGAGACAAGGCTAAAGAACTACCACAGTCTGCATTATTATATCCCCTAAGTGTAAAATCCGCAAACAAAACAGCTCCTTTTGTGCGTACGATACTCAACATTGACCAAGAAGCCAATGCGATGATTTTGGCAGGTGATGTTCCAGAAGGATCGGTAGTACAATTAATGATGGCCAATGTAGATACGATTGCAGATGGCGCGTATAAAGCTGCCGAACTGGGTATGGAACATCGAAAAAATAAACCTGAACTTGCGGTACTGATCAGTTGTATCGGAAGAAAACTGGTGATGGATCAACGCGTAGAAGAAGAAATTGAAGAAGTAATCGCTGCGATTGGGGCTCAAGCTGTAATCAGTGGCTTCTATTCGTATGGAGAATTAGCGCCATTTGCCGGAAATACAAGTTGTGAATTACACAATCAAACCATGACGTTGACCTTATTTAGTGAATAACAATGAATCCATTATTAAAAAGACAAATTCGAAAATACTTAGGCGATGAACTTTCTAGTCAACCAGAAGTTCAAAAATTTCTAAGTATCATCAATAAATCATACGACAACTATGATGATCAGTTCTCTATGTTACAAAGAGCGATGTCCATTAGCTCTCAAGAACTTTTTGATGCCAATGCTCAACTAACAGAAGAAGCAAAACAACAACGCATTGTCATCAATCGCCTAACGGATGCTACCAAAATATTACGTTCCATTACATATACCAAAGAAGTAGGTAAAAATAGTGCGCAAGAATTGAGCGGACTTGAATTAGCCAAACATATTGAACAACAAGCCAATCAAATTTCAAAAATTGAGAAGCAGCGGGAAATTATTTTAAGTGACTTAGAAAAAAGCAATCAAGAGTTACGTGATTATGCACATGTTGTCTCTCATGATCTCAAATCACCTTTGCGTACGATTAATACTTTGATCAACTGGGTTCATGAAGACAGCACAGAAATTCTCAATCCTACGATTAAAAAACATTTAGAAGGTATTGATAAAAATATCGAAAAAATGGACAATCTCATTAGTGGCATTTTAGAATACTCTGTCGTCGATAAAAAGAAAGAGCATACCACAACTGTAGATGTGCAGCAATTGGTTACCGAAATCATTTCATTACTCCAGATTCCCAATCACATCTCCGTTAGTATTCTAAATCCGTTACCGACTATACATGCCGATCGAATGCGTTTAAAACAAGTGTTTCAGAACTTAATTAGCAATGCTATACATGCCATTGACAAACCTAAAGGCATGATTACCATTGGATGCACAGCTGCTAAAGATGCTTGGAAATTCGAAATACAAGATAATGGAAAAGGCATTGCTGAAAAATACCATCAAAAGATTTTTAAAATATTTCAAAGTTTAGACGAAGCCAAAGAATCAACGGGTATTGGATTGGCTATTGTAAAAAAAATTATTGATTTCTATCACGGAAAAATATGGGTTACTTCTGAACCTAAAATCGGAACCACATTTCATTTTACTATTAAAAATTAAAACAACCGATATGATTACTGAAAAACCAAACATCACCTATATCGAAAATCTCGCTGCAGGTTCTAAAGATTTTAAGCAACAGCTTATCGATATTATGAAAAAAGAGTTTCCTCAAGAAAGAACTGTTTTTATACATAATTACAAAAGTAATAAGCTACTGGATGCCGCAGATAATGTACATAAGCTAAAGCATAAAATTGGAATGTTTGGTTTTGAAGATGGGTACCAAGTCGCAGTAGATTTCGAAAATGAATTGAAAGGGGAGAAAAACTCGTTATATTCAGAATTTATGCTTATTTTAGATGCTATAGAAGATTTTTTAAAAACGCTCTAAAGCCCTTTAACCTATGAATAGTATCATTATAGATGATGAACAAACCGCGCGAGTAATCATACAACAATTGTGTACTCATGCAGAAGATTTAACTGTCGTAAAAGACTTTCCTAATGCTATTCAAGCCATTAAATTTTTAAATCAAAATGACATCGACCTCATTTTTTTAGATATTCACATGCCTGATTTTACGGGTTTTGATTTTATTCAAACCCTTAAAAATCCGCCAAAAATTATTCTAACGACTTCAGATCGAAATTTTGCCGCCGAAGCGTTCGAATATGAATGTATTGTCGATTATCTAGTGAAGCCTATTACATTACCTCGATTCTTAAAAGCGATTCAAAAAGCAGAAAGCTTTTCACCAAGTGAGGCGGTCATACCAGAAACTACAACACCTATAGCAAACACTAACGATGAAAATGATTTATACATTAATATTGATCGGAGATTGATCAAAATTGATATTCCTAGTATTTATCTTGTGGAAGCCAAGGGTGACTATATCACCTTAAAAACCGATACTAAAAACTACACGGTGCATTCTACCTTAAAAAAAATCGAAGAAAAGCTACCGGATGATTTGTTTTTAAAAATACACCGCTCCTATGTCATCAATGTTAAAAAGATAATCGATATCGAAGACAACAGTGTGCTGATTGCTAAAGATGTAATCCCTGTAAGTCGCTCTAACCGCCCTGAGTTAATGAAACGATTGAATTTGTTGTAGTGAGATTCATGAAAAATGCATCCATGAGACGTGCTTTTTTTGGTAAGTGCTAGAGTCATTTTATAGTGAAAGACTGCTATGCTCTTAATCTCGAATTAAGGATGAGATTCTATTATTAATTTAGAAATGTTTCTAAATGGCTTATTACTTATATAATATTGTTAGCACACATTAAAAACAAACATCGTGCAAACATTAGAGTTAGTTGAATGGGGAAAACCGTAAAGAAACTTTAGACTAAATTTATAAATTTGAATCTAATACAAAAAATAATAAAAAGAATTTTACTCGCACTTTGCTTTTTGACTTTAATCACTTCTTGTGAAAGCAATCCTGAAAAAGAAAATGCAACTGAATTACTTAAAGCTAAAATTGGAAATGAATTACCTTTTAATGAGATTAAAATTGCAAAAATAGAAAATGGAACTGGAGTAATTGTTGACGGAAGTTGGTGTTATTGGATTGATGAAAATGATAAAATTTATTGTGTAAACGGAACTTCAATAACAATATATAATATGAATAATCCAGAATGTGAAAATGCACCAATCAAAGCAATGTTCTCGGATATTGAAAAAATAGCAAAATAATTTTTAGTGATTACGAAATTTTATTAGAAATTGAGTTCAATGAGTAAAAGTGGAATTAATTGAAACCTCTAATCTTTAACTTCTGTAAACCATGTCCCTTAACGAACAGTAAAACAAATCACAAAGAATGTCAACAGAAATAAAAACTTGGGAAATAATTGACGGAAAACTAAATCCAATTAATTCCACTCTTACTGATAATGGCAGAAAAGAAACTGAACACTTAGAAGAATGGATTAAAACTAAAACAGACATTCTAGGTAATGACATATTAATCATTGGACAACAAGTTTATACTAAATCTGGCCCTCTTGACTTTTTAGGAATTGACAATAATGGAAATTTAGTAATAGTAGAATTAAAAAGAGATAAACTCGCAAGAATTGTTTTGGCACAAGCAATTGATTATGCTTCTGATTTAGCAACTTGGGAAATTGATAAATTAAGCGAAATATGTATTGCTTATACAGGGAACACATTAGAAGACCATTTATCCGCTCATTTTGAAAATATTGAAATTGATGATTTAACAATAAATCAATCCCAGAGACTTTTACTAGTTGGATTTTCGATTGAAGAACCGTTAAGCAGAATGATTGAGTATTTATCTAGTAACTTTGATATGGCAATTAATGCAATTGTTTTGAATTACGTAAAAACTTCAAACGGGACTGAATTACTTTCAAGAACAGCAACAATTCCTGAAGATATCGCAAAGGAAAAATCTAACAAAAAGAAGTTCAAAATTGCAATGTCTGATGAACCTGGAGAATATGAACTTGATAAATTGAAAGTGCTTTTAAAAAATTATTTCACAAGAGCTAATTATTCTTCAAATAGAATTAAGAATGTGCTTCTTCCGTCATTATTATCTAAAAAGTCATTAACTAGAAATCAACTAAAAAAGGAATTTGTTAAAACCGGAGAAGCACCTGACGAGAGTCAAGCAGGATATTTCATTGCATTAATTTCAAGTCAATTAGGACACGCAAAAAAAGATTTTTTAAGACAAATTATATTTTACGAATACCCAGATAATCATTGGACAAAAGACAATTTCAGTTTACGAGATGGTTGTAAAGAACTTGTTACGGAATTATTAAAAGAACTGAAATAAAAAACCAGTGGCTATAATGCAAGAACAACACAACATCATAAGAACAAAAGGTATTCGTCCGACAAACTACACTATAGATTATATCCAGGGAGAAGTTCCTCTAATTTTAGGACACTATAGTCTGGGGTTCTCTTAAGAGTATCTTCTAGCCATTCTCTTGGGTTTATCCTCTGCATTTTGCAACTTCCAAAGAAGGAATATAGCATACAAAAATTACAAGAACTACTGCCTGGATATCAAGAAAATCTTAACGTGTAGTAGTTGCTCGGATGTTTACTTTTCAAAGAAGGAAAACAAGATAAAATACTGAACGAAGAAAAACTCAATACCATAGAATTTCCAATTGGTGAAACCATAGATTGGGCTGGTGTTCCAATAACTTCAATTGTAAAATACTATAATACAAAAATGCATGGGTATTCCGTGTATGCGGATTTTAATCAATTAAGCGATACCAAAAAAACAAAATTCTCTAAACTCTGGCAAAGCTGCAATGATAATTTAGGAATTGATGTAAAAAACATGGATGATTGGTCTTTTAACACCAACAATATTTCAGATATTCAGAGTTGCAGCGTGAGCTACCAGCGTTATTTCAAGGAAGATGCGAAACAACAACGATTTTTAGACAGTATATATACCGAATTAATGAAAATTGATTCAGATTAAGTTCTTTTAAAGGCTTTTTGTCGTTCCTATGCACTTATACAAAACACCAACATATAGGTCTTAAAAACATAGGCTTGGCATGTGGTATGCTAATAGTGTTTGTCGTTCTCAAATCAGTGGGACATTTGTCACATGCTCTGGGCAATCTAATCGTATGTCTCTATTCAACAACTCTTTTTCTAATAGATTACAATATTGATTCGTCCCTTTTTTCTCATAAAATTTACAACCATAACAAATACGCTGTACGGTTAAAACCCCTTTTCGATTCAATTGAAAGATGAGCTTGTTTAAGGTTTCAAATACAAGTTCTAAATCTTCATCTTCAGTATTAGAAAGCATTTTTTTTAATGGATCTGCAAAATTTTCTGTCTCTGCTACAATTTGATTTCCAGTAGGAGATAGCAGCATAGTATAACTACGACTATCTACCGGAGAACTATTTTTAACAATCATTTCTTTATTCTCCAGCACTCGAATAGCATCACTAATTGTAGGTTTCGTTACATTAAATTCTTTTGCAATAGCACTTATAGTACACAGCTCTTCTTTATGGCTCGCAATAAAATTTAAAATCTGTATTTGAATTGGACTCAATTTTAATCGTTTGGCATGATCCCAAAGTAATACTTTAAACACCTCAGAGATCCGTCCTAACGCTGCTGCTACTTTTGAATTTAAATCCATATTCACGATTCTTGTTTATTGGACAAAGTTAGCAATCCTAAGTATACCTGTCAACTAAATCTAGTCAACAACTACCTACTCCACAATGTCGATTAAACGTGATTTGATCGTTTCATAAGATATATGTCTAAATTGATGAAGGAGTATTTAATAATCCTCATTAAAAACAATCATCGTAGGCGTGCCTCGCATTTGATTGAGTATAAATGTTAATGATAGTGTTTTTTGTTCTTTTAAATACTGTATTACTTTATCCTGAAGTGCCTTTTGCTCAAATGCTGTCCAAAGGTTATAATTAGGATTCAATATACAGATCTGAGCTGCCGCACTCTCGATATCAAAAGCATCATCTGCCTTAGTATCCATTGCTATTGGAAAATCAATAGGATCCTCATAAGATGCTATCCCTTGTGCTTCGAGTGCTTTTTTTGTTTCACCTACCACCTCTTTCTTTGTTAGTAACAAAGAAGTGTTTGTGGTACTATTGTATTCAAAATCCTCAAAAGCTGTAGACAAACCTAAAAAAGAGACCTCCTTCCCAAACTCATGATATAATCGATTCACAAGGGGGATTCCATATAAAAAACACCCTGGACAGTTAACTTGAAAGGTGAAAAGAAAATTCAACGTACCTAAGGTAAACTTTCCTTGTAGTTCTTGATCATAATATAGTTGTAGCTGTTGCATATTAATTACAATTTTCCATTTCTATAATTGCATATCCTTGCATGGCAATAGCGCTCACTACATCATCTGGCGCAACTTCTATATGACAAAAATTACACTCTTTGGCCGTAAGTACTCCTGTATCAAATGTTTTATGAGATAAATAGGAGTGCCCAAAGTCAAAAATTTGTTGTTCATTGGTACATGTGCTTGGCACTAAGATATCAAAATGCATTGTTTGACCATCATTTCGTTGTACGTAGGTGTCCCATACTGATATTTTCATAGGTTATTATTTTTAAAATAATATCATATTAATCATAGGATTCCTTATTATATTACTAAAATAAGGAATCCTAACTATTTAGAATAAAAAAAATTATCCTTTCACATCGGCAATAGACGCTCCAAAGTTAATATGAAGTGTATTTCCATTTGGTGTTACTAAAGCTGGCACAGAATGTACTCCTGCTTGTTCAGCTTCCGAAATTCGAGACCTATCTTCTCCAATATTCACTAGTTCTACATTTTCAGCTCCGATTAAATTAATAATATCCTGTTCTGCACTAACGCACACTGGACAGCCTGCGTGATAAAAAATTGATGTACTCATTTGATCTTTAATTAAATTAATTGCAGTATTGCACTTCAAATATAGTTAGGATTCCTAACATTTACAAAACAAATTCTACTTTTTTAATTCTTAAGGATTATATACCCCTTCAATTCTCAACAAAAACAACATGTATAATTCTCTAAAAAAACAAACTTTTACGCCCTAAAAATACACTTCTTACTTCATAAAAAGCCACTCATCGACAGCAATCTTCCACTGATCGAATACCACCCCATCACCCCCTACCCTTCTTGTATTTTTGAGGTATTAGCCATTAAATCTATACCATCATGAAAAAAATTACACTACTTATTCTTTTTATTTTTTGCAGCAGTGCGATACACGCACAACAAGCATTTGATTGCGGAGACAACACTTTTTATCAAGTAATCTCTGGAGCATTAAAAGCGTATGATCCTATTACTGGAAATTATTCTGAAGCATTACATACCCATGCAAATGATTATAATGCTGGAGGATATAATGTAATAGACAATTTTTTATACGCTATTAATAGAACCGATAAACATTTATTACGTATCGGTCGCGATCGCATTGTAGATCTAGGCGCAGTAACTGCTAATGGCAGTACTGAATTTGGTGGTGGCTATGCTGCCGATGTAGATGCCGATGGTAACTTGTGGGTATTTCAAAACAGTGGAGGAAAGAATAGTTTTCATAAAATTACCAACTTACAATCGTATACAGGAGCTACTGCCCCTGTCTTTGAAATTATTGAAGCGAATGACGGAATTTCAAACAACTGTGCAGACATTGTGTTTATCAATGGTGATGTATATGGTGCAAGCAATGGAAAGATATTTAAGTGGGAGCTATCCTCAGGAACTCCTGTAGTGAGTACTAAAACTGTAGCTAACCTTCCTAGTGGGACTTATGGGGCAGCATACACCGATACTAGCCATCGCTTATATGTTTCAAATAATGTGGGAGGATTATATTTAGTTAATGAGTATGAGTCCAACCCAACTGCTACCTTGTTAAACATGACTATAGCGACAAACTCTAATGACGGATTTAAATGTGCGAATGGATTTTCTCCTTTAGATAATGATTTTGATGGTGTATTAGATACTTCAGATGGAGATATTGATGGTGATGGAATTACCAATACTAGAGAATCTAATGGTGTGAATCCTTATGGAGATACGGATGGTGATGGAATGTACAATTATCTTGATAATGATACTAGTGGAAATGGCGATAACACCGTACAAAGTGCTTTTGATAGTGATCGCGATGGAATCCCTAACTTTTTTGATTTGGATAGTGATAATGATGGTATTTATGATATTGTAGAAGCAGGTGAAGGAAATAGAGATACCAACAATGATGGACGATACTCTAGTAATGATGCTAATTATACGGATACTAACGCCGATGGGATTGCAGATGTATTTGATCCTACTCAAAATGGAACGGAATGTATCCCAGCAGATACTGATGGTGATGGAATATACAACAGTTATGATATTGATTCTGATGGTGATGGTATTGTAGATATCATTGAAGGGCAACAAAACAACAGCTATATCGGCTTATCAGGTAACGATGCTGATAAAGATGGTATCGATGATAATTTTGATATTGACACTAATGGAGTACGTTCTGGATATATCAATACTGACGGAACAGATACCGTAGATTACTTAGATACTGATAGTGACAATGATGGTATACTTGACACTGTAACAGCATACGATTATAATAGTGATGGAAGCACAGATACTAAAGCTTCAGGTAATGATATTGATCAGGATGGACTAGACGATAGTTTTGATCAATTGCGTAATATCTTTGATGCTGAAAATGGAGGACAAACTCCAAACAGCTTTCCTATACCACCAATCTGTGAGCAATACCAATACTTAGGGAACTATACTAGCGATGGTACTCCACAATATTTAGCTGAAAATGATGTAGTTTCTCAAGAAACGCTAGATATGATTGCGAGTGCATTACCAGAAGGATACCCAGTACCAGAATATAACCCCCATTATATCACTTCAGGATATGATTCGGATCTTCGACTTTCTGAAATGGCAGATTTATGGGTAACTTTTGTGGGAGAAGGCGCAGGATACAGAAATACGTTAGGGTTCTATACGTATGACTTAAATGATCCTGCTCCTGCACCCCCAACACCAAAAGACATTACGATTATTTTTCCTAATGTTTCGGCATCAGGAAGTGGTGGAGGACTACACGTAGGAAATAAAGTAAAGTTAGGTACCTTTCCAAAAGATACAGGAATCGGATGGGTATTATTAGCCAATGCATGGTCAAATGGGTGTGTAGATACTGGATACTGGCAATTACATTCCAACCCAGCATACAATCCAGAAACTGATCCAGCATTACAATATCACAATGTACTATTAGCAGATCCAGAAAATGAGCGCGTGATCCTTGGTTTTGAGGACATCAGAAGAGATTCTCCATCTTGTGATCAAGATTTTAATGATGCATTATTTTATATCACTTCAAACCCATATACCGCGATACAAACCGAAAATATTGTAGACATCGAAACGGCAACGGATGTAACCTCAGCAAATAATGGAGGATTAGAAAGTAATGGAGATTTAGCAAGCCTTATTGCAAAACGTAACTTTATCCGTTCTAAAACGAATAATAAATCAAATCAGAAAAATTCACAAAAGCAATTTACGAAAACCGCTAAAACGTTTAGCCAGGCGAATGGAAATCCTTTGAGTCGTTATTTTCCAATAACAGGAGCTTTTGGAACAGAGACCACTTATATTTCTAGTCCAGACGATTTGATTGGAATCACGAATGCAACACAAGTATTCTCAATCGATTATTACCAAGACGAAAATCGAGTAGCGGCTGCATTAGCCACAACCTCATCAGGAAATATCTATGACCATTCTAAAACTACTTGTGATCGTTTAAATGGATCTACCGTTAAAGATATTAGAACGGTACTCATCAAAAAACATCGTATTGTTAGTACGACTATAGAAAGAGCTTCTGGAGAAACGGAACATGTACTACATTTCTCTGTGAAATTGGGTGCATCTCAAAATGAAATTCTAAGTTTTTGGAACATTGGAGAATATCCTGAAGGAGACTATATGAACTTCCAAATTTGGGGAGGATCAATACCACAAGTAGCACATATTGCAAATACTATTGTTACGCAGTTTACTACTGAAAAGAAATTGTATAGCAATTCAAGAGTACAACATATACCATCTTTATTTGTACAAAAAGGAAACTATAAAAACGGTGAAATCACATTAAGCATTGTGAACAAGCTAAAGGTAAATACGCTTTATTTCAAAGGAAATAGTAGAACAACCGAATTAGCTACTGAAGAAGCGTTATCTAGTATCATCCCTTTATCTGGAGCTTACTATGAAGAAATCACTATTGATACAGGATATTTATTTGACATTGGATTTTCTATTGGAGCTGAAGGTGCAACACAAACTGATGGTATGTATCTAGCCGATGGACCATGGGGTATTGATTACGTAGCAGAAGGGACACAAATAGAAAGTTTTGAGATCAATGCAGAAGATGATATGGAACGTGAAGGTTCTGAAAACGGATACCTTGTAGAACGTAGTATTAGTGTAAAAGGACACGTTAAAGAAACGATGAACGTATTCCGAAACATCTTGGCAGGAGAACTTACATTGAATGTATCTCAATATGATCGCGTAACTTTCGAATTGGAGACCGATATAGATGTAGAAGTAATCTTAGTAACTAAAGACTTACAAGATTGGAATAATCGATTACGCTATACGATTAAAGCGGATGCTGCGGACACGACTATGCACAGCATCTTATTTACAGAATTCACAAACTATTCTAATGCCAAAATCGTAATCGAAGATATTAGAAGTGTAGTGTTCTCTATTCAAGGTGATTATCAATCTTTCACTCCTTTCACGATAGCAGTACAGAACCTAGCATTCACCAATGCGCAACTACTAGAAGAAGAAAACGAAGAAGAAAATGAAACCACTGATACTATTGTATTTGGTCCACAAGAAAAAGATCAAACTAAGGCTATTAATTACCCTAATCCATTTTATAGCACAACAACGATCGTATTACCTACAAAACACCAAGAGGTACATATTACAGTAATCGATATGATGGGTAAAACAGTGCAACAAGAGCAATTACAAACGATAAACAATCAACAAGCAGTAGCCTTTGTAGCAAATGGACTTAAGCCTGGAGTTTATCAATATGTAATTCGAAACACAACAAAACAACAGTACAAAGGTAGTTTCTTAATACAGTAAATACTAAAATTTAGGTAGGGTTGAAAACCATACTCTGGAGAAAGGCAGTTCTTCTGGAGTATGGTTATTTTGTTTTTAGATTTTTAGATTTTTAGATTTTTAGATTTTTAGATTTTTAGATTTTTAGATTTTTAGATTTTTAGATTTTTAGATTTTTAGATTTTTAGATTTTTAGATTTTTTTGACCAAAGGTCAAAAAAATCAACCATCAACCATCAACCATCAACCATCAACCATCAACCATCAACTACTTAGACAGGGACTGTATTTTTGAATTGAATACCGGTTTAGATAAGAAATACCATTTCAATTGCACCCCTACTTCAGTAAACTCGAATCCAGAAGCTGTAGCCGAAGCTATATTACTATATTTCCCATAAGCAGTTGCTTTAAAACGTTCTGTAATTTCATATCCTATTGTACCTTCTGTCCTAAAGGTTAAAGAAGAAGGATCTTGTCCTACATATTGTAATCCTGCCGCAGCGGTAGCAGCATACGATAATCGTTCTCCATACGGACTTGTCACCCCCGCAAAAACTTCACCCAAATGAAACTGATCTGGACTAAAATAAACGCTAGGTAATTGATCCGCAAAAGTGATATACTGATAATTCACCCCTACTTTAACACCAGGACGTTTCAAAATAGAATAATACAATGAAGTAAATAGTAAATGTCGCGTATTATCATCAGTCTGCGTAGTGTACATATATTGCGTGTACCAACCTAAATTAAATAGTGTCCCCCAATTGTAATTCAATCCTATATGATTCATCACAATTTCTCTATTGGTCAGCTCGGCATTAAAATTTTGTAATTCTCTTTTATACCCTATATCTAAAGTATGCAATTGAAATGGAATTGTTTTAACCTTGACCTCTCCCAATAGTTGCGTATAATCATCGGTTTGTACTCCACCTATAGCGCCTTCAAATCGCAAACGGTTATTAAACTTATACGTTGCTCCTACAGCCATATCATGAGAAGAAGCTTGTAGCAAAGTCGTAGTATTTTCGGTATCTCTAAAGGCATATCTTGCTGTTGTCGTAAACCGTGCAGACCAAGGTATTTCTATTCGCAATGAAGCATTAATAGCCGTATTATCTCCATTATCAAAAGTATAGGCTGTTTTTTGTTCTACAAATGGGGTGTGTGATAACTGTAATGCTTTTATAAATTGTGTAGCATCGGGTTGTTTCTCATAATAATGTAATGTCTGAAATGCCGCAGCATAGGCCTTCATATCATTTCCTTTAGCCTTATGCACATTGGCAATCCCTAAATTTCCGTCAAAAGAGGTGGAATCTTTAGCCAATATGTTTTGATACGCATTCAAACTCGTATTGAAATCACTAGTATACATTCCATAAGTCGCTTTTAAACTCGCGATTCTCGAATCTTTAGGATACTGCATTGCCAAACTTTCTGTAGTTGTTCTTGCTTCCTTATACTTAGCGTTCCATAATAAAGCTTGTATATAGCGTTCTATAGTAGGCACATATACCAAGCTATCACTTTCAAACCGTTTCACTTTAGTCTTAGCCGTCGTAGCAATCGCTAATGCATTTTTTTCATAATGACCTTTGTGCGCAACTAATGCCAAAGCATTTAAAGATAGGATACTGTCCTTTGCCGTTACTGCCAATACTTCATAGACCTTTTTAGCGTTCTCCAAATCATCCATCATCATATATAGGTTTGCTTTATTGAGCTGGGTATCTTTATCATTAGGAAAATCAATCAAATTTTGATCTAATATGACTAATGCTTTCGTATATTCCTTGTCCTTAACTAGCGTACTTGCATAGCCCAATCGCATATACTTACGAGATAATAATGCATTGGCATTACCCGGTTGTAATTTCAAAGCATCATTTACATACCGCAAGGCTTCTTTATACTTTTTGAGATTAGACAAGGTATTTGCATATCCCAATACGGCTGGAAAGCTAGATGCATCTTTTGTGATCAGCTCCAAATACCGTTCTTCGGCGGTATTAAAATCAGCATTCCACAATAAGGATTCTGCATAGTTTAGTGCGATTTCATAATCCTTAGGATACTCTTGTTGTAATGTAGTAAATATAGCCACTGCTTTGGAAGCATCTCCAGCCAGGCCCACTGCTCTTCCATAACAAAGTCGAGCCGTTTTGTTTTCTGGATAGTCTTTTAAAACACCATCAAAAAATACAACGGCTTTGGTATATGATCCCGTTTCTAAATAGGTAAAGCCTTCTTGCATCTCTTGTGCGCTCAAAGATATCGTAATACTACACAAGAAAAAGAGTAGCAGAATTTTGTGATTCATCATATAGGTTGGTTAATCGTTGTGAAGATACGTATTCCTTTATTGTAACACACTATCGCATTAGGGGGAAATCATATCTATTTTTTCACAAGTATAAAAAACATGTTTCAATGTTTAACACAACTGCTTAATAGATTTTTGAGAGACTATAAAATTTCGTATCTTTGAAAAAAATACCACCCTATCCAAAAAGAATAAGGTGGCTAAAAATAAATTATTTATTTTTCTTTGAATTAATTACTGCTGTAACTAATCCAATGATAGCAGCGAGCAAGCTCACTATCGCTATCACGAACTCTGAAGCGTTCATAACTAAGAATTGGCACAGTATGTAGTGAAACATAGAAAACCTATCAAAGTCAGTAGTTCTAGCTATTGACTTTTTTCATATCAATTCTTGTATGAAATTATCGAAATGTAAAATTGAATTATTTTGATTTCAGATAAGAAAGAAAATTTATAGATAGCCTAGCTATCGATAAATTTTGTGACGCAATATGAGGTCAAAAGAATCTATTTTATTCGGTGATTTCATATAAGAAGTGGTATTATGCCTGTGCCTTTTGGCAGATAGGCTTCCTTGATTGATTTTTAATAAGATTACGCTTTGCTGAGACGTACGCTATCGCTAAGACAAATAGATACATAGAGATTGCGTCCTCCTTCGATACTAACAAGACCTCCCAACCCTCCTCAAGGAGGGAATTATACCAATTATGAATTAAAATGAGCCAAAAAAGGCGAAGTTGCTTTCTTTTTATACGCCGCAATGATTGTTTTTCATAGCAGCGCTACGAAAAGCATGAACTAAGAAAGTATAAAATGAAATGAACGAGTCTGACTGGCTCATTTTAATTCATAATTGGTATTACAAGCATTCTAGATGATCTCATCGTCTATTTGTCTTAGCGATAGCGTACACTTTATGCTCTCCACTCATCTATAGCAAATGGTAACTGATCGAAATACAGGAGCAATAGTGCCAGACCTTTACCATATTTGTACTATTATTAATCTTAAAAACCACAACACATGGCTGCTTCAATCACATACACCCAAGGCATATTTGAAATCAACGGAATCATTACTGCTGAAAACTCAATCTCATTAATTCATGAATTTAAAAAATTACTATTTAAAACAGATCGAGTGATTATATCCTTAGATCACATTCATGCTATTGACATTACAGGAGTACATGCGCTAACTGCTTTATACAGAAATGCAATTCGAAATAATAAAATATTAACCATCATAGGAAAAGCTAATAAACAGGTTATTCAAGCCTTTGGAAAAAATAATTATATCATCCGAAATGATGTTTTTTAATAGTTTAAGATTAAAAACCTGAGTTCGGCGTAAGTCAAAATAGTTAAAAAACCGTCAGATCGTATTTTTTCACAGTGTAACGAAGAGAAAATAGCTTGCCCCTTTGTAGAAAGGGGTATCGAGATCATCTTTGCCCTATAAACCACCCTTAAAACCTATAACCTCAATGATACTGTCCTCTGCCCTAAAAAAAATAACTGTCGAGCAAAAATTCATGATCAGTTGTATCCTCGTTAATGGTGGAAACTATATCTATAACCTTGCACTAGGCCGTATTTTAGGTCCCGAGCAATTTGCAGATGCCGCTATATTAATTACATTCTTGCTTGTCGTTTCTTTTATGGCAATGACCTTTCAATTGACAACAGCAAAATTCGCTGTGCTTTTTGAACATAAAACTTTCAAAAACTTTATCGGAATCACTTATAAATGGGCTATTGGTTTTGGTATCGGTATTGGCGTCTTAATTATATTTTTTGCTAAAGAATTACAACACTTATTCAACACTCAAAATGCAACAATGTTTACATTATTTGGCATTGGAGTTCCGGTGTACTTTATCATGAGTGTCAATAGAGGCGTTTTACAAGGCACTAAAAAGTTTAGTCAACTATCGATAACCTATCAGGGAGAGATGTTAAGTAGACTTTTAATTACATTACTTTTATTATACATACTTCAGATTCCAACGGCTATGATTATTGCTATCGGAATTACACTCTCTTTTATCTTTGGGCTTTTTCCTTTAGGAACAAAACAGGGCTCATTAACCCAAAAACATACACTATCTCCACATCACAAAAAAATAGTTACCAAATTTTTACTATTGACTGCTTTTTATGAAGGCACTCAAATTATCATTAACAATAGTGATATCTTGATGGTAAAACACTACTTTGATGCCTATCAAGCTGGATTATATGCCTCCTTAGCCTTAATTGGACGTGTAGTATACTTTGTAGCTTGGATGTTTGTAATGTTATTATTACCCAAAGTGGTACAGCAACATAAAGATGGAGAAAACCACACGGCTACACTCTTCAAATATGTATCGTATATAGGTGTACTCGCACTGGTCATCGTATCTGTATGTTATGCTCTTCCAGAAGTAGTGATCCAATTGATGTTTGGATCAGAGTATGTAAGTATTGCTCCTTTACTATGGCAATATGCAGTCGCTACTTCTCTATTTGCGATCTCCAACATCTTTGCTTATTATTTTTTATCCTTAGACCAATATATTCCTGTAGTATTATCAGGTATCCTTGGTATTGCACAAGTCGCGCTTATTGCTTTCTTTCATGATTCTTTAGCTCAAGTAGTAGTCATGCAAATTATTGCAATGGGCACCTTATTAGGAGTGCAATTAATATTCTTTTTTAGTACTCAATCATCAAATAATGATTGATCAGTATATCGTTATCGTTGAATGTACTACCAGTGACGTGTTTGGTAAAACACTTAACATCAAAACATAAGGTCACATCGATTGCTTCGAGGGTAATCGAAGTGTATCGAGATGCTGTACTAATGAAACATTGAACTTCTCGTACTGAGCGAAGTCGAAGTACCACTCATCGAAACGTATTGGCATCTCATCGAAAGTGACGCCTTTTCATCTTGTTAATTCCTGATATTTGTAGTGTACCCAATGATAACCTAAAAATCTACTATTATGAAATTAGCCATCGTAACTGCCTATCCTCCAAGTAAAGTAACCTTAAATGAGTATGCGTACCACTTGGTAAAAAACTTTAGACAACACGAAGAAATCACAGAATTGATTTTATTAGTAGACACTCCTGAAGATAAAGCTGATATTTCTTTTACAGAAAATGGATGTGCAATTACAGTGAAGCATTGCTGGAATTTCAATTCTTACGCTAATATTGTTACAGTACTAAAAGCAGTTCATAACACTAAACCTGATGCCGTATTATTCAATCTTCAATTCATGAAATTTGGAGATAAAAAAATTGCCGCAGCATTAGGATTATTATTACCCCTACTATGTAAACTAAAAGGCATTCCTACGATTGCTTTATTACATAACATTCTTGAGCAAGTAGACTTAGGCAATGCTGGGTTTACAAAAAACAAAATACTACAGCGTATTTATAATGGCATAGGAACATTGTTAACTCGATTTGTATTATCAGCAGATATTGTAGCAGTAACTATGGAAAAATACGTAACTATTCTTAATGAAAAGTATAACGCTACAAATGTACGTTTGATTCCGCATGGTACTTTTGAAATTCCAGAAACTCCTAATTATGAATTACCAGAAGGCCCCTTAAAAATAATGACTTTTGGAAAATTTGGAACCTACAAAAAAGTAGAAATTATGATTGAAGCGATCGAAAAAGTAAGAGCTCGCACAACTAAAGACATCGAAATTGTAATTGCTGGCACAGATAATCCTAATGTACCTGGATATCTAGCTGAAATGCAAGAGCGTTATGCGCATGTACCACAATTAACATTTACTGGATATGTTGAAGAAGAAGAAGTGCCTGTGATTTTCGGAGAAAGTGCTATGGTCATCTTCCCGTATACATCTACAACCGGAAGCTCTGGCGTATTGCACCAAGCTGGAAGTTATGGAAAAGCAGTGATTATGCCTGACCTAGGTGATCTTGGTATGTTAGTTCGAGAAGAAGGATATCGTGGTGAATTTTTTGCTCCAGGGCAAGTAGATAGTCTTGCCGATGCTATTGAAAACATCGTCACAAATGATGACTATCGCAAAGAATTAGGAATGGCGAATTATAAAGCGGCAACGGCATTACCAATGTCTCGTATTACGGAGATGTATATTGAACAGTTTACGGCATTGATGCAAACCGAAGAGATACAAAATATCGTATCTCCTCAAAATATATAAATTGATATTTGAATGGGTATGCAAAATATTGCTGTAGTGGATGCGCAATATTTTGCGCATCTACGGGGATGGGGGATTTGAAATATATTGAAATGCTGGTTTTTCATTTCCTTTTTTATCAATGAATCCAAAATGTTTTTGCTGATCTTTACGCCAAGGCAATTTTCCAACAACGCTACTAGGTACTTTTGTAAAATCATATAACGTCCAAGGCATACTATGAATAGTATATTTCTGAATGTGTTCTTGAAAAATTTTATAATAGGCAGCCTGACCTTCTTCAGAAATCCCTAATGGACTCCAAAACCCTTTATTCGAGGATACTCCAAACTCTTGTAATACGATAGGTTTATCCGTTTGTGTTTGTAATTGTACATATTGAGGCTCAAAATCATATATTTTTTGGTAGTAATGAAACGAAACAATATCTACCTCATCTTCTAATATCGGTGCAGATTGTATATCCGACCAACCAATAGTAATCAAATGATTGGGATCAAATTCACGAAGTTGCAGACTCATTTCTTTAAGCCAGGCTACAACCTGAGTTTTCCCTCTACTGTCAAAATCTAAATTAGGCTCGTTTTTAATATCCCATGCTAAAATTGCTTTATGTGTAGTTAACGGAGTTACAATTTGTTCGGCATGACGATGGGTAAATGTCCAGTCTTGAACCGCATAATTTCCATAAAAATCAAATAAGGTAACCACTACTTTTAATTGTTTCTCCTCTGCAATATCCAATACCGCTTTAAGTCTATCCTGCTTTTCTGCATTTACATTTTCTTTCCCAAAATCAAGATAGGGCACAAAAATGCGTATCGTATTTAAATTTGCTGCTTTTATAACTTCAAAATCATTTGCAATAATGTCAAGATCAAATTCTGATCCAAACATATCCCATGGTGTTTCTTTGGGGTAGTAATTAATTCCTCTAATAAAATACTCGACTCCATCTACAAAAATCTTACCCTCTTCTACACTCGTTATCGTACTCGATTTAAATTGGGGTTTTGGAACATTATAACGCTCCTTGACCAAATGCCTAATTTTCCAAAAACCATCCTCCAATAACATCACTACTCTATAAGTAGCATACACTTCGGTATCTAAAATCAGCTGTTTTTCTTTATACACCTGTTGGTATTCTTTCACCCCACGATCTGTAAATACAACCACCTGCCCATCTGCACTATAAAAATCTAGATCTATAGTATGCGATACCGTAGTTGCTTCAATGGTAATGCCCTTTGCTTTATTATCTGTGATATAATTCGTGATGTTTTTACGCGCACTCTGTGTATAAAAATCTGAGATCCCAATAGAATCATTGGTTTGCAATGCTAACTGGCGTACATACCATGCTTTCAAATAGTCATCTTTAATTTCTTTAAGCGCCTGCTCTTCTATAGGTCGTGCTGGATTTTCTGTGTTTTCCCAAGTTAAGTTAGGAAGATACGTATCTTTATGCGTCACGGCTTCATGAAATATGGAAGAGCGGTCTGCGCCAGAATTTAAATACACAAACATCCGCCCGATCCCAAATAACACTAGGGCGTTAACTGCTAAAAAAGATGCTATCCGTAAGGATCGATATATCGTTTTATGCATCACTATATTCATAACCTTACATTTTTAAATTCTTGGGTTACCCCTAATACAGTAATCGTAAATGTATACTGCCCTGAAGGATAAAAATCTTCCGAAAGCACAAACGTTACCTTACCGTTATTTGATGTTTTAATTTTGGTTTCTGAAGCTCTTGATTCACTATCTATTTTTAACCTCACCGTAGCGCCATCCGGAATCAACTGTTTCATAAAACTAAGAATAGGACCAATGGTAACATGCCTATGATCTTCAGAAAACTGTACTGGATACGTTTCTAAAACAGGTCGGTATTGTATCATAATTTCAGCACTCGATGCCATACCGGTTACAAATGCCTTTATCCGCCATTGCTCTTTATGATCTGGATGTAATATTTTTGCTGTAGCAATTCCATTTATAGTCGTTCCACCGGTTTGAAGCTGCATGCCGTTTGAAGGATTAATAATGAATGACACCCATGTACCATCGGTTACGACATTCCCATATTGATCCCGTATAATTGTTGTAGAAAGTTCCGTAATTTGATTCCCATCGGCATAGTGGTGTTTTCGGTTTGCTTTTATTTGAAACGAAACAGGTTGTGCCGCAAAAACATCAATTGCAAATTCCTTGGCAGTAACATCATGCACTGTCGAAGACAATAACATTCGTCCAGATGGGATATAAGAGTATATATTTTTCCAAGCAATCATATTTTTTATAGGAACAACTTCACTCCGTTCTATATCAAGAAACTGATGATTTAAGAACACTGGTGTTTCCTCTGCTAAGGGGTTATCAAAACCATCTGTAGGAATCTCAACTTGCATGGTATAATCTACACCCCCTGCAATAATACTAGGCGGCCCAATATACGTTTCTAATTGTAATGTAGTTTTAGGATTCGGATGTACTGTATATATTCCTGTATCCAACACTTCTCCATTATGAAATAACGTATAATTTACGACTCCTCGCTTTTTAACAATATACCTTGGGATATTGAAAACAACTTCTTTAGCTACGACTTCTGAAAACAACACTGTACTTCCATACGCAGATTGAATATGTAATTGTGTAAGCACTGGCAGTGTTAACAAAAACTCACACTGCACCACTTCTCCCGCAGTATAAAACTTGGGCTTCGTAATCAAAGTAGCTGTTACCGCCTTTTCTTCTTGTAGCACAAAAGTAGTAAACCCTATACATAATAGTATAGGAAGTATAAAAATGATATGTCTGTACTGTACTTTCATTATAATTTCTGGTATCGGGTATTGGATGTCGGGTTTCAGGTTTCAGGTTTCAGCAAGTTAAATATCATCGTTTTTAGCTCATATATACGTACTCTCTTTGGCATTATAATTTCAAGCAAAGATTTTGGTTAATCAAATTCAGTGTACTCGTTTTATCTCATACAAGCTGAAACCCGACACCCCCTCTTTCCTTACAGCGGCGAAGCTATATAATTATTGATTTCAATTTTTATATACTGAAACCCCTTGCCCTCTATCGGTATTAACTGTGACACTTGATGTTTTCGATTTCGATTAGGCGCCACCTTCTCACTAATCATGTGATTTGGTAATCCATTCACAAATGTTTTTTCTATACTGGTATTCACAATATGAAATGTACTGAGATCTTCTAAACTAAATCTAAAATACTGTTTCCGTTGTGGACGAATTCCTTCTCGTAAATAATAATGACTCACCCATAACAACTGTTTATCCAGAGTATAATAGGATATTAAAAGTTGTGGAACAGTTACCTCTTGTAGTCCACTATTAAAAAGCACCCCCGAGAGCTGTTGCTGTTTCCAGTCTAATTCTTGAAGCGCTACTCCTTTATATAAATCGGTAGTAGCCACATTACCGGCACACTGTAAATCAAATTTCACTGGCACCCCATCCAATATTTTTAAGGTAAACTGATCCGGTTCAAAAGTTGTTGGAATAGTATCTTTAGGGTGTAACCATGCAATATCTTCAAAATTAACCTTGAAAGAAGTAATCTCTTTAGCCGCTAATTTATGTTTCATTACATTCTTGGCACTAAACACCGCCAATTTCCTATCCTCTCTATCATATAATGTTCCTGAAATCACTACATCTGCAGGAACCTCATCAACATTTTGTAACTCCCCTACAATCGCATACTGATCGGCATACTGAATTAGTGATGCAGACAGCACCTCTAGCACAGGTTGTTTCAATACATCTTCATGATGCGTTTGCTCCGATGTAATTCTACGTCTTCCATGATTATAATAGGTGTTTTCGTTTTCTGAAAACAATTGATCCGGAGGAATATCAAGATCATAATCCAACGGTTGGAGATACCATTTATTCTTTCGTTTTACAACTTCATGATAATATACTTTATCAATACGTTCTAAAGGAGTAACCCAATGGGTCTCCACTTTAGCCTTTGCTGTAGAATCTGTAGCATTGACAATAGCTACCTTAATCTCATCAAGTTTTGCATACGAACTTAATATCCCATCAGTAACGGATACCTCTAACATGTATTGGTCTAATGTTTTATGACTATCGGTATCCAAATATGAATATGCTCTTTTAAATTCTTTAAAATCTAAGGCATCATAATACGCTTGAATCACATTGGTGGCACTTAATTGCGCTGTATTTTGCAGATAAAAAAGATAGCTCCCATACCCCATAATAACAATAAACATTAACACCCAGAACTGTGTGATCGTAAGTATTCGATTTCGAAACTTAGCGTATCCAATGCTATAGGACATATATAGCGGTTCACCTTGCTGTATGGATTTTAATCCTCGCACCCATATAGGTTGAATATTGAATATAAATGCAATAATCACAGTAAGTAAAGGCACTACACCCCACAATAATTTTTGAAATAAAGGCACGGCCTTATGCGGCAATATATTTGGCAAGGGTGGCACATTCAGTTTCTCCCAAACCATAATACCATTTTCTAACTGTCGCAAACGTTGCCATCCGCAAAAATATAATATAGGATCATAAAATTTATCATTAGAGAATACATACTTCAAATTGTATTTCTCTGGTACCGTTAAAAATTGTTGTAACGAGCCTAAACCTTCAATACCTCTAAACTTTGAGTTTTCTAATCGTTCTACAGCCCTAGTCGTTAACTCGGGCAAGCGTCGAGCAGAATGATAATTTCCATCTACAGTCATGGCATTGGTTTGTGCAGATAACCATGCCATTTGATCTCCAAAACCCAATGGTAAATAACGCCAATGATCATGTTGATCCTGACTCAAAAAATTTAATATGGGTAACATTTTAATTTCTTGCGGTTGTGAAGGTCTGAAATACCCTAAACTCATCGTGAATATCGTAATTACAACAAACAACCCTGCTAGTAACCCTCCCACAATACGATGATATACTTGACCAAATCTTTGTTGTATCAACACTTTCAGATCTCCTTCTATAAAACGATACGCAAATTCACCAAATATAGGCAAGGCCATAATTGAAGCCCATAAGGTAAAACGATCCAGTGTAAGGATATTAAATGCATTATCTCCCAAAATAAGTTTGGGTAAAGGTGTAGTGCCTCCAGTACCTAATAGTGTTAATAGTGAAATTGATAATCCAAAAAACAAATACCGCTTACTATAATACCGATAAAAAACATAAGGCAATACACATAATAAGAGTCCCCATGGAATCATAAAGAATACTAATCCAGATGAGGTCACCTCTATAAAATTATCTCTAGAACCGTGCGGTATCGGCACCTGAGTAATAGGGTTGTTTTTGGTATTAATCCAATACGGTAAGATACATCCTATAATAAGCACTAAAGATCCCATTCCAAATCCTACAATACGCCAAAATAATTTTTTAAAGGTTTGAAAGAAAATGCCAAAACGAATTCTGGTATAGCTCCCTACCTGATCTTTCGCAGTATCCATGACGACCATCCCTAATAATGGAAAAATAAAAAATACCATTCCAAAAATAGGCGTTACATGATGCGAGGTTACTGTTACCGCTAATAAGCTAAAGGCCGTTACCAAATATCGATAGGCTCCTGTTTTAACCCATAAATAAATTTCAGGGAGTGAATGCATCAAGATCGATATTCCTATAATGCTTGGTAATTGTCCAAAAACGTGAAGTGTTTCTACAAAAGAAGAAGAAAAGACAGCCAAAATAGCAGCATACCCGCCAACTGTTCTACTGCCCGTCATGAGTACTGTAAACCGATACACCCCAGTGATAAACAATAGGATTCCTATAATCGCTACCGTAAACAATCCAAACTTCAATCCTCCGATATACGATAATATTCCTATAGACTGGTGCACCAAAGGAGGATACCCCATTACTGTGAACCCTGTATACCAACTATAATTCCAGGGTTCAAACCAACTGTTGGCATAATGATTTCCAAAAAACAAGTGAATTAGCGCATCATAGGTAGACTCCAACGTAAAAAAAATACTAGTGCCATGAAAAGCTACTCCAATAAGCAGTGCACTAATAAGGTATTTATTCGTCGTACTTTTTTCTATACTCAAAGCCCTAGTTGGTTTCAGGTCTGTCTACTGACAGGAGATTTGTATTTATAATTTAATAGTACATGACAAAAATTAGCTTCTCTTAACTGATCACTCCTTTTAAGCGTCTTTGAAATGATCTAACACTATTATTATATGTTAAGAATCAAGAGACAAGAACCAAGACAAATAAAATACCATGCGTTTTGTCATATACTCAGATTCATCCCATATAAAGTTTCAATACGTACAGCCTTCTAAAAAACACTGAGAAATAAATGCCTGACACCTAAGACCTGAAACTCTATACCCAAAATCTACCTTAAAGATACAATAAAGTTTGGTATCGACGAATGGTTATCTATCGATAAAAACCATTCGTCGACAGTAGCAATCTAACCATCGAAAAACGACCGAATTCGACTCATATCCTAGGTAAATTTGAAGTGTAACCCAAAATAAACTACTATGAAAACTGGAATCATTATACCTTGCTACAACGAAGAAAACAGATTAGATACCAATGCTTTCATCACTTTTATAAACGCTAAAAATGAATTTCACTTATGCTTCGTAAATGATGGAAGTAAAGATGACACCATTCGTGTTTTAAAAGAAGTTCAAGAAACTAATCCAGAAAAGGTAAGTGTAATCGACATGAAAAAGAATGGCGGTAAAGCTGCTGCAGTTAGAGCTGGTGCAAGATACTTACATAGTAGAGGAGATATTCAATTTATAGGGTTTATTGATGCCGATCTTTCTACTGATTTTGAAGATTTCGATGGTTTAGTACAAACATTACAGTCTGACACTAGTTTAAATCTAGTATTCGGATCTAGAGCAAAAAATGCATCTGAAGGCATTGAGAAAAATCCTCTAAGAGCTTTATTTTCTAAAATGATCAATATTCTTATCGTTGCAATCTTAGGATTATCAATACAAGATACACAATGTGGTGCCAAAGTATTTAGAGCCGGTATCGTACCTGTACTTTTTAACCAAGCTTTCTTAACACGATGGTTATTTGATGTAGAAATGTTTATCCGTCTTAAGAAACACATGGGTGTTAGTCAAGTAATGAATAGCATTATAGAGCAACCATTAAAAAGATGGGTACACATGGATGATTCTAAATTGGGTGCTAAAGATGCGCTAGAAATTCCTTTTCGATTGGCTTCTATCTGGTTCAATTATACTGTTGCTCCTTCATTAAACTTCAGTTCATCTGTTACCACTACAGAACCTGCTATCGAAATTTTTGGAACTCCAAGTATAGCTATCGCAGCCTAAATATAGTATTGAGATATGAGTACATAGTAGTGAGAAAATTTGAGGCTACAGATAAGAAAGGAGTATGAGGTACAAAAAATTTAAAACTTTGATTCTCAGATTCTTTGAAACTAAAGACCCTAATCAAAAACAAAAATTCACAATCAACTATCAACCGACAACAATCAACCAAACCCTATAAACCTAAAATCTTATGATCAATTATCCTATAAAATTCGAGCCTATATTAAAAGAAAAAATCTGGGGAGGTACTAAGTTAAAAGACATACTCTCTAAAAACACCACTGGAACTGCTATTGGTGAAAGTTGGGAAATCTCTGATGTCTCTGAAGACGCTACCTCTGTAGTTGCCAACGGAGTACTAAAAGGTCTTAACTTAAAAGAATTGATGCGGGAGTATACATCAGAAGTATTGGGACAACAGAACTATGATATCTTTGGTAACAATTTTCCTTTATTAATTAAGTTTATAGATGCTAACAAAGATTTGTCAATACAAGTGCATCCAGATGATGCGATTGCAAAAACAAAACATGATAGCTTTGGAAAAACCGAAATGTGGTACGTAATGCAAGCCGATGAGGATGCTAATATTATTGTAGGTTTCAACGAGGATGTATCAAAAGAAACGTATGAAAACGCAGTACAAGAAAATACACTAGAAAACATTGTACATTCTGAAAGTGTAACTGCTGGGGATTCATTTTTTATCAATGCTGGAAAAATCCATGCTATCGGAGCTGGAGTATTGGTGGCAGAAATTCAACAAACATCAGACATCACCTATAGAATCTACGATTGGAATCGAAAAGATGACAAGGGTCAAACTAGAGACTTACATACAGACTTAGCACTAGATGCTATTGATTTCAACCATAAAGAAGATTACCATATGCAGTATGAGAAAGCATATAATCACTCTTCTACTATCGCAAGTTGTCCTTATTTCACGACCAATTTCTTACCAGTTAAATATGGAGTAATTAAAGACTACACTGATTTAGATTCATTTGTGATCTATATGTGTACTAAAGGATCTGCTAACATCATCGTAGATCATCACACTGAAACCATATACCAAGGAGAAACCGTATTGATCCCTGCTACAGCAAAAGAAGTTATCATTACTGCAGATGAAGCTGAACTATTAGAAGTATATATATATAATTAGTATTGAGATATGAGTACATAGTCGTGAGAAAGTGAAAAAATGTTCATATTGCACTACGAAAAAATAGAAAACTCAGCGTTTATGTTATTTTTAAATTACGATGTAAAAACGATCAACAGACAACCATCTACCTAATTCGAAATATAAAAAAACCAAGACATAATATCCTCTATTATAATTTATCTTGTATATTTAGTATTCATTTTATAAATTTTTAACTAAAAAAGTCACACAATGGCAATTATCAAAGTAATTGAAATATTAGCAAACTCTGAAAAAAGTTGGGAAGACGCAACAAAAAACGCAATCAAACAAGCTTCTAAATCTATTAAGAATATTAAATCAGCTTATGTTTGCGATCAAAGTGTAGTAGTCGAAGGAGATGATGTAAAAGAATTTAGAGTTGCACTTAAAATCTCATTTGAAGTAAAGTAGCTTCATCATCTTAATGGTATTTACTAATTTTTAGTATGGGTGTTACCATGTATTTAAGAAAAGAGGCTGTCTGAAAAGGTATTTCAGACAGCCTCTTTTCTTATTTTTACGTAATACAAACTGACATCATGATGAAATCCTTTCTATTCTTCTTTTTTCTATGTTTTACCTTTCTAGGATCTTGTCAAAAGAAAACTTCAATACCAGCAGAACAGAAGTATACAAATGCGCTAATTAAAGAATCCAGCCCATACCTTTTACAACATGCTCATAACCCTGTAGCTTGGCAAGCTTGGGATACTACTCCATTAACACAAGCTAAAAAAGAAAATAAACTCATGATTGTGAGTATTGGATATGCGGCTTGCCACTGGTGTCATGTAATGGAACACGAAAGCTTTGAAGATCCAAAAGTGGCGGAAGTCATGAATACAAACTTTATTCCAATTAAAGTGGATCGTGAAGAACGACCCGATGTTGATGAAGTATATATGACTGCCATACAATTAATGACCGGAAGCGGAGGCTGGCCATTAAATGTAATTACCCTACCCGACGGAAGACCGATATGGGGCGGCACCTATTTCCCTAAAGGAGATTGGGTAGAAGCTTTACAACAAATCGCAACACTATACCAAAAAGACCCTGAACGTCTCATTGCGTATGCCGATAAACTCGAACAAGGTATAAAAACGACCTCCCTTATAAAGACCAATCCAGAGGCTATTAATTATACTCCCAAGTTTGTAGCCCAAGCTGTTGATATATGGAGTACTCATTTTGACCATAAAAAAGGAGGCACACAACATGTACCTAAATTTATGATGCCTGCCAACTACAACTTTCTATTAAGGTATGCACATCAAACCAAAGATGACCAATTGATGCAATATGTACTTCAAACCTTAGATCAAATTTCTTTTGGAGGAGTATATGATCATCTTGGCGGTGGGTTTTCACGATATTCAACCGATAATAAATGGCATATTCCTCATTTTGAAAAAATGCTGTACGATAATGCACAATTGGTTAGCCTTTATGCTAAAGCCTATCAAATCACAAAAAAACCATGGTATAAAGAAGTAGTATATCAAACGTTAGATTTTGTAGCCAAAGACCTGACCACTTCCGAAGGAGCATTCTACTCCTCATTAGATGCGGATAGTATGACCGCTGACGAAAAATTAGAAGAGGGTGCATTTTATGTGTGGACAAAAAAAGAGTTAAAAAAGATACTACAAGACGAATATGAATTGTTCTCCTTATATTATAATGTAAACGGATATGGTTTCTGGGAACATGATCGCTATGTATTGATTCGAAAACAAAAGGACCTCGATTTTCGAAAAGCGCATGCTTTAACGATTCCTCAATTGCAACACAAAAAACAACACTGGCAGCATGTCTTATTAATCGCAAGAGCAAAGCGAGCAACACCAAGACTTGACGATAAGACACTAACATCATGGAATGCTTTGATGGCAAAAGGATATATCGATGCCTATAAAGCATTTGGAGAAGATCGTTTTCTACAAGCAGCACTTCGCAATGCTACTTTCATTAAAAATCATCAATTGAAAGAAGGCACCTTATTTCATAATTATAAAAATGGTAAAAGTACGATCAATGGATATTTAGAAGATTACGCCACTGTGATCGATGCCTACATTGAACTCTATCAAGTCACTTTGGATTTAGACTGGTTACAATTAGCGAACACACTTACACAATATACAATCACTCATTTTTATAATCCTTCACAACAACTATTCTATTTCACTTCGAGTCTAGATGCTCCATTAGTAACACGTACCATAGCATATCGTGATAATGTCATTCCTGCTTCCAATTCCATAATGGCTAAAAATATGTTCTTACTGTATCATTACACTGCCAATACTGCATACTTAGAAATGTCTCAACAAATGTTACATACTATCCAACCTAAAATTGCTTCCTATCCATCAGGGTATGGAAACTGGCTGGATCTAATGCTCAACTTTTCACATGATTTTTATGAAGTAGCAATCTTAGGTTCAACAGCCCATTCGAAAGTAAAAGAATTTAATTCTTACTATATTCCAAATGTCTTATTAGCAGGAAGTAACACTCCTTCTAATGAACCTTTACTAGATGAACGGTTCGTTAGTAATGAAACCTTATATTATGTATGTGTGAATAATTCCTGCAAATACCCTCAAAAAAAGATTAAAAAGGTCCTAGATATATTAAAATAACTTGTATAAAACCTTATAATTCAAAAAATTAACAACAATTATTAAGGTTTTACCACAAAAATGCGATGTATTTTTATCATGAAAAACATTAATTTGATGCCAATTCTATGTTAAAAACGCATAAAACATTGAGAATTTCATAAAAATAGTGAGTTTAAACGGCATATACTTGCGTCTTGTCGGATATTTATGTACTTTTAAAGTAATCAAAAACCTTATATTGTGAGAAAAAAACTACACTACTTATTATTATTAGTATCCCCACTATTATTTGCTCAGTTACCTGGGTCATTAATTAGATCTACTACAGAAAGTAAAGAATTTGAGGATTACATGGGTTCAATTTACAAAACCCGAAGCTATAAGGACGCCAATGTTATTGATGAAAAATCAGGTACATTTGACGCTAAACTAAGGTATAATGTTCATTTAGACGCCTTAGAATATTCAGGAGAAGGAGAAGACCTTTATAAAGTAATTAAAATTCCTACAGTACATGCTAGGGTTGACGGTGAATATTTTTACTATTGCAGTTTTCAAAGTCAACGAAATCAAAACCGAGAAGGGTATTATGTATTGTTAGAAATGAATGATAGCTATCGCATCTATAAGAAGTATAGCTTAAAAGTTACTGAACCTAAGAGAAAGAGCTTATCATCGAGCGGTTCTAGTGCTACAGAACCTGGTAGTCTAAGAATTATAACGACATACTACTTAGAAGAAGAAGATGTAATTATGAAGTTACCTATGAAAAAGAAAGATTTCTTAGCTGCCTTTGGCGATAAAGAAGAAGAATTAAAAAATTACATTAAAAACGAGAAAATCCGTTTAAAAAAGGAAGAGGACTTAGTCCGAGTAGTATCTCGATACAATGCCTTAAAAAATACGGATGCTAGCCAGCAACAAAGTCTTTTAAGTAATAGGGATCGAAGAAACTAAGATTTTCGAAGTCTTTACCTAAAAACTTAGTATAACTATTACATGCCATCTGTTTTGCGGATGGCATTTTATTTGTAATAAACTCAGCATTCTTATGGCTACAAATCTCAGCAAATTTATCGACTCCACTTCCTATAAAATATACTTTTCCTTGATTGAAGTAAGTATCAAAAGAAGTTTCTGATAAGATTTCTGCTGCTGTAGACCTAATGATCTCGTGAGTATTTGAATATACTGCCGAATATACTTCCATACGTCGCGCATCCAACATCGGAATAATATAACTTTCTGACACTAATGGAGCTACTTGTAATGCTAGAGAATCTAATGTAAGTACTGAAATTAATGGAATGCTTAGTGCATAACACAGACCTTTAGCCGCAGCTACACCAATACGCAATCCGGTATAAGATCCTGGCCCCTTACTTACGGATACTGCTGCCAAATCGTTGCATGTAATTTCAGCCTCTTCAAGTGCTTTTTGAATAAACAAATGCAAGCGCTCTGCATGAGAATAGCTTGTATTATAATCCTCAACACAACTTAGCACCTGATCTTCCTTGATAACACAAACAGAACAGTTTGTAGTCGCTGTTTCTAAACAAAGTATATAAGACATAGTGCTAAAATTTCAGCAAAGGTAATCGAAATGACAAACGTAGCATAGCTGAGCGTTTCAAAGTTTTTTAGATTTTTAGATTTTTTTGACCTTCGGTCAAAAAAATCTCTTCTCTCTACCCTCTACTCTTCACTTTCCACAGTTACAGCATCACCAGGATTCAATGTTTTTGTGACTAGTTTATAGGGCCCAGAAATTACCTCATCACCCTCAGACAACCCCTCTGTAATCTCAATATAAGCATCATCTTGAACCCCTGTTTTAACGACTCGTATTGCTGCCAAAGCTCCCTCCTTTACAAATACACATTCGTATTGTTTTTCTGTATTAGCGTTAGGCTCATTGGATACCGCACTCGTATCTTTTTTGATTACTATAGCACTTATAGGAACACCTATACTATTCATTTTTCGAGCTGTAATAATATCTACCGTTGCTGTCATTCCTGGTCGGAAAGGGGAATAGAATTCTGGTTTTCCTTTCAGTAAAGAAGCATAGGATGATTTTAAAATTCGAACTTTAACTTTAAAATTTGTTACTTGATCCGAGCTCAACACACTGTCTGCTGAATTTGCTATTTCAGTAACGATTCCTTTAAACTCTTCTTTGAGGTAAGCATCTACAGCAACCAATGCCGTATCTCCTTTTGTAATTTTCACAATATCATTTTCATTCACATCGATTTCTACTTCCATAGTATTAAGATTGGCAACACGCAACACCTCTGTTCCTGCCATTTGCTGTGTTCCTACAACACGTTCTCCTAATTCTACTGATAGTTTAGAAATCGTTCCATCCATAGGTGCATAAATCACCGTTCTCGCTAAATTATCTCTGGATTCATTTACGGTAGCTTGAGCACTCAATACTCCATAATAAGCGGATTCTTTACTTGCTTCTGCAACCTCATAAGCAGATACACTGCGATCCCATTCTGCTTTAGAAATGACCCCTTTATCGAATAACCCCTGATTACGATCATAAGCATATTTAGTTTCTTTAAGACTAGCTTCTGCCTGTCGTAAACTTGCTCGTACATTTTGTAACGTTGCTTCTGAACGGTTGACACCAGATTGTATAATATCAGGATTGATCCGCAATAACAAATCGCCTTTCACTACTTGATCACCTTCTTTAATCGGTAATTCTATAATCTCTCCCGACACTTCGGAAGATAGCTTCACCTCTATTTCTGGCTGAATCTTACCTGTAGCAACAACCGTTTCAGTAATATTAAGTCGCTCAATTTTTGTAATTTCAACTTTATAATCACTAGTATTTCCTCCAAACCACCCTTTGGTTTCACCATAGATCAATACCGCAGCGAGTACACTAATGATACTAATACCGCTTATTATTTTTTTCTTCATCGATATAATTTAAACCAAGTTAGTATTGCTTTTTTATTCTCCTAGTTCCCATCACACAGTGTCCATCTTTTTCATTATAACTTTAAATCAGATATAGGAACTCCAAAATAAAGTTCTAATACTTTGATTTTAAAAATATAATCAAATTTTGTTTGTATTTGTTGGCTCATTGCATTTTCTAATCGAAATCGAGACTGGCTCAAATCAAAAGCATTGATTAATCCTACGTCATATCGACTTTTAGCATAATCATACGCTTCTTCTCGTGCTGTAAGTGTAATAGACGCTGCCTCATACGCCTCTGCCGCACCTTGAGCATCCAGATACGCCTTATATACATTACTGTCCAGATCTAATTCTGCTTGTTCTAATTGCAATTGCGTACGCTGTATGTTTAGTTTACTACGTTTCACGCCATTACGCGCTGCAAAACCATTAAATACAGGTATCGCTAACTGTAATCCATACGAAATACCATCATTATTTGAGAGTTGATCGAAAAAAGAAATTGGTTGTTGTTCTATCGGAATCGTATTGGGAACTTGAGAAACCACGTTTTGTCCTGTTTCGGATACAGTTCCAATATTCTGTAAACTAAAGGGGTCATTAAGATCAGGAACCTGTATCACGTTATTCACCCCTGATTCTCTAGTATTATATCCAAACGAACCGCTTAAGGTAGGATAATACACACCTCTAGCAATTGCCAAATCCTTTTCGGCAATCACTTTATTTTGTTTTGCAATTTTCACCTCATATCTTGATGCCCTTGCTTTTTCTACTATTGCTCCTACCGGAGTTTCTAATATAGTCGCAACAGGCACAAGATAATCCTGCTCTACGATATCAAAATTTTGATATTCTTTCAAGAGTAAGGACTGCGCTAATGCTATTAACGAAATTTGAACCGCATTTCTGGCTTGTACCATACGGGTTTGCTCATCTGCCTGTGTAGCTCTAATTTCTAATACATCTCCTTTAGGCAAAGTTCCAGCCTCAACCAAACGCTCTGTTCGTTCTAATTGCTCCAGTGTTATTTTTTGTTGTTTCTCTATCACTTTTAGTGACTCCTTATTTAAAAGCACTTGCAAATAACTATTGGCAATAAACAAAGCAATATCATCTTTTGATTTCCCCAAATTATATTGACTTAAAAAAGCATTTAATTTGGCGCGTTGAAATTGTCTAACATTTCGTAACCCATCAAAAATATTGACCCCTACATTAACTCCATACGACGAGTTTCGAGAAGTTGCAGTTCCTAAAGTATTGGTTAGTGGATTGATGGTTAATCCTGTTTGCCAAAAATTGGAAGCCGATACGTTTAGAGAAGGTAAAAAGCTACCTATAGCATCTAGTTTATCAATCTTTGCCAGTTCTGCATCCAATTCAGATTGCTGAATCGATATGTTTTTTGTTAAAGCATGGGTGATACATTCTTCTAATGACCATTTTTTGACTTGTGTATAGGCTAATGTAGTTCCCAAACAAAACAAACACGTCAACACCTTTTTAATTTTCATTGCATTCCTTTTTAATCCCTCTCAGTATTCTATTTCATAAAGAGTATCCCAAACAAATAGTAAATTCATTTAGCACTATTGATTTTAATTCAATGTATCAGTAGCTATTTTATAACTATTGTTACACCCTTTCAAAAATAATACTATTCACTATATAGCTATAGGCAAAGATACATAGAGTTTTAAAAAGAGATTTCATTTTTTGAATCCGATACTATTGTCAATTGAAATCCTGAATTGTAACAAAAGTAAAACCTAACAGTGTTGTTGCATATCTTACACAACAAAGAGTATACTATAAAACAACTTTTATATATAAAAGTTGTTTTATAAAGAATTAAAAAAAAGGACAAAACCCCGATTTTTAACATAAATTTATCACAATATTCAATATTCAATATTGATTATTAGTTTTGTTGTAGTTGTTGAAACAACATACACCAACTCAACTATTTATGAGCATTACACTACACATTGAAGATGACAACGAAAATTACGAGATTATAGCGTGGCGATATCAAGTAAGGAAAGATATTGATAGTAAAGGCAGAGGTAGTGCTAAACCAATAATCGAGAACTTTATTCTTAAAATCGAAAATGGCCGATTAGAGACCATTATGACTTGTGTCACCACGCCGCAATTGTATAAAAGTCGAATCTATATTATCGAAGACCCTACCCAAAGTAAAGGTAGAAAAGTAACCACAGAGTTTGTAGATGTGCGATGCACCAATTACGAATTAGGCATGGATGGTGTGTATCTAGAATTGAATGCCGCAGGATTCCGTAGAGAAGATGTTGCTTA
>CALFCI010000086.1 GCA_937951135.1 uncultured Aquimarina sp. | reverse complement strand
ATGTTTTTTGCAAAACTGTATCATAGCTATTGGAGTCATTGCGCCATGGATAGGTATTCCTTTACCGACATAAGCTACTTTAGTTTTTGTAGTGTAATAATAGGGAGTAGCCAACTCGTCTAGAATTTTAGCGACTTGTTTTCCTTCTGTAGTACCTCCAAAAACGAGTATCATGGGATTATATTTATTTTCTAAGTAGATAATAATTCATAGTTGTTCAGTAAAGAATCAAGATCGCTTCGCTTTTTAGAGCCAAGAACCAAGACTAATGTGTTACTATGCTGAAGGCATTAGTTTAAATTAGCGATGTTAATTTAAACTAATGAAATCTGACTATATTCTTAAATCATTGATTTACAATTTAGTATGCTTTTTGTTGTTAAAAAACATCCTTCCCCTTCGAAGGAAGGAGGCTTAAAAGTCTCCCTTTGAAGGGAGATTTAGAGGGATGTTAAACATTATTTTCAAAACAACGCTAATTTAAACTAGAGCCATGCTGAATTATAAGGTTTTGATTATTAGGATAATACAATAAATGAGATACTCCATTGAGTATCGGAACTGCACGAAAGCTATTGACTTGCTAATTCTTGTCGAGAACTACATTTTTGTTCTTTTCTTTCTTCCTAAAAATATGATTCCATTTATCATCGTATAGCCAGGAACGGTTTTTACGAGCACCGATTGCTTCACCTACAATAATCATTACAGTTCTTGTAAGTTTATTGGCTTTAATGATAGTGGTTAACTCTGAGAGTGTTCCAGTCCAGACTTCTTCATCTTCCCAACTTACACGATAGAGTATGGCTAGCGGCGTGTTTTCTGGATAATGTTCTAATAATTGTGCTTGTATTTTTTTTGCAATACCGACACTCAGAAAAATACACATCGTTGCTCTTAACTTTGCCATATCCGCTATTTTTTCATGCTCGGGCATAGGTGTATTTCCTTCTCCTCGAGTTAGGATGATGGTTTGTGCAACTTCTGGAATGGTAAACTCTGACTTGAGATATGCCGCAGCGGCTTGAAAGGATGAAATACCGGGAACAATATAATAGTCATATCCTTTGGTATCAAAAATGGTCATCTGTTCTTGTATCGCTCCATAAATAGAAGGGTCGCCAGAATGCAAGCGGACAATTGATTTTCCTTGGGCGTAATACTCATCCATGATGGCTACTTGTTCTTCTAGGGTCATGGAAGCCGAGTTGCGGACTAAAGCGCCTTCTTTTGCCATATGTGTTAGGGCTTCGGGAACTAAACTACCCGCATATAAAATACAATCTGCTTGTTCTAAAATATACTGTCCTTTGATGGTTAATAATTCAGGATCTCCAGATCCTGCACCTACAATAGCAATGCTGGCTTTACGTTCGTAGGTACTTACGATACTAAATGCATACGTAAATTTTTTACCCGATAGGGTCACTACTTTTGTTTTTTCTGTCAGCCAGGTAGACTGACCTGAAATCAATGCCGAAGCCGCTTCAGAAACTCCGTATACGCCTACTTTATTTTTTACCATTTCTGAAGGATTGGCAACCGTAATCGTATTGAGTTCATCACCGGTGTAGGTGATAAAAGGGATATCATAGTGTTGTGCAAAATCCAGATATGCCTGTTCTTCATTTTTGATCGTTGCCGACCCAAGAGCACAAACACTTTCTATCGCAATATTTTCTTTTTTTAATGCAGTTTCTAATCCCAGTATTAATAATGGTGACTCTATAGCTTTGGCACAACCACTGCCTATAGCAATACAAGGAGTGTAATAGGAAACTACGGGAGTTGTGGTATCTAAAATTTCGTAGCCTACATACAGTACTAATTCGTAAGCGGCAGTATCACACTCCTGAATCGTATAATAGATGTCCACAAAATCGGGACATGTCTTCTCCAAATATTGAGTGCCCTTGTCTTTTATTTTTAGGATAAGTGCTGTTGGTTTTCTATTCACAAACAAGGCGATGCTTTGGTTTGTGGGTATCGTGTTTTTTAGTGTCCAACCGTAGGTGTCTGCTAAGGTGTCTAATGCCCAAAGCTCTTGTAGATCACTTGATGTAGAGAGCACCGCTTGTGCACTTAGGATTCGACTCACTTGATTGGTAATCGCATTTGCTTTTCCAATATGACCACTAAGTACGGATTGTACAAATTTACCTTGGTCATCTACGTTAATCACCGCAGGGTCTGTACTTTTATCTTTGATATGAGCAGCAATACTACGTACACAGATTCCCAATGCACCTACAAAAACCCAAGCATCATAGGTATTAAATGACGCTGCCATTACTTCTGCTATGGCATCAATTTGTTTGATGTCTTTGTTGGTTTCTACAGCTCTTGTTGTAAAAATTTTGGAACGATTAAATTCCTTTTGTAGGGTTTTAGCAATAGCTACACCTTGATCTGTAAAACAGAGGATGGCAACTTTTAATGTGTGTTCAGACATGGATATTTGACGGTATTAACGATGCATGCAAAGATACTAGAAGTTATCATGACTTCATGAAGTGTGGTTCTTTTTTTGCTTGTAATAGCATGATGGAGTTATGCGTGTCTATCGTCATGGTCAACGTTTCTGTAATCGCATATCCTATGGCTGCGCAGCCTTCTTTAAAGTCTTTGATGGAGTCTTCTTTTACAGCATTGATAACGATCGTAGTGTTCTGCTGTACAATTGGTTTTAGATAGCGCAACAGTTTCTTTAATTGCCCTCCATGTCCGCCAATAAAAACGGTATCTGGTTTAGGAAATGAGGTGAGTTCTTGGTCAAAAAAATCACCCATTATGCTTTGAATTCCAGGTACCCCAAAACGTTTTTGATTTTCCATGATAATGGCTTCGCATTCGGGTCTTTTTTCGAAAGCAATAACCTCTAGGTTAGGGTTTTTTAATTTTGCTTCAATACTTACAGCTCCTGTACAAAAGCCGATATCCCATAGGATAGTACTTTGTAGTACATTTAGAAGATGTAAAGTAGTTAATCGAATAGGCATTTTAGTAATCATATTAGGCCTGCCGGGTAAGCTTTTAAAATGCGTATCAGCTATTCCAAAATCAATCGGTCGGTGGTGTTTCTTTTTAAGAAGAATGCAATTTAGCGAATGAAACTCCATCTTTGAAGCGGCTGCAAGCGACAGTTCATGAAACTGTTCCTGAGTTCCTTCGATATCCTCTCCGATACAGATGTCATAATTGGAATATCCGAAATCTAACATTCGTTTGGCAATGGTTGCAGGTGTCTTTTCGGGATCTGTAAGTACGCCTATGAGTTCTTTTTGTTGTATTAAAATGGCATCTAAAGCACTCCATGCTCTTCCATGAACACTAACCGTTTGTAGCAGGTTACTGTTGGTGTTTGTGGCATTTGCCAACAATTGAATCGCACTAAAATAAGGTGTTGTATGTAGTGTCGCGTTTGGATATTTGTGTTGTAATGTATTCGAAAATCCATAAAACAAGGGATTTCCAGAAGCAAAAATTACAATCGGAGTACTTGCTTGTTCATAAGCCCTATACACGGCATCCATAGGAGACTGAATAGGAACCCATTGGTGGGCTTTCGGGAGTTTACTTTTAACCAATTCATAATGCCGTTTCCCTCCGCTAAATATGGTGGTTTTTAATATCAGTTCTTGTTGTGTCTTGGTCAATACCGGAAGTTTATTTCCAATGCCAATGATATGAAAGGTCATGAATGTTGTGCGATTTATAAGGGTAAAGCTACAAAGTTTTGGTGAGATAGGTGTTTTTTGGTTGTTAGTTGATGGTTGTTTGTTGATCGTCAATACTCAGGAATTACACTATTGCTTTTGGGTTTCAGGTGTCTGGTATCAGGTTTTGAAATTCAGAGTTAGAATGAGGTTTACAAAATAGTCTTGTCCCGACTCTTCGGGGGTTGTCTCTAGGTTCTAGCAGTCTAGTAGTTATTTAACCTTCATCGATACTTCTCTTGAATAACCACTTCTTTTTGCAATTTTTTACGATCCCATTTTCGCAATTCTAGTTCGGGTTGATTGTAAAACATATCGGTATATCCAAAACACAAATAACCGATTAATTGGTGCGTTGGGGGAGCGTTTAGGACTTCTTTGACTTTTTCGGGATCTAGGATACTGACCCATCCCATTCCGATGTTAAGTGATCGTGCCATAAGCCACATGTTTTGAATAGCACATACCACACTGTACTTTCCCATGTTAGGCATACTTGTTTGTCCCAATACAGGTCCCGCTTTGGGCGTGTAAAAAACAGCAAGGTTTATAGGAGATTCTAGAATCCCCTCTAACTTCAATTGGATGTATTCTTTTTGCTTTTGATCTTCAAATAGGGTTGCGGCATTTGCGGTTTCTTCAGAAAAACTTTCTTTTACCGCTTGTTTTGTTTCTTGATCTTTGATCATCACAAATTCCCAAGGCTGTGAAAACCCTACAGACGGAGCTGCTAACGCCGCTTGTAAAATCGTATCCATTGCAGATTCGGGGATCGGTGTAGTTAAAAAACGATTGCCTCGAACATCTCTGCGATGCACTATAATTTCTTCAAGTAGCTGCTGCTCTTCGCTAGTAAATGTACGTTGTGGATGTTTTTTCATAGTGAGGTTTTAGGTTTCAGGTTGTTATTGTTAGAAACCTGAGTTCGGTATAAGGATTAAAATTTAAAAACCGTCAAATCGAGTGTTTGTTCGTAGTGAAACGAAGAAAAAATGTATCGAGATTAGCTTTTTTGCAACGAAAACCACTATTCTCGATACACTTTTCCTCCGTCATAGAAATCGAATTGACGTGATTTTCTTAGATCGAACTTAGGTTAGAAGCAAAGACACAAAGAATCTAAGATTTTCTAGTTCTGTTTTTTGAAGCGTAGCGGTCTATGATTTACTTTTATGTTTCAAATTCATCTCGATACAATTTTTTCCATTCCATTCCAAAAATTACTCGATGTGACATTATGGTACTTCACAACCTTTATTCTAATTTCAAAGTAACGAAGAATCTATCATTTTTTAGTCTTGTTTCTTGGCTCTTGAAGCGTAGCGGTCTAGTTTCTAGAACCTAATTCTGCTCGTCTAATGTAAACGCAGCATTAACGATGGCTGCTGCAAAATTACTTCCGCCACGTTTTCCTGTGATCAATGCATAAGGAGTATTGGTAATGGTTTTTAATCGTTCCTTAGACTCTATTACATTAATAAAGCCTACTGGTGCGCCAATAACTCCGGCAGGGGAGAGTGTGCCTTCTTGAATTTGATCTGCAATTTCGATTAAGGCTGTTGGGGCATTACCAATCACAAATAATGCTTTTGGGTATTTTTTTGCGGCTAGTCTTATGCCTGCTTGTGTTCGCGTTAACCCTTCCTGTGCTGCCAATTGTAATGCCTCTGGGTCATTTAATAAACAGACGACTTGATTTTTATATCTAGCAGTATAGGCTTTTGTAATCCCTGCTTGTACCATCGTAACATCGGTAACAATTGTACCTCCATTTCGAAGGTAGGTATGCCAAGTGGCAATTGCTTGTGAGGAGGTGTTGAGGTAGTGGAGGTATTCAAAATCTCCAGACGTATGGATGCATCGTATCGCTGCCCATAGGGTATCTTTATCTAGTGTGTTTTCCGGAATAGTATGTATAATTTCAGCAAAACTTGCTTGTTGTATTTCTAGTCCTGTTTCTGGTTTTCGGTTTAAATACCCTCTTGGGGTGATTAAGTTGTTTTTATAGCGAAAGGTTTGACTATTGCCAATAAGCACTACACAAAACATATCAACATCCGTAACCTCTAGTGCTGCTAAGGTGGTGATCTTAATATGTTCTTCTGTTCTTCCCAATTGTTTGCAAATTGCGACAGGTGTTTCGGCAGCACGGTATTCTAGAAAGATATTTTTTAAGGCCTGAAGTTGCCAATAGCGTTTTTTGCTTCTGGGATTATATAGTCCAGTTACAAAATCACCTAATGCAGCAGCATGGATACGTTTTTCAATAGTGGTCCATGGGGTCATTAAATCGGATAGCGAAATGCAACAAAAATCATGACCCAGAATAGCACCGAGTTTACTTCCTGCGGTAATGAATGCAGAAATTCCAGGTACCGTTTCTACGGGGACCTCTAGTTGTTGTTCCGCAACTTTTTGATATACGATGGATGCCATGGCATAAATGCTGGCATCACCAGATCCAATAACGACTACCTGTTCTCCTGCTAAGGCATGTTGTATGGCAATATCGGCTCTTTTTTCTTCTTCACTTAATTCTTTTCCAATACACAAGGCCTCTGGACGTACTAAATGTTGGATGAACTGAAAATAATAGTGATATCCAATAATTACCGTAGCTTCAGAAATCGCTTGTGTAGCCATTGGAGTACTATAGTCTGAATGTCCGGGACCTAGCCCTACAACTTTGATCATTTTTTGATAATTAGTAAAGAGAAATACGGGATGTCTCTGTTGGACAACAGACTGAGGTCTGTTGTAATATATTCTTCATCTGTTCCTAAGCGTTCACAATAATAACAGCTCCAATTTTTTTTCGAAAGCTCGGGTTGAAACGTTTTCCAGCCAGAACGTATTTTCATAAGGATTACTGTGTCAAATGCTTCAAAGTATTTGGTAATCTCTTCAATATCTTGCACTCTTGGAACCACTGCAATTTTATCGTTTAGCAAACTTAAAGGAACTTGATGTTGCGCTGCACCTAAAGAAAAAGAATTGATCCCTGGCACTAGCGCTATCGAAAGTCCAAGTTCTTGAAGCTGTGCGAGTATATAAGAGAAAGAGGCATATAAACTAAGGTCTCCTTCGCATACAATTGCTATTTTTTTACCTAAACGGTAGGCACTTTCAATATCTTGTACCGTTTGACTATAGACCTCAGAAGCTTGTGTTCTATCTGTTGCCATGTTTAAGAAAAAACCGTTTAGTTTTTTATCTGCTATTCCATGGTATTTTAAAATAGGGTGTACAAAGCTTTTTTTTATTCCGTTGGTATAAGAACCGGGATAAAAAATAAGGTCAACTTCTTTTAATATTCGTAGTGCTTTTATAGTCAGGAGTTCTGGGTCTCCCGGACCTAAAGCGATACCATATATGGTTTGCAAAATTATTCTGTTTTTTTCTTTTTTCGCTTATATAAAAAGAGCTGCCATTTTTCTTCTGCAACTCCTGCTTTATCCATTTCAGCTCTGGCCATGGTGAACAATAAATCGGATAATCTATTGATATAGGCAATCACATATTCTTCAACACTATCAGGGTCTTCATTCATTAGGGTCACTAATCGACGCTCTCCTCTTCGAATTTGTGTACGGCATACATGGCATAGCGCAGAAATTTCATTTCCACCGGGCAATAAGAAATAATCTGAAGGCGAACTGATATTGGCTTCCATGTCATCCATCCATTGCTCACAAAAATCGGCGCCGTCTATAGGTTTTGGATTAGGATTTACTTTTTTGGAGTCTGATGGTCGTGCTAAATGCGACATCATATCCATTAAATCTTTTTGAATTTTATGCAAATTGGGTTGCCATTCATGATCGTGATCCAATTTTGTACGCAGTAATCCAATCGTAGAATTGGCTTCGTCTAAAGCCCCATTGCACTCGATACGAGCAGAATCTTTAGCTTCTCTTTTTCCTCCAAAAACACCCGTCATTCCGGTGTCTCCTTTTCGTGTATATATTTTCAT
>CALFCI010000085.1 GCA_937951135.1 uncultured Aquimarina sp. | reverse complement strand
ATCTAAAGGTTTTTTTATTTCGTTGAAGACCTAACTATTGATTATAGAATAAAAACCATATTGCTAACCTTCTTTTTCTACTTTTTTTAGTTCTAAATAGACAACTTGATTGGACGGAATAGGCTCTTTCAATGGCTTCCGTTTAACCTGCATTCTTTTGTAGTATTGGGAGTGGATGTGATCACAAGGTAAAGTTCAAAAAGGTATAAGAGCAAAACTATGTTGAGGAACAAATACTCCGGTTTCATAACAATTTAATCTTGTTTGATCTCAATTTAATCTTATTTTATCTCCATTTCCTTTCGTGTATATAAAGATTAACAATTACTTTTGTCAAAAATTATCATAATGGCAGGAAATACTTTCGGAAATTTATTTAAGGTAACAACTTTTGGAGAGTCTCATGGTGTGGCTATAGGCGGAGTGATTGATGGATGTCCAGCGGGAGTAACATTAGATTTGGAAGCAATTCAAAATGAACTAGATCGACGTAAACCAGGGCAATCCGCAATTGTTACACAACGTAAAGAGCCAGATACCGTAGAATTTTATTCTGGTATTTTTGAAAACGTTACTACTGGAACTCCTATTGGTTTTGTCATTAAGAATGCAAATCAAAAATCTAAGGATTATTCTCATATTAAAGATTCATACCGTCCGTCTCATGCAGATTATACCTATGATCAAAAATATGGTGTTCGGGATTATAGAGGTGGTGGACGTTCTTCTGCTAGAGAAACTGCAAGTAGAGTAGTCGCAGGAGCTATTGCGAAACAAGTGTTTCCAGAATTACAAATTAACGCTTATGTAAGTGGCGTAGGACATATCAAGCTAGATACTCCACATACTGATTTGGATTTCTCATTAACTGAAAGTAACATCGTACGTTGCCCAGATACAGAAAAAGCAGTAGCGATGGAAAAGTACATCAAGCAAATCCGAAAAGAAGGAGATACTGTAGGTGGTATTGTAAGTTGTGTGATTTCTGGAGTTCCTGTTGGTTTAGGAGAACCTGTTTTTGATAAGTTACATGCGGAGTTAGGAAAAGCTATGTTATCCATTAATGCAGTAAAAGGATTTGAATACGGTAGTGGATTTGATGGAGCAGTCTTAAAAGGGAGTCAGCATAACGATTTATTTAATGCCGATGGGACCACAAAAACTAATCTTTCTGGAGGTATACAAGGCGGAATATCCAATGGTATGGATATTTATTTTAATGTAGCTTTTAAGCCTGTAGCGACTATCATGCAAGATCAGGATACAATTGATAAAGATGGGAATATCGTAACTATGGAAGGAAAAGGAAGGCATGATCCTTGTGTAGTGCCTAGAGCTGTACCTATTGTAGAAGCAATGGCGGCTTTAGTATTAGCCGATTACTGGTTAATGAATAGAACGGTAAAACGATAAAGAAGGTTTATTAGAGTGATGAGTTCGGAGTGATCGATCTTAGTTTACCAAAGTTAATAGCATCCTATTTTTTTTGAACTAAATAACAGAAACCTTATGAAGCAAAACGCTAGCATGAGGTATTCGTACTATTTGGGTTCTTGTAATTTACTTGTGGCACAGCAGGTAAGTAAAGTCACCTTGTGTCTGATTTCAATTGGGAAAATATTTGTCTTTAAACAGATGGCCATCTGTTTGTTTTTGATAGTGTAATGCTTTAATTTTCAACCATCAACCATCAACCATCAACCATCAACCATCAACCATCAACCATCATTATGAAAAAACTAGCATTGCATTGGCAAATTTTAATCGGAATGATTGCCGGTATTCTTTTTGGATTTTTAATGACGCAATTTCCTTGGGGAAAAGAAACGGTTAGCGATTGGATCAAGCCTTTGGGAACTATTTTTGTAAGCCTATTGAAGTTGATCGCAGTGCCTTTGATCGTTGCTTCTTTGATTAAAGGGATTTCAGACCTTCAGGATATATCTAAATTTAAGACAATAGGAGGACGTACAATTATTATTTATATACTCACTACTGTAGTAGCGATATGTATAGGCTTGGTGCTGGTAAATGTTTTAAAACCAGGCGATGGGATCACTCCAGAAACCATTACAAAACTCACTACCGAGTATGCGGGTGATGCTAAAATAGCAGAACGGATAGAGGAAGCCAGTCGTCAAAAAGAGCAAGGTCCATTGCAATTTCTTGTCGATATGGTGCCTGAAAATGCTATGGAGGCCATGAGTAACAATAAAATGATGTTACAAGTCATCTTTTTTACCATTTTTATGGGGATTTGTATGTTGTTAGTGAAGCCAGAACAGGCCAAACCCTTAAAAAAGTTTTTTGATAGTCTAAATGATGTAGTACTTAAAATGGTAGATCTCATTATGTTATCTGCTCCATTTGCAGTATTTGCATTATTAACGAATGTGGTCGTAACCTCGGATGATCCCGATATTTTATTGGCATTGTTACGCTATGCAGGGGTTGTCATTTTTGGATTAGTATTGATGGTTGTATTCTATTGTATACTGATTGTAGTGCTGACCAAAAAATCACCTCTTTGGTTTTTAAAACAAATCAGCCCCGCACAATTATTAGCATTTTCAACCAGTTCTAGTGCAGCTACATTGCCGGTAACCATGGAGCGTGTAGAAGAACATCTTGGTGTTGATAAAGAAGTCTCTAGTTTTGTGTTGCCTGTTGGAGCAACTATCAATATGGATGGAACCAGTTTATATCAAGCGGTAGCAGCGGTGTTTATTATGCAAGTCTTATGGCCAGAAGGACTAACATTTAGCAATCAAATTACAATCGTTTTAACCGCTTTATTAGCCTCTATAGGCTCGGCCGCAGTGCCAGGTGCTGGCATGGTCATGTTGGTGATTGTATTAGAAGCGATTGGGTTTCCGTCTGATAAATTACCTATAGGTTTAGCTTTGATTTTTGCGGTAGACCGCCCATTGGATATGCTACGAACTACAATTAATGTAACTGGTGATGCTACGGTATCCATGATCGTAGCCAAATCTGTTGGGAAGTTGGGAGAGCCTAAAGTAAAGAATTGGGATGATGAGTTGTGAGAATTAGTATTAAGATGTTAGTATTGAGTATTAAGTATTGAGAAATAGAGAATGTAAGCCATTCCTTCCTTGTTAGTCTGAGCATGTCGAAGACTTATTTAGCAGTGCGTTTAATAACATTTCGACATGCTCAATGTGACATTTTGATTTAAAAATCAACCATCAACCATTAGCTATATCTATTATTAAAAAAACTATCAACTATCAACTGACAACCATCAACTGACAACCATCAACCGTCAACTGAAAACTAACAACCAAATCAAATGAATTATCCGATACAAAAACGCATTGGTTTAGTACTAGGCCCTTTGCTATGCATCATCATATTATGTGTACCTACACAAATCTCTGTAGTAGCAGATACCGTGATCGGAGTGGCCGTGTGGATGGTGATTTGGTGGGTTACAGAAGCAGTCTCAATTTCGGTAACGGCATTATTACCGTTAGCACTATTTCCTGTATTAGGGGTTTTGGATATCAAAGGGGTTGCGCAGCACTATGGAAGTAGTACTGTATTCTTATTTTTTGGCGGATTCATAATGGCATTGGCGTTAGAAAAAGTACAACTACACAAACGCATAGCACTTACGATTATACACCGTACAGGAACAAGCCCTAATCGTGTTATTTTGGGGTTTATGATCGCTACTGCTTTTTTAAGTATGTGGATTAGCAATACCGCATGTACTGTAGTGATGTTACCCATGGCATTGTCTGTAGTAACATTACTAAGTACAGATGATGATGGATATACCAAAGGAGAACAGCGTTTTGCGTTAAGTTTAATGCTGGGGATAGCCTTTGCTGCCAATGTAGGAGGAATGGCGACTATTATCGGTACGCCTCCAAATTTAGTGTTGGTAGGGTTTTTAGAAACTGAATATCAGACTGAAGTCTCTTTTGTCAATTGGTTGCTTATGGCATTGCCTATAACAATACTAATGTTAACTGTTATCTATTGGGTATTAGTGAAGTGGGTTTATCCCAATCGATTGCAACAAAATGAAGCATCGGCTACCGTGATTGCAAAAGAAATGAACACTTTGGGAAAAGTAAGCAATGCAGAGTGGCGGGTTTTGTGTATTTTTTGTATCGTAATTGGATTATGGATATTTAGAAAACCGATCAACACCTGGAGCGGTGTACTACAGCTTTCAGACACGGGGATTAGTATACTCGGAGCTTTAGCCTTTTTTGTACTTCCTATTCGGAATCAAAAGGAACGTTTTATATTGGATTGGAAAGATACTCAGCGGTTACCATGGGGGATTCTTATTTTGTTTGGTGGAGGGTTAGCTTTGGCAAATGGCTTGGCATCTGCTGGTATTATTAAAATAGTAACACAAGCGATCGCAACAGCGCAAGGGTTTAGTATTCTGTTAATAGTTTCATTATTGATTACAGTAATGCTCTTTATGACCGAACTTATGAGTAACGTAGCCTTAGTTACCATTTTTGTTCCTGTAGTAGCTGGTATTGCAATAGGGTTAGAACTCCCAATGCTACATCTTCTCATTCCAGTAACGCTAGCAGCTAGTTGTGCATTTATGCTGCCCATGGCAACACCTCCCAATGCTATTGTATTTGCAAGTGGGCACATCAAGGTGGCGGAAATGGTAAAAGCAGGAGTGATACTTAATAGCATTGCTGTAGTAGTATTGATTCTTGTCTTTCAGTATTACATACCTTTGTTTTTTCACTGAAATCAGGGATAGTACATTCGCAACAAAAGCATAGTTTTGTACCTGTACTATAAATCAAAATACTAAAAAATCACTTAATACGAATACATGAAAAAAATAAGCTTATTAGTATGTTCTTTTTTTGCTTGTACACTTTTTGCACAAACAAAACAAATGACTCCGGGAAAGTATATATCGGATAAAGATAATGTAACCATCAAAATTAAAGATGACCAAACCTTTGAGTTGGTTTTTGTAGAAGGGAAGTATAGTACAAAAAATGACACCATATATTTTGGCAATCCTTCTGAAGGAAAAGATAGTTTTCTTATTAAAGAAACTACAAATGGAGAAAGTAGTGATAGTATTACAGTACAGCTGAATTCTGATTACATGTACTATATGGATAAGGTCTATATTGGAACTCAAAAAGATGATCAAGGTAAAGTGCAGTATAATAGTGTATTATCATATCTTAATCTTGAAGATCCCTATGATACTAAAGATCAAAAAGAATATAGGTTTACTATTCCAAATACAACAACATTATATTTGGTGGAGAGTGGTTATAAAAGAGACCAACCTGTAGTTTCTACGTATACACTTCAAAAAAAGACAGCTACAGTTGAAATTGTATATAAACCATTAAAATATAATGATTTAAACCTTAAGGGCTATTATGATGCCGAGCAAGATAAGTTTGGAGTTACTGATGGTAAAAGACCTTTGTTTTTTAGTAGTAAGGTTAATACTGCTAAAGCAGAAGATAAAAACGTCTTAATACCGTCTTCTGTATTAAAAGATGCAACATGGAAAGTTCCAGTACTAGCGAAAGTCAATTCTGCTGAGGAAGTAGCAGTGGAAGCGTTAACTGAGTCTTCGGGAAACACAGTAGTAAAGAGTGCATACAAGCCTTCAGAGTCTTTGAAAAAAGCATTGAAAGGCATAGCGAATAGTAAAGAGAAGTATGTGGTAGTAGCGTATAATCCTGATCATGAATTGGGTAAAAAGGACTTTGCTGAATATACAAATACAATCGCTAAGGAAGATACCGTATTTAAGTATTACTTAGCAAAAACTAAAGACGTACAATTGTTTAAAAATAATAAAATAGCAACAGAAGCTGGTATTGTAGTTTTAAATGCTACAAGCGATATTTTATATTATTCTCCAGGAAGTCTAATAAAAAATAAAGATCGTTTTAAAGGATATTATGACATTAAAAAGAATATTAAAACAGCAGCTGTTTTAACTCATTTTGACGCGCTGTTACAACAAGAAAAAGTAACCACAGCTGATCAGAAAAAGGCTTTTGAACTGGTGCTTCAGTTTAATGATAAATATCAGTTTGAAGATCATTTTATAGCTAGTAAAGGAACAAAAACATCACCAAAGCAAGCCTATTACTATAATTTAAAATCTAGTAAAGCAACTATAAATAGTGCATGGGGGGCGTTATTAGATGCTTATAAAAAAGAAAAAAACCTTGATCAGAAAATAGTAACTTTAATTAAAAATGAATTAGACCAGAGGGGGTTTAATTATACCATGTTTAATGAGTATGATGATTTATGTTCTGCTCAAGATATTAAAGCCATACAGTATATTTTAAAATTTTATAATGCTATTCCAATAGCACATAAAACTAGATGTTGCAGCGCTACTGAAGAGGAAGAACATATTAAAAGAAAAGAGATTGACAGAGTCTTATTAAGCGTGTTTTCTAGAAATATGAATACGCATAAACCTACAATGGAGCATATCGATACAATCAAACCTTTATTTAAAGAATATATATCTGTATCAAATAATGATCACAAAGTAGTACATTCTTATTTAAATGCTTTAAAACGTGATTTTGATACTAATACCGAAGAATATTATAACACGTACAAGCTTTTTTACCAATTATATTTTGACACTACAGAAACTAATATTTTTGAAAACTTAAATACGGTATATGCGTCTAGTGCAAGTGCCTCAAATACAAGTTGGACGAGTTTTAAATATACAATAGCTAATACTGCAAATACTGTAGCTTGGTCTATTGTAGAAAACTCAGATAGTGCAACGAAAAGTAAGTGGATAGAAGACGCCATAAAATGGTCAGAAATGAGTATTCAAATTACACCTGACAATCCATATTATTTGGATACGCTGGGACAATTGTATTATCAGCACGGCGCAAAAGAAAAAGCGATTGCCACGCAGGAAAAAGCTTATGCCATAGGAGTGCAACAGTTTAAATCAGATGAATCGGTTTTGATAGAAATTAAATCAATACTTGAAAAAATGAAAAACGGTACCTATTAAAGATAATTCTGATGTTAAATACACTGAATTTATCTACGAGGTTAAAAAACCTCGTAGGTATTTGTCATTAGAATAATGACAAAAAACTAGACTAGTTGTTCCATTTCCTGTACTTCACCAACATCCATATCATTAAGATGTATTGTGCCTACACGAACTCTAACCAATCTTAGGGTAGGGAGTCCAACAGCCGCAGTCATTTTACGTACTTGACGAAATTTTCCTTCTTGTAGTGTAATTGATAGCCATCGGGTAGGACCATGTCTATCGTCCCTTATTTTTTTGCTACGTTCTGGAAACATGGGTGGAGGTACTACTTCAAAAACAGTACAAGGTTTGGTCTGATATTTTTTTCCTTCAAAACCAATTGCTACACCCTCTTGTAGTTGTGTAATGGCTGTTATAGAAGGAATACCATCAACCAATACATAATATTCTTTTTCAATATTACTACTACAAATATGATTGCTTAATTTTCCATCAGTAGTGAGTAATAGTAGCCCTTCCGATTTCTCGTCCAAGCGCCCAATAGCCATAGTGTCCTCAGGAAAAGAGTGTAGCGCTCCTAATAACTTTTTTGAAGCTTGCTTTTGACCATTATTCACAAATTGGCTGAGGTATCCATAAGGCTTAAATAGTTTAAAATGTTGATGAGCCAGATGTGAGTGTTCCATAGTAGCTGTATGTTTAAATAAGAATAGTTAAAGCTACTAAATTATCTCATTTGATTAGAGACAAAAAAAGAGGGTGCTTGAAAAGGTATTTCAGATTGTCAGACTGAGAGCTTGTCGAAGTTTTTAAACTATTGATTCCTTAACAGTTTTCGACCTCAAACTGACAAATTAAATTATTTAACCTTTTTCAGACAGCCTCTTTTAAATCTGCATTATAGTGCAGGTTAAATCATCTGATTATTTTTATTTACGAATAAACGTATCTTTAATTTTATATCCTAAAATAACACTAGCAAATAAGCAGGTTACAACATTACCAATAATAATAGGCAATTGATTATTACGTACACCATAACATATCCACATGATCACTCCTGTTACAAAAAGAATATACATTGGTAATGATAAATTTTTAGTATCTCCTGTTTTTATTGTCTTTATAGCTTGGGGTAAAAAACTAAATGTAGTTAATAACGCAGCTATGTTTCCAATGATTCCTGTCATATCCATAATTATATTTTTAAATGTTTTGAGATGATGTATAATTCATCTTTATAATACACAGTTTTACACTACAAAGGTATGTTTTATCTATAACAGTAAATGAAAGTATTTTGGCTATTAATAGCATTAAATTGTCTTGTTTTGTTTTAAAATGTGTTGATTTAAAGTTTATCTTAGCATCAAGATGCTCAGATTTCATTATTTTTTAATCCACATTGTGGAGTTTAATTCTTCGAGGCAAGCCTCGAAATGTGAAAAATAGGTATCCGCTGGATGTCTCGTGAGCTTGCCCAGAAGGAGTTGACTTTTATGAACCTAATTTCTATGAGATATCCAATTGATTTTGATACCTAATACCAAAAGAATACAATCAATGAAGAAAGCACTATTTGAAAAAATAATCCCAGAAGAGGGTTCTTCTTTTTTAATGTTTCATAATAAATATAAGGAATGGAATCAGGTTAGTTTTTGGCATTTTCATCCAGAATATGAGATCGTCTATATTCCATTTGGATCCGGTAAACGTTACATTGGAACCACCATAAGTAAATTTAAAGATGGAGATTTAATATTATTGGGATCTAATATTCCTCATAATACCTTTAGCTGGGGATTTGAGTCGGAAGAATTTGAAGAATATATTATACAATTTTCGGGAGATCAAATCATCAATATGAGTATGCAGTATCATGAGTTCGGCACAATTCATGAATTATTAGATAAAGCTAAAGAAGGAGTCGTGTTTTTGGATACAACGAAGCATGATATCGGTAGTATGATTAAAGCCATGAGAACGCTCCCTCCATTCGAGAAATTATTACAATTATTTCAAGTACTTAAGAAAATGTCGGGATCTACTGGACAAGAGGGGGTAAATGCACGGCAGTATTTATCCGTCTCCGTAGCCAATGCCGAACGGGTACAAAAAGTATATACGATTATACAAGAAAAATACGATACTCCTTTGTCTACAAAAGAGATTGCCGCAACTATTGGAATGACAGATAGTTCTTTTTGCAGATTCTTTGTAAATAGCACAGGTAAAACGTTTAAAAAAGCAGTAACAGAAGTTAGAATACAGCATGCTTGTCGGTTATTAGCAACGACTAACATGCCTATTGCTATTATAGCAATAGATTGTGGTTTTAATAGCATTTCATTGTTCAATAGATTTTTTAAAGAATTGAATTTAGAGAGTCCAATCGCATATAGGAAACGTTTTTTAGATAATATAATAGTATAAGTTTTTACTTGTTTATAGCGTTAAAGCATTGTTGTTTAGTTAGATAAGTATTTTTTTTGTATATTTATAATCGTATTGATTTTCTTAAATCATTACTGTAGTATAGGGGTATCCTGAATCATAAATATGCATTGTTTCCTAACTTTTAAAACCTTATAGAAATGAGACCAACTATCGACCAAACCATTTTAAATACTGAATTGAAGCAATTCAATATAGATATTCAAAAATGGAATGCTTCAATTTATTTTATTGAAAATGAAATACAATTCATTACTAAAAAATTACATTCATATCTGTTTGAACCGACCACGCCAAATTTATTTGAATTATGGCAAGAGTTTAAATTTGAAATCACTGCCATTGAAGAGGAATGGGGACACTTGAAAACGGAGATTCAAAAACATGAAAATGTAATTAAAATGATTTTACCTTTTGATGGTATAGAAGTTGAAGGCGTATCAAAGGAAAGTCATGAATCGTTAACGCTACATTATAATACCTTTTATAACCGCTTTAATACCTTAAAAGTTAAGGTTCTTGGTCATATTGGAGGAGTTTTAGATCATAATAAAAAACAAATACTTCAGACAATATAAGGTGGGTTTATGACCAAAATGGGTTAGGATTCTTATAGTACTTTAAATTAAAACACTATGCTTTTTAATTTTTAACCAAAAATATTCGTTCTACTCGCTGTAAAGGCTGTATTTTTACCATCCAAATTTTATAATGACGATGAAAAAAAATGCTATAGAATTAGAAGAACAAAAAAAAGGAAAAGATTTATATAGTTATCAAAAAGGGGCTATTAGTAAGATCTTTAAATGTTTTGAAGAGGCATCAGAAGATTATCATTTATTATACCAATTGCCTACAGGGGGAGGGAAAACAGTCATTTTTTCAGAAATCGTCCGTCAATATTTAAAGCATCATAATAAAAGAGTATTAGTGTTAACACATCGTATCGAATTGTGTAAACAAACGGCTTCTATGCTTACCGAGTTTGGAGTAGTGAATAAAGTAGTCGATAGTAAAGCCAATTTGGAAGATCAAAGTGATTATAGCTGTTTTGTTGCCATGGTAGAGACACTAAACAATCGATTGAATGAAGATAAATTAGATATTTCAGACATTGGTTTAGTGATTATAGATGAGGCACATTATAATTCATTTACGAAACTATTCAAGTTTTTTTCTCAGTCATTTATTTTAGGAGTAACCGCAACGCCACTAAGTTCCAACATCAAATTGCCAATGAAGGACAATTATGATGAACTTATTGTTGGAGAGACTATAGAGTCTCTAATTAATAATGAGTTTTTAGCCCGCGCAGAAACGTTTTCATATAATGTGGGACTAACTTCTTTAGAAGTTGGGTCTAATGGGGATTATACCGTAAAATCTTCTGAAGATTTATATACCAATAATGACATGTTAAATAAACTGTTATTGGCGTATGAAAAACATTCAAAAAATAAAAAGACATTGATTTTTAATAATGGTATTAATACCTCATTATTTGTATATGATATGTTTAGAACTGAAGGGTATCCAATAGCGCATTTGGATAATACAGCAACCAAAAAGCAAAGAGCGCAAATTCTAAAGTGGTTTAAAGAAACACCAGATGCTATTTTAACATCAGTGAGTATTTTGACTACAGGATTTGATGAGCCTACAGTAGATACTATTATCTTAAATAGGGCTACAAAATCATTGGCATTATATTACCAAATGATTGGAAGAGGGTCTCGAATTTTAAAAAGTAAATCAAAATTTGCTGTTATTGATTTAGGAAATAACATTCATCGTTTTGGTCCTTGGGGAGCGGATTTAGATTGGCAAAAGATATTTAGAGCACCAAATTATTATCTCGATAATTTATTGAACGATGAAGAGTTAGAAAGTCGATTTGGGTATGAGATGTCTGAGGCTCTAAGAGCGGAGTTTGGGAACTCTAAGGAAGTAAGTTTTAATATAAAGGATACGTACATCGAATCCGTGCGAAGAGGAGAGTCTTCTAAAGTAGTATTGGAACGTTCTATAATACAACATGCCAAAATCTGTATCGAAAATAGTGAGGATGTATATGATGCATTCGGATTATCGAAAAAGTTAGGAGAAGATATTGATTATCGCATACAACAATACACCAAAAGTATCAGTAAAAGCACCTACAATTTTGTGAGTTGGTTAAAAGAAGATTATCGAAAGAAATTGAGAGCCTATCTCAATGAAAATTTTGATCGAGTTTTTGAAGAAATTCACGGAAGACCTCCAGAAGAGTAATGTCAATAGGGGTATTGGAATTGTTTTTGACGGGATAAACAATATTCATCATCCGATTTTTAACCTTTTTAGTGGTTTTCACAACAATTCAATTTTTTAAGTATCTAATTAAAAGTGACATGAGTTAATTTAGGACTTAAGGTTATCAAATGTCCAAGCAATAAAACGACTTTGTTTGTTCCCCTGCTGCATGTCTATTGTAGTGTGTTTTGCTTTTATTTTATTCAATTGTTTATAGAGTTTAGGTAAGTTTTCTTTTTTAGAGACTAGAGAAGTGAACCAGCCGACCTGTTTTGCATACCGTACACTTTCTTTAATCATACGTTTTATGAATAAAGCTTCGCCACCATTACACCAAAGTTCGTTAGCTTGTCCTCCAAAATTAAGGGGTGCTTCTTTTAAGTTTTGCAAGTTATGGAGCTTGCGTAACGTTCCTTTATTAGCCTCCTGCCTATTGGAATGAAACGGAGGGTTACACATCGAGAAATGATAATATTCATTGGGATGAATAATTCCTGTAAAAATTTGAGCTTTAGTATTTTGTAATCTAACCTCAATTGTATTTGATAATCCTTTTGTAGCGTCTATGTTTTTTTGGGCAGCAGTTATTGCATTAACATTACTGTCACATCCAACCATTTGCCAATTATATAGTTGAGTACCTAAAATAGGATAAATACAATTAGCACCTACACCAATATCTAGCCCTTTGGTCATTGAACCAGTAGTTTGGTCATCAATAAGGTCTGCAATATGATGTATGTAATCAGCTCTTCCAGGAATAGGGGGGCATAGGTAACCTTTAGGAATATTCCAATCCGTAAGTTGATATTGAGATTTTAAAATAGCTGTGTTGAGATGTAATACTGATTCTGGTTTAGAAAAATCTATAGTTTGATTGCTGTATGAGTTTATAAAAACATGAGTACTTAGTACTTTGTGATGCTGTATTAATTCGACAAAATTATAAGGAGTGTTATGGATGTTTTTTGGATGCAATATTTTGAATTTATAAAGTGTTTTGTTTTTTTATGTAAATAAAAAACAACTATTTTTTATTTATTTTGTAATCAATTAGGTAACAATAGTGCAAATATAGCGTTATTTCTATGTCTATTGTAGACAATAGTTTTTGCTTATCATTAGGTTGTTATATTCTGTTTGATTCGTTTGTTTTACTATCTTTACCTTAATTAATACAGATATATGTTACGATTTATTTTATGGATACCCTTTGTTATGTTTTTATATGACTCTGTGCATGCGCAAATAGAAAGTACAGGAGTGATATTACCTACTTTATCGAATACCAACGAAAACAATACCTTATCTTCAAATACTCCCAATATAAATTCTGATTTTTCGTTACCAGAAATCGATCAAAGTAGAACTGATTTTCGGAAAAAAGACAAGCCATGGAGTATGTCTTTAGATCAAGGATTTTTTGAACCTACTTTAGAGTTTACACCTAAAGCGTTTACCAAAGAGAAAGAAATTAAAGAATCGTATAAGAGTGATCAATACCTTGGAGATTTTAAAAGTACTAGCGCATTTGTAAATTTAATTTATAGAGATCACCAAACTGTAGATGGGGATATGGTACGAATTTATTTAAACAATGATGTAATACGTTCAGAGGTATTTTTAAGTGCAGGGTTTCAAGGATTTACTATTGATTTAAACAAAGGATTTAATAAAATTGATATTGAAGCTTTAAATCAAGGAGAGTCAGGCCCTAATACAGCAGAATTTAGACTTTATAATGATGAACAAGAATTAGTGACAGCAAATGAGTGGAACCTTACTACGGGTGTAAAAGCAACAATTATTATCGTGAAACCATAATAATTAAAATACGGATGCAACTTTTTACAATATCAAATGTCATATATAATAAAGTAAATTTTATTTCATTTATAACCTGAGCTAGAAAAAATGAACGTACTGATTAGTTTTATTTTGGTTGTCGGTATTGTGATCACAATGTTGATTATTTTATTACTACTAAGGTCAAAAGATAGGGCGCTACCACAGCATGTATTAATTTTACTTTTTATATTAACATTATTCGTATCGATAGAGTACTATGCCGTTTTACATCAAGTAAAATGGTTATATTTTATTAGTTTTATTCCAAGTGATACTATAGCTTGGGTTTTTGGGCCATTTCTGTTATTGTACATTAAATCTTTGTTTTTACCTGAACAAGGTTTACTTAAAAAGATGAGGCTACATTTCATCCCTTTTTCAGTATACTTAATGAGTATTTCACTACCTACATTCGGGTATGAATTTTTTAAAGTTCCCTTATTTTCATACGTAGATAATGAGTACATGAGTATTCTATTTGCCATAGAAGATTGTTATTTTATAAGTTATTTGATCGTATGCCTATACGTTTTGGCTACTTATAAAAAAGTAATAGAAATAAAATACCCAACCTTTACAATTCAAGATTTTGTTTGGATAAAATTATTGTTAATAGGATCTATTGCGGTGATAAGTATCGATTTGGTGTTAAAAATGAGTAATGTTTTTTTTGGTGTAGTGGTAACTTATAAGGTACAATATATTGTAGTTGTGGCTATGATTATATTGATTCTGTATTTAGGATATCATGGAGTTAATCAATCCAAGGTGTTGTTACCAGATTTTTTAACGAATGAAAAAGAGATACAACCCATTATAAAAAATAAATATTGCGATAAGGTTGATAAAAAAGTAAACAATAAAGAATTCGAAGCTTTAAAAAACGAATTAGAAATGCTTTTTGAAAAAGATAAGCCTTATCTAGATGAAGAATTAACATTATATAAATTAGCAATGCAGTTATCTATTACTGATAAAAAATTGTCTACAGTATTAAATCAGTACATGGATACTACATTTTATGATCTTATAAATACATATCGTGTAGCTGCAATAAAAGAAATGTTGGACTCGAAAGAATATGAAAATTATACACTTTTAGGGATTTCTTATGAATGTGGTTTTAAATCCAAAACTAGTTTTAATAGAATTTTTAAAAAGGAAACAGGATTTTCTCCTTCTGAATACAAAAAGAACCTTTCCAAAACTGACTAAGTTTTAATATAGTACTGATAAGTACATGACAAAAAATGAAAACACTTTGGTTTTTCATAGGATATATATTCCTGTGAAATAAATAAATGCACACTATTTTTTTAGTCTTTCCCGAGGATTCGAGATTGTCTCTTGTCCCGACACATCAGGAGTTATACCATTTTATGTTTTAATTGGGTGAATTCAAATATAAAATGGTTTGAACCCGAATTATGCAATAGCACTTCGTCAATAGATTTTCTACTGCATAATCCGGGTTAAAACATTACAAATGATTATGTACTTGGAAAAAGTTGCTTAAATTATTATTTTTCAGATGCTTGCTAATTTTTGTCATGTGCTAAGATAGTACTGATAAGAAATTAGATGTTATCAAGCCTAATACCTTTAATATTGCTGTAAAATTAATAGAAACCTACTCAAATATTATATTGAGTATACAGATTTGTTGAAATATGATAGAAATAGAATTCATGCTTTTTTTAATGTAATTATAAGAGTAATAGTGTTGTATAAAACGGAATCTAATGGATAAATAGCATCATGTTAAAAATTTATTTTTTTCCAGAAAATTAGGTGCCATTGCTTCTGTTGGAACGCTTTAATCTTAATAATTACCGTGATTTGCAGGTAGTATTTAAAAAATAATAAATGGAAACGAAGCCTAATAAAATATTATTTCTTGTAGTAGATGCGTTACTATTATCTAAAATCAAATGGCTCTTTATCAATAGCAATAGGAGAAAGGTGATTTATACGATTTTCTTCATATTTGGCAGTATAGGATCTACAATTACTGCACAGTCGCATAGTATTAGTGGTACTGTAAAAGATGCTAGCACAGGAGAAACGTTAATTGGAGCGACACTATATGATATAGAATCAGGCAAAGGTGGTGTTAGTAATGGATATGGTTTTTTTTCGATAACACTTAGTGAGGGGGAGCATACGATTATAGTTTCTTATCTGGGATATAAAGACATTAAAAAACAATTGAATTTAGTGGCAAATCAAAAGTTAACTATTGATTTAGATCCAGAACAAGAAGGGTTAGATGAAGTTGTAATTAAAGTAGATGGAGGATCAAAAAGTCAAACCAAAAGTGTCATTTCGGGCGCAATTAATTTAAAGCCTATAGATGTTAAAAAGCTTCCAGCATTATTGGGAGAACCCGATATTACCAGAGCAATGCTGACGCAACCTGGAATTTCATCAGTAGGAGAAGGGGCTTCTGGGTTTAATGTACGAGGCGGTAATATAGATCAAAATCTAATCCTTTTAGATGAAGCTCCAATATACAATTCATCACATCTTTTTGGTTTCTTTTCCGTATTTAATTCTGATGCTATAAAAGATATGAAGTTATATAAAGGCGGAATCCCAGCACGATATGGAGGTAGAGCTTCTTCAGTATTAGATATTAGACAGCGTGAAGGAAATACCAAGCAGTTTAAGGCAGAGGGTGGAATAGGACTGTTATTTTCTAGATTGACTTTAGAAGGCCCTATTGTAAAAGATAAAGTAAACTATCTAATTTCGGGAAGACGCTCTTACTTTGATCTTGCCTTTCCTTTATTTAAAGATACAAAAGGAACAAAAGCTCATTTTTATGATTTGAATGCTAAGGTTTCATGGAGGATTAATGATAAGAATACATTGTTTGCTTCTGGGTATTTTGGAGGAGACGTATTAAAACTTTTAGATAACTTGGGAGAAGAAAATGCAGAAGAAGAAGAAGAAGAAGAAGAACCGGGAGAAGAGAGTTTTGGTTTAACATGGAGAAACAGTACGGCTACATTACGATGGAATAATATATTTTCAGATCGGTTATTTATGAATATTTCAGGGATTTATAGTAGATATGATTATACCTTATTTAGCAAAGAAGAGGGCGCTAGTAGCTCCAGTAGTTTTGATTGGGAATCGAGTGTAGAAAATTTTATTTTGAAACCAGACTTCACCTATTATCAAAATGCAGATACTGAAATTAAATTTGGAATAAATGCTACAGTATACCGTTTTACTCCTGCCAAGGTAGCAGGAGGGGATACAGATTCTGGTCGAAATGAAATAGATTTTGGAACAGAAAAGGGCGTAGAAATAGCTCCGTATGTTTCTTATGAACGGCAATGGGGTGCGTTTTCAATGGATGCAGGATTACGGTATTCTTGGTTTGGAAATTTAGGAACATATGAGGTGTCGTTTTATGATCCAACACAACCAAAATCGGTAAGTACTGTGACTACAGTTAAGACATTTAAAACCAATCAATTCATAAAAGAGTATACAGGGTTTGAGCCTCGATTAGCACTTAAATATGATTTTAGTGATCGAAAAGTAGTGAAACTAGGATATAATCGAATGTTTCAATACATACACTTAATCTCAAATACCAATGCGGCACTTCCAGTAGATATTTGGAAACCTTCTGGTGCACATATTAAGCCTTTAGAAGTAAACCAATGGTCTGTGGGGTATGCGTATGATACAGAAAGTAGTAGCTATAATTTTTCAGCAGAAGCGTACTATAAAATGTTTAATAACCTTCTGGAGTATAAAGATGGTGCAGACTTGTTGCTAAATGAAAAATTAGAAACAGAACTATTACCCGCTAAAGGATATTCGTATGGTATGGAGTTGAGTGCGCATAAAACGAAAGGGAAACTTACAGGAAATGTAAATTATACCCATACGGTAACCAAAAGAAAAACAATAAGTGTATTTGACAATGAGAATATTAATGGCGGTTCATATTACCCTTCAAATTATGATCGCCCACATATTTTTAATATCACTGCCAATTATAAGTTATCTGAAAAATGGACTGTAGGTTCCTTTTTTACATTTCAAAGTGGACGGCCAACAACCAATGCAAATGGAAAGTTTGACATTAATGGAGATACATTTTTTAGTTATGCTACTCGAAATGCAGATCGTTTAAAACCAGCACATCGATTAGACCTTTCCTTTACGTATACGCCTAAGAAAAAGCAACAAAAACGATGGTGTGGAAGCTGGGTGTTTGGAGTGTATAATGTATACAGTAATAAAAATGCATTTTCGACCTATTCTACCATAAAGAATAATACCTTCAAAACCTTTGAATTTTCAGTATTAGGGGTACCAATACCTTTTGTAACGTATAATTTTAAATTTTAATTTCATGAAACATACATCCATAAAAATAGTGATAGTCGTGATGATTGCATCATTTTTGATGACCAATTGTACAAAAGAAGTGAGTGAAGACTTACCTCATGAAGTTCAAACCGTTGTTTTAGGAGCTATAAGTAATCAAACAGAACCCATAGTAATTACGATTCAAGAAACGGTTCCGTTACGATCTGATACTACATTTTCAGCAATAAATGATGCTGCTGTTACGGTATATGAGAAAGATAAATTAGGAAATACGCAAATACTAACCAATACATTTACCGTAAACAATGGTAGGTATACATCAGCAACATCCATAGCAACGGCTATAGGAAATAGGTATTGGATTGAAGTTGTATTTTCAAATGGGACTACAATAAAATCTGAAGAAGAAGAATTGCAACCCCTAGTATCTATTTTAGATGTAAATATAGAAGATGAGGAAGTCGTTAAGATTCGTTTTAGCGATCCTCAAAATAGCACTAATTTTTATAAATACACCCTTAATTTATGGAATGAAGGTGCATTAGTACATACGCGTAGCGCAGAATCAAATGATGTGTTATTTGATGGTAATGCAAATGCGTTTGTAGAATTGTATAGGTTGAATGATGATGATGATGAGGGCGAAGTGGTTGTACATGATACTGTTGAAGTGCTATTGTGCAATAGCAATTCAAGCTCATATCAGTTTTACCTCAGACAAGGTGCAGAAGAAGAAATCATTCAAAATGAAGACAGTGCGATTGATCAATTTTTTGCAACACCACCCGCCAATTTGTTTGGCAATATTAAGAACGTAATTACAGGTAAGAAGGTGTTAGGAAATTTTAGTGTAAACGCAATCAGTAGACTTCGTAAAACAGTTATAGACTAATTTCAGAATAGGAAATTGTAATTTTGGGGGGCATTGTCCGAATTTAAGAATTGTGGAGCGTAGATTAAGAATGAATTGTCAAAAAGTAATGATGTTATTCTGAAATAAGAAAACTAAGTCATATCTTTGTAAACTCTTTTATGTACAAGTACAGTAGTAAAAGGAGGTTATTGCAATCGCTGGATTCATCTTGATAAGTCAATTTTATATTGTCGTTACTTAGATATTCGTTTAGTATTTTCAATGACTGATAAGTAACATAAAGAAAATAACTATTTTATATAACGAATGGCAAAGTCGCAACAAACTTTTAACAAATTAGAAAAAGAAAAGAAACGTTTGAAAAAACGTGAGGATAAACAAAAAAAGAAACTAGAGCGAAAAGCCAATGCTAAAAAAGCGGATAGCCTAGAAGATATGTTGGTATATGTTGATGAAAACGGTCATTTTACAGATACACCTCCGGATCCTTCTCAAAAAGTTAAAGTTGATGCAGAATCTATAACGATTGGTATCCCTAAAAGAGAAGATGTATTTATTGATCCTGTTCATAAAGGTAAAGTAGCATTCTTTAATGATTCTAAAGGATATGGATTTATTAATGAAACGGATACTCAAGAAAAATACTTCGTCCATGTCAATGGTCTTATTGACGATATTAAAGAAGGAGACAAAGTAGAATTTGAATTGGAAAAAGGAATGAAAGGAATGAATGCTGTAAAGGTAAAGGTAGTATAGGGTACTATTAATGTAGCATACCCTTAATACGTCTAAGTGTATGCTACAGTTCAATTTAAAAATAGTATTATTTAGGTATCTAAAATAGGAGTATCATTGTCATTAATTTCTTCGAAATCAAAATTCTTCATTTTTGAAGCAAGTTTAGTACTTACTTTAACTAAATAGATACATTCATTAGTTTTGACTTCAATGGCTTCAATGGTTTCGTTTTTCGCATTTTGAAAATAAATAATGGCATCATCATCATATCCATAAGGATATTTAGAGGCTAATAATCCCATTAATTCCGGAGTCAGTTTTTTGTAATCTACGATAGCTCTTTTCATAATTTGGGGGGTTTGGTTTTTTTTTAAGAACGTGAATTTGAGGTTTAGCGTACACTTAAATATATGAAAATATTATGAATTCGTAAAAAAAAGATTAAAAAAAGAGATTACGGTAAAAAATAAGGTAGTTGTTGAGAATATGATATTAAAATATAAATCCGATAGCACCACAAAATATTGTGGTGGAATTCAGATATACATCCGCAAAATTTTGCAGATGTACGTGTATTATGCAATATGATAATACGCAAAAGATTTTAATATCAATTCATCCGATACCAAACAGTTATATTTGGTATCTCCAATGGTATTCAATAATACAAAGTATATATTCCCTTTTTCGTTTTTCTTATCATGAATAAGTAGTTCCATAATAGCACTATACGTATCACTGTCAATAGTAATTTTTGGAAAAGTGTGCAGTATTGCTGTTGTAATTTCAGTAAGATCAGCTTTTGACAATGAAAGTAGTTCTGTCGAAATATAAGCTTCCATAATCATTCCAATAGCGATAGCCTCTCCATGCAATAATGTAGGTTTATCAGGATGTGTGAGGTAGAACGATTCAATAGCGTGTCCTAGCGTATGTCCAAAGTTTAAGTATTTTCGAATGTTTTGTTCTGTAGGGTCTTCGAAAACAATTTTATTCTTAATCACTACCGAATCATAAATCAATTGATCAAGGTGGTCCGTAGTCAATTGTGATAGGTCACGCATTTGATTCCAATATGCTCGATCCATGATTAATCCATGCTTCAACATTTCTGCCAAACCACTACGCATTTGCTCACTTGGCAATGTAGCTAGGTATGCAGTATCTACAAGTACCATTTCGGATTCACTAATGACACCCACCATATTTTTTAGGTTCCCAAGATCAACACCAGTTTTACCGCCTACAGAAGCATCTACCATTGCCAATAATGAAGTTGGAATATTGATATAGCTAATACCTCGTTTATAGGTACAGGCTACAAATCCGCCAAGATCGGTAACCACACCACCACCTAAGTTAATAAGGAGACTTTTTCGATCAGCACCCAGCTCAGATAAGGCATTCCAGACCCCACTACACGTTTCTATAGTTTTATGAATCTCTCCAGCTTCAATCTCGATAATTTCAATAGCATACTCTTTTTCAATGGCACCCATTGCTGTAGCCAAGCAATGTTCATGTGTATTGGTATCTACTAAAATAAAAATTTTAGAATGTTGCGCTTTCTCCAAATATGAATTTAGAGCCGTATAACAATCCGAGTTGAAATATACGATAGAGTCTTTAGAAACAATGGGCTTCATAGTATGTGAGTAATATGTACGATTATAGACAGCGAAATTAAGTAGAATTTGTAATAAATAGCACTTATTTTTTAAATTCTTAACCGTTTTTAGGCTAGAGGTATCCGTTTTTATAGAGAGATCGTAAAGTGCAATTCAAATTAGTAGTGTGCACTTTTATGATACTTCAAATAGTAATTGTATCTTAAAGTCCTCACAAGTATAGTGTACTAGTGAGTATGCAGGACTTGATACCTAGTATAGTGATGAATGATACTACTTTATTTAACAATACTAAGATTGCTTTTTCTTTAAAAAGTGATGTCGCATTAGAGCGTGCTTATTTTTTATTTAAAATGATCGCCAATGCGCCTTTAGTAAAAATAGGAACACTGTTTACAAATCTAGCTTTGGATATGCACTTGCCTGTAGAAGGATTAATTCGAGCGACTGTATTTGATCATTTTTGTGGAGGCGTAACCGCGCAAGATTGCATGCCTGTTATCGATACCATGTATACCAAAGGAGTATGTTCGGTATTGGACTATTCTGTAGAAGGAAAAGAAGAGGAAATACAATTTGATGCGACTATGCATAAAATAGTAGACATCATTGATTTTGTAGCAGAGAAACAAGCCATTCCATTTGGAGTATTTAAACCTACAGGATTAGGAAGGTTCGCATTATGGCAAAAAAAATCAGAAGGTAGTAAGTTCACTACAGATGAGCAAGAAGAGTGGAAACGTATAGAAATCCGTTTTGATACTATCTGTAAAAAAGCGCATGCCAGTAATATCACATTATTGATTGATGCAGAAGAAAGTTGGATACAAGATGCTGCGGATATGCTCGTATTGGATATGATGCGGAAGTACAATACTAAAAAGGCAATTGTATTTAATACCATTCAATTGTATCGACATGATCGTTTAGCCTATTTAAAAAACACACATAAGATCGCCAAAACCGAAGGGTTTATGGTAGGTGTAAAGATTGTTCGTGGTGCGTATTTAGAAAAAGAACGGGAGCGTGCAGAGGAGAATGGGTATCCATCTCCAATATGTAAAGATAAGACTACCACAGATGCGGTATTTAATGAAGCATTAGTATATTGTATTGCAAATATGTTGGATATTGCGGTGTTTATTGGAACTCATAATGAAGAAAGTAGTTATACCGCTATAGGATTATTACAAAAGTACTCGATAGCACCAAACGATTCTAAAATATGGTTTGGACAATTATATGGAATGAGTGATCATATCAGTTTTAATCTTGCTGCACAAGGGTATAATGTAGCCAAGTATTTACCATTTGGTCCTGTACGAGATGTAATGCCCTATTTAATTCGAAGAGCGGAGGAGAATACCTCAGTAGCTGGGCAAACCACTAGAGAGTTAGCATTGTTGAAAGAAGAGAAAAAGCGAAGGAAATTATAATTTTTTTAGAGGCACCACTATTTCACAAAGAAAGTGATACCTTTTAGATTACAAGATTATGCTGGATAAGACTAATTTTAAAAACTAATCCATAATTATGATACACATACGAAAAGCCACATTAGAAGACATAGAACAAGTAGCACAACTATTTGATGCGTATAGAGTTTTCTATGCACAAGAATCTGATATAGATACTGCACAGCAATTTCTAACAGAAAGAATTTCGAACAAAGAATCCGTAGTTTTTATTGCAGAAAATGAAGCGAAAGAGAGTGTTGGTTTTGTACAATTATACCCTATATTTTCTTCAACTAGGATGAAGAGACTTTGGTTGTTAAATGATTTGTTTATCCAACCCAATTATCGAGGAAAACGCATTTCGATACAGTTAATAAATGCTTCAAAACAACTAGTCAAGGAGTCCAATTCTTGTGGGTTGATATTGGAAACAGCCAAAGACAATGCTATAGGCAATGCCTTATACCTTAGAGAAGGTTTTACGTTAGATACCGAACATAATTTTTATGAATATGAGGTATCGTAATAATATCAAATGAGACTGTCTGAAAAGGTATTTCAGAATCGCAAAGACAGATGGGGTACACCACATTTTTGAATTAATTTGGTATAATGTCTATTTTTTGTATCGTAGCAGTTTCCTCGCAATTTTCAATAAACAATCCAACGTTTTTTTCTTTTGTTTCCCCTTCGATATAATATGCTTTGCAAGGTTTTTGTTTCGTATTACTTTTGGAAAAATCAACATCACCATTTTGAAGCAGCGCAGAAATGTCGGCGGTATCGATATCATGGAGATTCATATCGGTTAAAGCATCTGAAGAAAATATTCTCTTTTTGATTCGTATGTTTTTCAATACTCTAGCATCAGGACTATAGTCACAAGAGGCTTTTTTTCCTCCTAAAAAGAAAAATAATAGAATTAGCCCAATGGCAAATCCACCAAGATAATAGGCTAAACGGTGTGCAAATTTCATAAGTTATGAATCAGACCGCAAAAGTACTTAAAATATTAGTAAATTAATATCCCGATACGAAAGATTAAACCAGTCTGCTACAGATTTATTAGTTAATATTCCATGATAGAAATACAAGCCGTTTTTTAACCCACGATCACAATGAATAGCATTTTCAACACCACCTTCTTCACCAATGTCTAATAAATAAGGCGTGAAAATATTACTTAAGGACACTGAAGATGTTTTAGCATATCGAGAAGGAATATTAGGAACACAATAGTGAATAACACCATGTTTTTCTACAGTTGGATGATCATGAGTAGTTACTTCACTAGTTTCGAAACATCCTCCCATATCAATACTGACATCAATAATTACAGCACCCGGTTTCATGCACTCTACCATGGTTTCAGAGACAAGGATAGGAGAGCGGTCTTTTCCGCGGACAGCACCAATGACAGCATCACAGCGTCGTAAGGCTTTCAATAAGTTTTTAGGTTGAATGGTTGACGTGTACAATGGTCGCCCCACATTGGTTTGTAATCCCCGTAATTTTGTAATCGAATTATCAAACACTTTTACGTTGGCTCCAAGTCCTATTGCAGAACGTGCAGCAAACTCTCCAACGGTACCAGCACCAAGAATTACGACTTCTACAGGAGGAACGCCGCTAATATTACCCATCATTAACCCAGGGCCTCTAGTCGAGCTGCTCATGAGTTCTGAAGCCACAAGAATAGCTGCGGTACCTGCAATTTCACTAAGTGCCCGTACCACAGGGTAGGCACCATCTGCATCTCTAATGAATTCAAATCCTAAGGCTGTAATTCTTTTTTTAGCGAGAGTCTGGAAATATTCTTTAGATTGTGTTTTCAGTTGTAATGCCGAGATTAATACGGTTTGAGGATTAATATGTTCTAATTCTTCAATAGATGGCGGTTCAACTTTCAATATAATGGGGCATCCTAATACTTTGGTATTATCATTTGTAATTTCAGCTCCCGCTTCACTATAATCACGATCCGTAAAACTAGCATTAATACCAGCATTTGTTTCGATCAAAACGCGATGTCCATGAGCCGTTAAGGCACCAACAGCATCCGGAGTAAGGCACACTCTTTTTTCTTGATAATGTGTTTCCTTAGGAATACCAATAAAAAGAGTCCCTTTTTTACGAGTCACTTCAATCATTTCCTCTTGAGGTAATAATTGTTCTTTAGTAAACGGAGAAGTCGGTTTGTTCATTTTGTGTGAAAGTTATGATCCTCAAAATACGAATAAAAAAACATAGAAAACAAATGAATTTAATATTCGGAAAGCCAATTTATAAATTACCAACTGCCAATAAGACCAAGTATCATAGATATATAGTTAGATAACGGTGGTGTTTCCGCTGGAATGATTGTCTATTGTTAGTTTTCGTTGTTGATGATCTATGGTTTCTAATGTGATACTGGTATGTGTTTCAGGAATTAAATTGATAATCTTAGAAGGCCATTCTATAAACACCCAAGCATCCTGCTCTAGATATTCTTCAAAACCAATTGCATAAGCCTCTTCTTCATCTTCTATGCGATAAAAATCAAAATGATATGCAATACCACTTGCACATTCATACTCATTTACAATAGAGTATGTCGGGCTAGAAATGTTGTCATTCACTCCTAGTTGTTTACACAATTCTTTAATTAAGGTCGTTTTTCCAGTGCCCATGTTACCATGAAAAAGGATCACTTTTTCTGTAGTATTAGTAAGTACCTGAGCTGCGATCTTAGAAAGCTCAGGTAAGGAATAATATAAGGTCATAAAAGTTCGTAATTCTGAATTTATACTACTGAATTCTATTGGATTATCTAGGATTTAATACAGCAAAAGGAATAATCATTTCTTCCAGAGAAACGCCACCATGTTGATAGGTATTTCTATAATATCCTACGTAATGGTTATAATTATTAGGATATGCAAAAAAGTAATCTCCTTTAGCAAAAATAAAAGAACTACTCATATTAATAGAAGGTAAGTGTATGGTTTTAGGATGGGTAGCAGCCAATACCTCTTTATTTTCATACGTCAAACTTTTTCCTGTTTTGTATCGTAAATTCAAACTGGTATTTTTATCACCGATAACCTTAGAAGGGTTTTTTACATTAATGGTACCATGATCTGTAGTGATAATAAGCTTAAACCCTAGTTGTTGCGCCTGCTGTATCATTTCCAATAAAGGAGAGTTTTTAAACCAACTCTGCGTTAATGATCGATATGATTTATCATTAGAAGCCAACTCTTTGATGACTTCCATTTCTGTTTTACTATGGGATAGCATGTCTACAAAGTTATACACCACCACGGTGAGATCGTTATTTCTTAACCCTCTAAAATTGGCAGCTAATGTTTTCCCTGAGCGTTCATTAGTAATTTTGTAGTACTCGTGTTTGATATCCAATTTATAACGTTTCAATTGCGCTGTAAGGAATTCATTTTCATACATATTTTTACCGCCTTCATCGGTATCGTTTAACCAATATTCCGGATACTGCTTTTCCATTTCAGAAGGCATTAATCCTGAAAAAATGGCATTACGAGCATACTGAGTAGCGGTAGGTAAAATGCTGTAAAAAGAAGATTCATGTTCCTTTTTGTAATAATTATTTACAATAGGCTCAAAGGACTTCCATTGATCATATCTGAGGTTATCGATAACAACCAATAATGTAGGTTGCTCTTTTGAGAGTTCAGGTATGATTTTTTCTTTAAATAGCTGGTGGGATAATATAGGTGCATCAGTATTATCTTCAAACCAATTAGGGTAATTCTTATCAATAAACTTACAGAACTGAGCATTGGCCTCTACTTTTTGAGATTCTAAAATTTCGAACATTCCAGAATCCTCGATATTTTCTAATTGTAACTCCCAGTACACAAGCCTTTGGTATAACTCAGACCACTCTTCATGGCTATTTACCATAGCCATATCCATAGCTATTTTCCGAAACTCTTGTTGGTAATTAGACGTTGTTTTTTCAGAAATCAATCTAGAATGGTCTAGGTTTTTCTTTAAACTCAATAAGATTTGATTGGGATTTACGGGTTTGATCAAATAATCCGCAATTTTACTCCCAATAGCTTCTTCCATGATATACTCTTCTTCACTTTTAGTGATCATGACTACAGGAAGGCTATCATTTTTTTCTTTCAGTTCTGTTAATGTTTCTATTCCCGATAATCCTGGCATGTTTTCGTCAAGAAAAACAATGTCAAAATTCTCTTCATCTAATATCTCTAGTGCTTCTGTACCACTGAGACACTTCGTAACATTATAGTTCTTTTTTTCAAGAAACAAGATGTGAGGCTTTAATAAATCAATCTCATCATCCACCCAAAGAATCTTTATTTTGTTCATATATTTTATTTTGTAGCTATATTAATAGCTTTAGTTTTGTGTGATACCGTTTTAAAATCCGGAAGTTTTAAATGCATTTTTATTAAATAGACTTCTTAAAGAGGCTTAAAATTAATAGCTAGATCCTTAATTTTAAATTTAGACCTACTATATTTGTGTCGCAAAAGTAAGTTAAACTTGAAGAAGAGAAATAAACTTAAGATCTTAAACGATCCAATTTACGGTTTTATTACAATACCTAGTCCACTAATTTTCGATCTTATCGAACATCGATATTTTCAAAGGCTTAGGAGGATCTCTCAGATGGGACTTTCATATCTCGTATATCCGGGAGCACATCACACTCGTTTCCATCATGCATTAGGATGTATGCATTTAATGCAAAAGGCTATTCGTGTACTTCATTTTAAAGGGATTGGGATCACTCCCGAAGAGGAAGAAGCTTTGTATATCGCTATTTTATTGCATGATATAGGTCATGGCCCTTTTTCTCATGCGATGGAACATAGTATTGTGGAAAGTGTAAGTCATGAATCTATCTCATTACTTTTTATGGAAAAAATGAATGCCGATTTTGATGGAGCATTAACATTGGCAATTCAAATTTTTAAAGGAGAATACCATCGTAATTTCTTACATCAATTGATCTCTAGCCAATTGGATATGGACCGCTTAGATTATTTAAAGCGAGATAGCTTTTACACCGGTGTTGCAGAAGGAAATATCAATAGCGAACGATTAATTACAATGCTAGCGGTGATAAATGATGAATTGGTTGTAGAAGCAAAAGGCATTTATTCTGTAGAAAAATTCTTGTTATCCAGAAGGTTAATGTATTGGCAAGTGTATTTGCATAAAACAAGTTTAGTGGCCGAGAACTTGCTAATTAGAGTATTGAAAAGAGCTAAGGAGCTTATTGATAAGAGTGTAGCATTATCTGCTAGTGAAGCATTATCTTTTTTCTTGCAACATAAAATTACAGGTCAAAATTTTTCATCATCTGTATTAGAAATATTTTCGAAGTTAGATGATTATGATATTGTGATGGCAATGAAAGAATGGTCAGCCTCATCAGATGTAGTTTTAAGTAAACTATCGGCGATGATTATTAATAGAGATCTCTTAAAGATTGAAATTAGTACTCAGCCTTTCGATGTTACTACGGAAAAGGATAAAATAAAGAAATGTGCATTATTATTGGATATTTCGGAGCAAGAAGCTCAATATTTTGTATTTTCCGGCACAATAGCCAATCAAGCATACCATCAAAATAAACAGAATATTAATATTTTATATGAATCGGATAAAATAGTTGATATCGTACAAGCTACGGATCAATTTAATTTAGAAGCGTTATCAAAACCTGTAACCAAATATTTTATGTGTTATCCAAAGCATAAAGATTAATACATTTTTTATATTTTTGCTATAATGATTTTTACAGCCACACAAATTGCAGGTATACTCGAAGGAGAAATAGAGGGGGATGAAACTGTAGAGGTATCTAAACTTTCCAAGATAGAGGAAGGAACTAAGGGATCTTTAACTTTTTTATCGAACCCTAAATACACATCTTACATTTATTCTACAGAAGCTTCAATTACAATTGTAGATAAAACCTTTGAAGCTGAAGCGAGTATTACAACAACCTTAATACGAGTAACAGACGCGTATAAAGCTTTTTCCCAATTGTTAGAATACTATAATATAGAGAAGATGAACAAAAAGGGGATAGAACAACCTTCTTTTATTTCAGAATCAGCAACCTATGGAGAAGATATATATCTAGGCGCATTTGCGTATATAGGTAATAATGTAACATTAGGGGATAATGTAAAAGTGTATCCTAATGCCTACATCGCTGATAATGTTACGATAGGCAATAACGTGACATTGTTTGCAGGTGCTAAAGTATATTCAGAAACTAGTATAGGTAATGACTGTGTTATTCACAGTGGTGCTATTGTGGGTGCAGATGGTTTTGGTTTTGTGCCAAATCAAGAGGGTGAATACGCCAAAATACCACAAACCGGGAATGTCATTATTGAAGACCATGTAGATATAGGGGCAGGAACTACAATAGATAGAGCGACACTAGGGGCCACTATTATTCGTAGAGGAGTAAAGCTAGACAATCAAATACAAATAGGTCATAATGTAGAGATAGGAGCGCATACCGTTATTGCGGCTCAAACGGGTGTAGCTGGATCAACCAAAATAGGAAAGTACTGTTTGATAGGTGGTCAGGTAGGAGTGGCAGGACATTTGGTGATAGGAGATAAAGTACGAATACAGGCCCAATCAGGTATTGGAAGAAACATAAAAGATGGCGAAATAATTCAAGGATCGCCTGCATTGGCATATTCGGATTATAACAAATCCTATGTGCATTTTAGAAATTTACCCAAAATAGTAGATCGAATATATGAACTTGAGAAAAAGACAACGATAAGATGAGTGAGATTCTTATGAAGAAACAAAGAACAATAAAAAAAGAAGTTACTTTAACTGGAGTAGGACTTCATACAGGTAAAGAAGTAACCTTAACTTTTAAACCAGCACCAGAAAATCAAGGATATTCTTTTTGTAGAGTAGATTTAGAAGGAAGACCTATAATTCAGGCAGATGCAAACTATGTTGTGGCAACACAACGTGGTACTAATTTGGAAAAAAATGGGGTGAGTATTCGAACATCCGAACATGTACTTGCAGCTTGTGTTGGATTAGAAATAGATAATTTGTTGATCGAATTAAACGCTTCAGAGCCTCCAATAATGGATGGGTCTAGTAAGTTTTTTGTGGAAGCGTTAGAAAAAGCAGGAATACAAGAGCAAGAAGCAGAGCGCGAAGAATATATCGTAAAAGATATTATTTCATATAAAGATGAAGCTTCAGGTAGTGAAATCCTAATTATGCCAGCCGATGAGTATCAAGTAACGGCTATGGTTGATTTTGGGACTAAGGTTTTAGGAACTCAAAATGCTTCATTAGAACACCTTTCAGATTTTAAAGATGAAATTTCAAATTCAAGAACATTCAGCTTTCTACATGAATTAGAAACGTTGTTGGAACATGATCTTATTAAAGGTGGGGATTTAAACAATGCCATTGTGTATGTTGATAAAGAGCTAAAGTCTGAAACCATGGAAAAGTTGAAGGTTGCATTTGATAAAGATGCTGTGGCTATAAAACCCAATGGAATATTAGATAATTTAACATTACATCATACTAATGAAGCTGCTAGGCATAAATTATTAGATGTTATTGGAGATTTATCTTTGATAGGAACTCGAATACGTGGTAAAGTAATTGCAACAAAACCAGGGCATTTTGTAAATACGGAGTTTGCGAAAAAAATGTCAAAAATAATTAAGTTAGAAAAACGGAATAAAGTACCACAATTTGATTTGTCGCAGCCACCATTAATGGATATTATAAAGATAATGGAAGTGCTTCCTCATAGACCTCCTTTCTTATTAGTAGATCGAATTATAGAAATGTCGGATACCCATGTTGTAGGGATGAAAAATGTGACTATGAATGAACCATTTTTTGTAGGTCATTTTCCAGGAGCACCAGTAATGCCAGGTGTATTACAGATTGAGGCACTAGCACAAACGGGGGGTATTTTAGCATTAAGTACAGTACCTGATCCCGAAAATTATTTAACATTTTTTATGAAAATGGATAATGTTAAATTTAAACAGCAAGTATTACCAGGAGATACACTAATATTTACAATGACACTAATTACGCCAATACGCAGAGGGATATGTCATATGCAAGCGTATGCTTATGCCAATGGGAAATTATGTACCGAAGGGCAATTAATGGCACAAATTGTAAAAACAAAAAATATATAGCACAGATGAATCAACCATTAGCATATGTGCACCCAGGCGCAAAAATAGCAAAGAATGTAGTGATCGAACCTTTTACTACGATACATAATAATGTTGTGATAGGTGAGGGGACATGGATTGGATCCAATGTAACCATTATGGAAGGGGCTCGTATTGGTAAAAACTGTAGTGTTTTTCCGGGAGCAGTAATTTCAGCTGTACCTCAGGATAAAAAGTTTAATGACGAAGATACGGTTACAGAAATAGGAGACAATACAACAATACGTGAGTGTGTTACCATCAATAGAGGAACCGCAGATCGTATGAAAACTAAGATAGGAGAGAATTGTTGGATTATGGCATATTGCCATATTGCACATGATTGTATTATAGGAGATAATTGTATCTTTTCAAATAACAGTACATTAGCGGGACATATTAATGTGGGAAATCATGTAGTATTAGCTGGCATGACTGCGATACAGCAATTTTGTAGTATTGGAAACCATGCTTTTGTAACAGGAGGATCTTTAGTACGTAAAGATGTACCGCCGTATGTAAAGGCCGGAAGAGAGCCATTATCTTATGTAGGGATCAATTCTATAGGATTAAGACGACGCGGTTTTGAAACAGATAAAATAAGAGAAATACAGAATATTTATAGAATCTTATATCAAAAAAATTATAATAACTCTCAAGCGGCATCTATTATTGAAGCTGAAATGGAAGCAACACCAGAACGGGATGAAGTATTACAGTTTATTAAAAACTCTCAACGTGGTATAATGAAAGGATATTTTTCTAACTAACGCCTCATTGTGAAGCGTAAGAAAATTAATACTAAAATAACAAATAACAATAATGGCAACTACTAGTGATATCAGAAACGGATTGTGTATAAAATATAGTCATGACATCTTTAAAGTTATAGAATTTTTACACGTAAAACCAGGTAAAGGGCCTGCTTTTGTGCGTACAAAATTAAAAAGTGTAACGAGTGGTAAAGTAATCGATAATACCTTTTCTGCGGGGCATAAAATTGACGAAGTACGTGTAGAAACCCACAAGTTTCAATTTTTATATCCAGAAGGAGATACGTATCACTTTATGAATGTAGAAGATTACAATCAAATTACATTAGAAAAGTCATCGTTGGATAATCCTGGGTTATTAAAAGAAGGAGAAATCGTTACTATTATTATCAATTCGGAAGATCAAATGCCATTATCGGTAGACATGCCAGCAAGTGTAATCTTAGAAGTAACTGCTACAGAACCTGGGGTAAAAGGAAATACCGCTACTAATGCAACAAAACCAGCAACAGTAGAAACTGGAGCAGAAGTAATGGTGCCATTATTTATCAATGAAGGAGATAAAATTAAGGTAGAAACGGAAAAAGGCACCTATAAAGAGCGTATAAAAGAGTAGAAACGCAAGATTTTGCGTTTATGAAAAAAGGTATATATAAAAGAGTAGAAACGCAAGATCTTGCGTTTCAACATTTCAATAAAAATTGAGCATGAAATTTCCACAACCTTATACCTTACAACAAATCGCAACGATCATTTCCTGTGAGTATATAGGGAATGAAAATTTTCCGGTATTAGGAATGAATGAAATTCATGTGGTAGAACAAGGAGATATTGTTTTTGTTGATCATCCTAAATATTATGAAAAAGCATTGCAAAGTAATGCAACCATTGTATTGATCAATAAAAAAGTGGACTGTCCAGAAGGAAAAGCACTGTTAATTTCGGACGATCCATTTAGAGATTTTAATGCACTTACACAATTCTTTAGACCCTTTGAAAAAGCAACAACATTATGTTCAGATACCGCTAATATTGGTAAGAGCAGTATAATCCAACCCGGAGTATTTATAGGGAATCATGTAACGATTGGAGAAAATTGTATGATCCATGCTAATGTAGCGATCTATGATCATACTCATATCGGAAATAGGGTAACGATCCATTCAGGAACAGTTTTGGGGGCAGATGCTTTTTATTATAAGAAACGAGCTGAGGGTTTTGATAAATTACAATCAGGAGGTCATATCGTTATTGAAGATGATGTAGATATTGGAGCTTCCTGCACTATAGATAAAGGAGTGTCTGGAGCGACACGAATTCAAGAAGGAACGAAAATAGATAATCAAGTTCATATTGGTCATGATACACAAATCGGAAAAAAATGTTTAATCGCCTCTCAAGTAGGCATTGCAGGTTGTGTGATTATTGAAGACGAAGTGACCGTTTGGGGACAAGTGGGAATCACTAGTGGTATTACAATTGGAACCAAAGCAATTATCTCTGCACAGTCTGGAATTAGCAAATCATTAGCCGGACATAAAAGTTATTTTGGAACTCCAGCAGACGATTTTCGGAAAAAATATAAAGAAATAGCGGCAATTCGTCAAATTCCTTACCTAATTGAGGAATTGAAAAAAAAGGAGCTTTAAAATACAGTAACTTCAATTAAGCATACTAAAAATTAACAGATTCTAATTGAAATAAACTTCCTTTTGTTTCCCTAATCGTAGTCAATATATTATTTTTGAATATCTAAAAAAATAAAAGTATAACGCAATGAGTGTTCTAGTAAATAAAGATTCTAAAATTATAGTACAAGGGTTTACAGGTAGTGAAGGTACCTTTCATGCTGGTCAAATGATTGAATACGGGACTAATGTTGTAGGTGGTGTAACTCCAGGAAAAGGAGGTCAGAAACATCTAGATAAGCCTGTGTTTAATACGGTTGAGGATGCGGTTAGCGCAGTAGGTGCAGATACCACTATTATTTTTGTACCACCCGCTTTTGCAGCAGATGCAATTATGGAAGCAGCAGATGCAGGTATTAAAGTTATTATTACTATTACAGAGGGTATTCCTGTTGCAGATATGATTAAAGCTTCTGCATATATTCAAGATAAAGCATGTCGTTTAATAGGGCCAAACTGTCCAGGAGTAATTACACCAGGTGAAGCAAAAGTTGGAATTATGCCAGGGTTTGTATTTAAAAAAGGAAACGTGGGTATTGTATCTAAATCAGGAACATTAACGTATGAAGCTGCGGATCAAGTGGTAAAGCAAGGATTAGGGATTACTACAGCAATTGGTATTGGAGGAGATCCAATTATTGGAACGACAACAAAAGAAGCCGTTGAGCTTTTAATTAATGATCCAGAAACAGAATGTGTTGTAATGATCGGAGAGATTGGTGGTCAATTAGAAGCAGATGCTGCAAGATGGATTAAAGAAAGTGGTACTCAAAAACCTGTAGTTGGTTTTATCGCTGGTGAAACAGCACCTGCGGGAAGAACAATGGGGCATGCTGGAGCAATTGTAGGAGGTAGCGAAGATACTGCTGCTGCTAAAAAAGCAATTATGAGAGAATGTGGAATCCACGTGGTAGACTCTCCTGCAGAGATCGGAAAGAAAGTTGCAGAAGTAATTGGTAAAAATGCTATAGCAGGGTAATCAAAATAGAATAACTTACACTATAAAATTATAAATAAACCCTATGAGATACTCATGGGGTTTATTGCTTATATTTGAAGAAAATTAACACATAAATAGAGTACAATACATGAGTCTTTTACAGGGTAAAACAGCAATCATTACAGGAGCAAGTAGAGGAATAGGGAAAGGAATCGCACAAATATTTGCAAAGCAAGGTGCAAATGTAGCGTTTACATATAGTTCTTCAGTAGATGCCGCAAAGGTTTTAGAAGAAGAGCTAAACGCATTAGGCGTGAAAGCGATAGGATATCAAAGTAATGCAGCAGATTATGAACAAGCACAAACACTAATCAAAAATGTATTAGAAGATTTTGGAGCTATTGATATATTAGTCAATAATGCAGGAATAACTAAGGATAATCTATTAATGCGAATGGGTGAGGATGACTTTGATACGGTTATTGAAGTAAATCTTAAGAGTGTGTTTAATATGACCAAAGCGGTGCAAAAAACAATGTTAAAGCAACGTAAAGGAAGTATTATTAATATGAGTTCTGTAGTAGGAGTAAAAGGTAATGCTGGTCAAACTAATTATGCAGCATCAAAAGCAGGGATCATTGGATTTTCCAAATCTGTAGCTTTAGAATTAGGATCTAGAAATATTCGTACCAATGTCATTGCTCCAGGTTTTATCGAAACCGAAATGACTGGAAAGTTAGATGAAAAAGTGGTAGAGCAATGGAGAAAAGCGATACCGTTAAAACGTGGAGGTACTCCTGAAGATATCGCTAATGCATGTGTGTATTTAGCCAGTGATTTAAGTGCGTATGTAACAGGACAAGTCTTAAATGTTGACGGAGGAATGCTAACTTAGTAAGAGCGTAGTTGTTTACATTATGTTAAAAAATGCTCCGTATACTATGGCTACGGAGCATTTTTTGGTTTATATAGTATGAGTTGAATTGTGGTAAAGTAATGGTAAATAGTTAGGTAATATAGCTGGAATTAAAGTACTTTGAGAATAAAGTTTATTAAATTATGAAGTGTAATACAGTAATACAGATGCTTGTAGTATTAATTAGCTACATCAGTACGGCGCAATCAGGTAATGATGTGTCTGAGGTCTCAGAATTTATGCCGTATCAGATTATGAGTTTTTTAACGACAACATTGGGAGCGTCTGATGATCCGGGAAATAGCACGCGACACATTACAAAAAAGACGTCAACATTAATTCCATATCGCGATGGAAATTTATGGGGATATGCTAATGCCAATGCACAAATTAAGATTCCCTTACAATATCAATATGCTTCTCGCTTTTATAATAATATAGCTTACGTTAAAAAAGGTCAAGATTATTTTTTTATTAATGAAAAAGGAGAAAAGTTAAGTAATATCAATTGGATTGATACAGGAGAAAAAACAACATTTGAATCCAATTCAGGATATCTGACTGATAGTAAATCCTATATCCTTAAACACTCCAATACTAATCAATATAAAAACTCATGGTTTGATGGGAGTAGACTTTCTAATCAAGGGTTGTTAAAAGTGTATAATAAGAACGAAAGAGTAGGAGTAATTGATATCTACGGTAAAATCGTTGTGCCTACTCGATACGATGATATTTCTTTTCTAAATGAAGGAATGATTGTCACTAAATTAGATAATGCATTGGGTGTATATACCAAAGAAGGAAAAGAAGTTATACCTCCTAGATATGATATTATTTATGATTTTAATGACGGTATGGCTAGAGTTAAAAAAATCGAGTACGAAGGAATGATATCGAGTACTGGAGAAGAAATTATTTCTTTCCGTTCTAAATTTAGACAGGTGACTAAAGAAGGAAATTATATTCGGGTTATCGATACCAAAGATCGCCAAGGTTTATATGATCTTCAAGGAAAACTAATAGTACCCGTATCATATACTTCTATTAACCTGATTAATGATTACTTTTTTATTGGGAAAAAGGAAAAAACAAGTGGGTATGTTTTAATTGCGACTACTACACTAAAGCCATATTCAGCAGAATACTTAAGTATTAGAGATAATAGAGATAAAATATTGATTGTAGAAAATAAAAATAGAGATAAAGTAATATTAGATGTAAGAACAGGGAACCCTATACATAAAGGGAGCTATACTCAATGTACTTGGCATTCAACTACAAGAACATTCCAGGTATATAAAGAAGGAAAGCAAGGTATACTAGATAGTATAGGAAACGAAATCATACCTATGGGAGTTTATAATGACATCGATCAACTAGAAAATGGATATATTAAAGTTCATAAAGAGGGATCAGGTTTAGCAGATTCAACTGGAAAATTAATTATTCCAACACAATATGTAGATTTTCGTGTTTTAAAAAAAAATGGACTAATTGCCGTATTTAATAAAGCACGTAAATGGGGCATTTTTGATATGAAAGGAAATCAATTGGTAGATTTTATTTATAATGATGTTAGGGCACGTACGGGATCTGATTATCCTATCGTACAGAAAGATGAACGATATGGAATGATTGACAATCAAGGAAATTTACTAGTAGCATGCCTATATAAAAGCATTAAAGTGAGAGATAATTACCTGGTAGTTCGAAATGCCGAAGGAAAATATGGAACTACCGATAAGCATGGAAAATCGCTTATTCCAGTCTTATACGATAGATGTTTTGGTTTTAAAGGATATGATATTATTGTTAATGAATTTCAAGAGCAGATATTGATTACTAATGAAGGGCATTTAGCAGCATCAGCATTTTATGATAGAATAGAAAAAGTAGTATTGATAGAAGTGGATAAAAAAACAAATCAAGCGTTAGCACCATTCTTCATGGTTACAAAAGATGGTTTGAAAGGTATTATCTCTCATCATGGAAAAATAAAAATTCCTCCTAAATATTATAAAATTTATTATCAAGTAGGAGATTTGTTTTTAGTAGATTATACAGGAGAAGGCGAAGTGTATGGATATGTAGACACTAAAGGGCGAGAGTATTTTAAGAATTAGATATATAGAATAAGAGGGTATTCGATAATGAGTAAACGTAAAGTGTTGAAAACGAAACTATCGATGATTGTAAAAATAGTAAAAAGGTAAGAGCAGATGAAACAGTATTTTATATTTTGTACGGTAATGGTATTGTGTAGTATAGGTATCGCACAACCTGTAGTCACAAGTGATGATGTTTCAGAATTTCTTCCATACCAGATCATGTCTTTTTTAACAACGACTTTAGATGATGTAACGCTTTCAGATGATACAACAAATACAATTAAATATCAAGGAAAGTTAATTCCATATCGTAAAGGACAATTATGGGGGTATTGTGATGTTCAGAAAAACATGAAAATCCCAGTACAATATGAGTATGCTTCGATGTTTCATGCTAATGTAGCCTATGTTAGAAAAGGAGGTGATTATTTTTTTATTAATAAAAACGGAGAGGAATTGAGTATGGTAAATTGGATCGCTTCCAACAATGAATTTCCTTATGGAGCACCCACTCATGGCGCACAGGATAATACTTATTTTTTAGCACAAGGCAAAGATAAAGCAAAACAAGCTACAGCAATGCCCATCAATAGTAGCTCTACAATTGGATTACTAAAAGTGTTTAATAAAGCAAAACGAGCTGGAGTAGTCGATGTTTATGGAGCAACGATTGTTCCTATTCGATACGATAATATTTCTTTTGAAAAAGAGGGTATGGTTATGACCATCTTGGACAACAAGTACGGATTATATAACAAAGATGGAAAAGAAGTGAGTATCCCTAAGTATAATAGTATAGGAGCATTTAAAAATGGAATAGCAAAAGTACGTATCTCGCACCGTTATGGCTATATAAACACTAACGGAAAAGAAATAATCCCAACAAAGTATACATCAGTATATAGAAAAGATGGATACATAAGAGCAAGCGATGATGATTATAAAAAGGGAATACTAAATTTAGAAGGAGAAATAATAATTCCTTTTCAATATAAAAACATATCGGCCTTAAATAATAATTTTTTTGTGGCAACAAATACAGATAGAAAGAAAGGTATTGTAGATCTAAAACATAAGATTATACAGCCTTTTATATATAAATCAATTTCTTCAGATGAAGGGGAGGTTTTTATAGCAGAAAAAGAAGAAGGGTATGTTTATATTCATGGGAAAACAGGAAAGCTATTAACGAATACGGTATATAAAAAGGCAGATAAATTTGATGATCGTTCTTTAGCAAGAGTTTCTAATGAGAAAAATGAAAAAGGATTTATAGATCGTAATGGTAAAGAAGTAATAACATTAAAATGGTATAGTGCAGACTGGTTTAAAAACGGATATTCAGAAGTGAGATTATCATCAGATAGTGGTACAACAGGACTTATAGATGCTACTGGAAAATTGGTTGTAGATACAAAATATTCAGATATTATTGTATTTGAAAAAGCGAAAAGAGCTGCGGTACGAAATTGGAAATTACATAAGGATAAATGGGCCTTCATTGATTTTAATGAAAAAATGCTAAGTGCGTTTGAGTATGACAGAGTAGTGAAAAAAAAGAATGGCTTTAGTATTGTAGAAAAGGATGATCTTGAAGGAGTCTTAAATGCTTCGGGACAACAAGTATTGGGCTGTCAGTATAAGGACATAAATATTGTGAATGATAGGTATATGATTCTCAAAGATGCACAAGGCAATTATGGAACTAGTGACCTTACAGGTAAAGTATTAGAACCATGCCAGTATGATCGTATATTTAAAACCGCAAGTGGATCTTCTGTAGTAGAAACAAATGAAGGAAAAATTGGTGTGATTAACAACATCGGAAAGTTGAACACTACTCATTTTTATGACGAAATATATAGACCAAAACATTGGGATCAAAAAAGCAGTACCGATTATTTTGTGGTAACTTTAGGCACTTTAAAAGGGATGTTGAGTACAACTGGAAAAGTGCTAATCACTCCAAAATATTACAAACTGTATTATATGATTAATGATCTTACTTTGGTAGATGTTACAGGAGAAGGAAAGCAGTATGGATATGTAGGACTAAATGGAGTAGAATATTTTGAAGAATAATCAGAAGAATATTAAATCATTTAGTATAGTATAAAATATAGATGTAGTACTTCCGATGGTTATTATGATATTTCTATTTTCTATTTCATCTGAATATAAAATATCAGGGTTCTCATTTTGATATTTTTTTGGACAAGTTATCATGAATTCTATTTTTGGGTTCGAAAAGAGTTTTTTTTAAAGTGCTAGTGATGAATTAATGGTATATTTACTATTAGTTTAAATACAACGAACGTATTCGAATGCATACACAAACTATTCTATTAAGCATTGGAGCTTTTATTATTGCGCTAGGGGTAGCCTTATTTCAATATGGATATGCTTCCAAATTGAATACTCGTAAAAAAATAATATTTATAGTATTACGGTTTCTAAGTGTATTTGCATTACTACTTCTTCTTATTAATCCAGAATATAAAGCGTATACATTCTATGAGAAAAAGCCAGAATTAATAGTTCTTGTCGATCATACAAGTTCAATAGCGCATTTGGAACAAGAAAGAACAGTAAAAGATTTTGTGACCAATATCAAAGGGCATAAAAAGTTGAATGAACACTTTGATATAGCCTATTATGCATTTTCAAAGACTATAGAAGATACATTAGATTTTATATTTAATAAAAAGCAAACAAATATTGCAAAAACGCTGGGACAAGTACAGCAAATGTATCAAAACACGATTGCTCCGACGCTCTTGATTTCAGATGGAAATCAAACGTATGGCACAGATTATCAGTTTAGCACACGTACCTATAAGAATCCTATTTATCCTGTAATTATTGGAGACACAGCCATAGTAGTAGATACCAAAGTTCAACAGTTGAATGTCAATACGTATGCATATCTTAATAATGAGTTTCCAGTAGAAGTTATAGTCACCTATTCTGGTAAAAAAACAGTGACAACAAAGCTTACGATTACCTCGGGTACAAAAACGATATATAGTGCATCGATTACTTTTTCAGAACAGAATAACGCTCAAATTATCAACGTTACCCTTCCTGCAAATGTTAAAGGACTAAATACCTATAATGCCACATTAGAACCCATACCATTTGAAAAAAACAAGGTTAATAATACAAAACAATTTGCGGTTGAAGTTATAGATCAAAAAACAAACGTAGCCATAGTAAGTTCCATAACGCATCCCGATATCGGTGCTTTAAAAAAGAGCATAGAAAGTAATGAGCGTAGAAGTGTTACCCTAATAAAACCTTCGGAGTTTATATCTTTAGATCCGTATCAATTGGTTATCGTGTATAATCCTAATCCTGAGTTTAAAATAATATATGATGCATTACGAAAAAGTAATAAAAATCAGTTTACAATTACAGGAACACATACCAATTGGAAATTTTTAAATGAGATACAGCAACGCTATACAGGTGATGTCAAATATCAAGAAGAATACTATGTTCCCAAGTATAATCCGAATTTTGGAACATTTCTAACAGAAGATATAGGGTTTGAAAACTACCCTCCATTGTTAGGTGTTTTTGGCGATGTGGATATGAATATGGATCACGATATACTACTATATCGTATGATTGGTGCTATAGAGACTAAGCAGCCCTTATTAACCACAATAGAGCATGAAAATAGCAGAGAAGCTGTGCTTTTTGGAGAAGGAATATGGCAATGGAGAGCTCATGCCTATAAAGAAAATAAGAGTTTCAAAACCTTTGATGATTTTTTAGGTAAAATAGTACAGTATCTTTCAAGTTCAACAGTAAAAACACGTTTACGAACCCTTGTCGAGCCTTTCTATTATGGGAATGCTAATATTGTAATTCGAGCGGAATACTTTACCAAGAATTATGAGTTTGATCGGAGAGGGAGTTTAACAATTACAGTAACACATAAGGATCAAAAGACAGTAGAGGTATTGCCTATGGTGTTAAAAAACAATACGTATGCTGTGGATTTGAGTAGCCTGTTACCAGGCGATTATGAATATACAGTGAAGGTAGCAGGAGAAGGAATAAGTAATTCTGGAACATTTTCAGTATTGGCGTATGATGTAGAACAGCAGTTTTTGAATGCAGATGTAAGGCGTATGCGAGAAGTAGCAAAACAAACCAAAGGAGTCGCCTTTTTTTCAGATCAAGGTGCTACTATGATTAACAATTTAATAGCAGATGAACGGTATCAAACGGTTCAAAAAAGCGAAGAAAAAACTATTGCATTAATTGATTGGAAATATCTATTAGGACTCTTAATTTTAGTGCTTTCAATAGAATGGTTTACTCGAAAATACAATGGACTCATTTAATAAATAAAAACAAGTGTTATGGATAAATTACCAAAAATAGGATTACCAATTTTAATAGCAATCATACTCTTGATTGTTTTCATTTCAAAATCAACTGAAACGATAGGGTCAGGACAGGCAGGGGTATTGTATAAAACTTTTGATGGAGGAGTTGTAACAAATGAGTCTCCTTTAGCCGAAGGATTCCATTTGGTAGCTCCATGGAACAAGGTAATACCTTATGAAATACGACAACAATCGATATCAGATAAAATGGATGTATTATCTGTAAATGGATTAGAAATTAAAGTGGATGGAACAGTATGGTTTCAGCCCATAAGTAAAGATTTAGGAAAATTACATCAAGAAAAAGGAGAAAATTATATAGAAAGTATCCTAGGTCCTGCAATTAGCGCAGCAGCAAGAGAAGTAGTAGGGCGTTATACGCCAGAGCAACTATATTCTAGTAAACGAGATATCATTCAAAAAGAGATTTTGGAAGAAACTCGAAATGGAGTAAAAGGCCAATATATTCAAGTAAATCGAGTACTGGTTCGTGATGTGACTTTACCTCCAACGATTAAAGATGCTATTGAACGTAAGTTAGGGCAAGAACAAGAATCTTTAGAATATGAGTTTAGATTAACTAAAGCTACAAAAGAAGCAGAGCGACAACGTATTGATGCAGAAGGTAAAGCTGCGGCAAATAAAATATTAAGTGCATCTTTAACCGATAAAATTCTAAAAGAAAAAGGAATTGAAGCTACATTAGAATTAGCAAAATCAAATAATTCAAAGGTTGTCGTAATTGGATCAGGAAGTGATGGAATGCCTTTAATATTAGGAAATCAATAACAACCATAGTTCATAATTTAAAAATAATAGAGCATTTACAATCCTGTAGATGCTCTATTATTTTTAACCCGGATTAAGCAATAGCACTTCGTCATGATCCGGGTTTAATACCAATTCTGTTTTTATTTTAGGCTAAAATAATTTGAAATTTTTTTCGCTAGTTCGATTTCTAAAATTCAATCATAGCCGTAGACAAAGGGATATGTGTGCTTATGTTGTCGTTTTCTAAAGATAATCAAGGGCTATTGTTTTCGGATTTTCAATAATATCACAATGCTAGTTAATGTAATAGCAGATAGCACCAATCCACCAGTCATATTGCCATAAATGAAATAACCTGTAGCAAACAAAGCGCAATACACTAGTAATACACCTAGTAGCATTGAAGCTAAGTCAACAGTAAATTTATCAGTGCTTTTTGCAAGGGGTATGTTGAGTTGTTCTGCTTTGTTCGCAAACCCTTTCCATCCCATGCCAAATGGTTTTATTTTATTATAAAAAGAAGCCAATGTAGTAGCATCTGTAGGTGCGGTCATTAAGGTAACACTAACCCATGTTATGGTCGTAACCAATACGCCAATCACTAATTCTTGATGCCCTTCTAATCGCGCTCCAAAAATAGCTTCATGGGCAAATTCAAACCAAAGTGCCATGAAAAAAGAAATAATCATTCCGCTAATTTCACTATATGCATTAATACGCCACCAAAACCAACGTAGAATAAAAATTAAGCCTGTACCTGCTCCAATTTGCAGTAAGATATTAAACGTACTTAATGCACCTTCTAAAACTAAGGCGAATAGTGCCGCAAAAAGCATTAATACAACAGTACTAAGACGACCAATATTGACAATGCTTTTTTCACTAGCGTCAGGTTTTATAAAACGTTTATAGAAATCAATAGCAATATAAGAAGACCCCCAATTGAGATGGGTAGAGATAGTACTCATAAAAGCAGCGATTAATGAAGCGGCAACTAAGCCCAATAAACCACTAGGAAGTTTAGTTAACATTGCAGGATACGCAAGATCATGACCAATTATCGAAGGTGATATATTCGGAAAGGCCTCTTGAATAGAGCTCAGTTCAGGAAATACCACAAGAGAGGCCAAAGCAATCAATATCCACGGCCAAGGACGTAGTGCATAATGCGCAATATTAAAGAGTAGGGTAGCGCCTATAGCATTTTTTTCATCTTTTGCAGAAAGCATTCGTTGCGCAATATACCCCCCGCCTCCTGGTTCTGCTCCGGGATACCAAACGCTCCACCATTGTACTGCGATAGGGATGATTAATAAAGGAATTAAAGATTTTGTGTCTGAAAAATCAGGAAGAAAATTAAGTTTATCATTCACATTTTGATGGGTAAGTAAATTCTCAAGACCACCAACTTCAGGCAAATCAATAATATAAAACATTGCCCAAACAGCACCAATCATAGCAATAATAAATTGAATAAAATCTGTAAATATCACACCTCTCAATCCTCCAAAGGCACTATAAGCCACTGTAACTACTGAGGCGTATAACACGCATTCCCAGGGCTGTAATCCAAATAAAATACCGCCAATTTTTATAGCAGCCAAGCATACAGATGCCATAATCATAACATTAAAGAATACGCCTAAGTATATCGCACGAAACCCTCGAAGAAAAGCAGCAGCTTTGCCACTATATCGGATTTCATAAAATTCTAAATCCGTTAAAACGTCTGATCGACGCCAAAGTTTTGCATATACAAACACTGTAAGCATACCCGTAAGTAAAAAAGCCCACCAAACCCAGTTTCCAGAAATTCCGTTTTGACGTACAATATCGGTAACTAGATTTGGAGTATCCGCAGAAAAGGTAGTCGCCACCATAGAAATCCCTAATAACCACCAAGGCATATTTCTACCCGATAAAAAGAATTCTTTAGCATTTTTACCAGATTTTTTAGAGACTATAATACCAATAGTAGCAAAAACAATAAAAAATCCAATGATAATACTCCAGTCTAATGTTGATAAGATCATAATGTGTGTGGTTAAGTTTTATCGATTATAAAACTACCACTTTTATTTGGGGATATCCAAATAAGAAAGGGGTTAAAAATAAATCAAATTAAGCATCATAAGTTCCACTTCTTACTTAATGCTATTGCAATATGAATCATATCAGGACTCCATGTAGTGGTGTCCCACTGTTGGAATTCATGAAGTACATCTTTATAGTCTTTAGCCGCAAGTAATGTAGCGCACAATTTTTCTTGGGCTTTATGTACAATCAAATCATCTATGGGGGTTTCTGAAACTGTTACTTTTTTGCCCCACTGTTTAGGGAGTACAGTTTGCGTGCTTTCTGTTATAATTTGTGCTAGTTTTAGAAAATCGTCTCGATACTCGATTCCATCATTAGGATGCGTAAATGTATTTCCTAACCGCTCAAAAATAACATATTCTACATGTTTGCATAAGACGAGTACTTCGGGTAAAATATCAAAAAGGAGTTGTGGTACACGACCATCATGAGTATCTCTTCGAATCTGTATTTCTTTAGTCGCACCATTCGACCAACTTCCTCCTGAAATATGAATTTCTTTTACAGCATCTAGGGGATACCCTTTAATTAACAACATGATATCAACACCAAAGTTCTGTGCTTGACAATAGATATTGTGTAGGTCTAAAATAATGAAACCATTTACGGGGGCGATAAGTTTTGCGATAAATTCACCTTGTTCATGAATATCTTTTTCACGGAAAGCAAAAGCTAAATTTTCTAGTCCAACAGGACAGGGTACACGGCTTTGTAATCGTTGTATTCGGTCAATACCAACAGCCAATGTAGCTTCATTTAAAGGAACAGGAAGTGGAAATCCTTTGTGAAAATTTCGACTGCTCATAAAGCCAAAATGTTCTGATATATGCGTATAGTTATATTTTTGTGTAGATGCTTCTAACTGCTGTAGCCATTTTTCTTGTACAGAAGTCCATTTTGCCTCTAAAATGGAATAGTAAATACCATGTCCTAATAATCTATTGTTATTTCCATATTCTTGTAACACAGCATCTACCCATGTGGGTATAGTAGCAGGATGCGCTTCGATATCAAAAGACCATTCAATGACTTCTATTTGACCGCTTTTAAATAAAGGAAGTGATGCTTCTAAAAAAGCAGCAGTTGGCATTAACGAAATGCCTAATAATGGTTTTTTCATAGTATCTTATCCCATTCCACATGCAATACAAGTATCATCCGTAAATATATGTGGTGGCTCTGGGATACTATTGTTAGTAGCTTCCGACTTTTCTATATCTGTTATTTTAGTAGTACATTTTTTGATTTTTGTAGTATCTTTTTCAGACTCATTTTCAGTAGATTGAGCTGTAATCGAAACTGTGGAGGCTAACATTGTTGTTAGTAAAATAGCAGATAATTTCATAATATATGTTTTTTATTAAATACGATACAAATAATATTCCAAGATATAAAAAATGGTGATGTCTTTCTAGTAAATAGATCAATATATTAAATAATTTGACTGTCTATAGCTGTATTTTTTCAGGAAATGAAAAAAACTCAAGAAGAGTTCAATAAAAAAATAAGAAGGAAAGTAATAAGACAAAATATTTTTATAAATTTGCATCATTATTTTAAAAATGCGAAATGAAAATAGTAACTATACATCATCATACTCATATCTTGGCTCAGGCGGGGTAACTGTATGCGTATAGTATATCGATATATAACCCGTTTGATCAATTCAAGCGGGTTTTTTTATTGAACTCATTGTAATAAAAACGTTTTGAAGTGATTAAACACAATAGTTAAAAAAAGATGTCAAAGATTAAAATTGCAATTCAAAAAAGTGGACGACTTAATGAAGATTCGGTACAGATTTTAAAAGACTGTGGAATTTCCATTGATAATGGTAAAGATCAGTTAAAAGCTGTTACGCGTAACTTTCCTATGGAAGTTATGTTTTTACGAAATGGAGATATTCCACAATACCTTAGAGATGGGGTTGTAGATATTGCTATTATAGGTGAAAATGTTTTGATCGAAAAAGGAAATGATATCCCAATCGTAGAACGGCTTAATTTTTCAAAATGTAAAGTATCGCTAGCAGTAACTAAAGATTTTGAATACAATTCGATCCAAGATTTGAATGGTAAAAAGATAGCAACATCTTATCCCAATACCATGAATGCCTATCTTAAAGAAAAAGGAATTACGGCAGAATTGCACCAAATATCAGGTTCGGTAGAGATTGCTCCTAATATAGGGTTGGCAGATGCTATTTGTGATATTGTATCTAGCGGAAGTACATTGTTTAAAAACAATTTGAAAGAGGTAGAAGTGATGCTAACTTCTGAGGCAGTATTAGCGGTATCTCCAAAAATTAGTGCAGAGAACAAAAGCATTTTAGAAAAATTACAGTTTAGAATTCAAGCCGTATTAAAAGCACGGAACTCTAAGTATGTATTATTAAATGCTCCGAATCATAATATTGAAAAAATTATAAGTATTCTTCCAGGAATGCGCAGTCCAACAGTACTGCCATTAGCAGAAGAAGGTTGGAGTTCTATTCATACTGTAGTAGAGCGCAATACGTTTTGGGATATTCTAGATGCCTTAAAAGCAGAAGGTGCAGAAGGGATTTTAGTATGCCCTATTGAAAAAATGGTATTGTAGCATCGTAAGATTTTACGATGAACAAAATTACGATGAACAAAACGTAACGGTATAAGATTTTATAGTAAACAAAACGGTTTTAGTACATGACAAAAATTAGTAGCTATATTTTATAATCAACGTTTTAGAGATGCTTGCTCTGTTAGACCTACTAGGTTTTCAAAACCTAGTAGGTCTGAATTATAAAGTGATGATGCAACTTTACATAGAGAATAACTATTTTTTGTCATGTACTCAGCAAAACGATATAAAATTTTATGAGGAATAAAAAGTATAATGGACATGAAAGATTTAAAAATAAATTTCATTCCGAAAGAGAATATGGAAGTAATCATTCCATTTCTATGTCTTTCTAATGATTGTGCTATTGATGAATCATGTACGGAAGATTTTAAAGTTAGAATTGCTGAGATGGTGGCGCAAGGGTATTTGTGCATTGGAGTATATGAAAAGCAAAAATTGATCGGAATATCAGGTTTATGGGTATTATATAAGCATTATATAGGAAAACATATTGAGCCAGATAACGTTATTATTCTTCCTGAGTATAGAGAAAAAGGGGTAGGAGAAGTACTGATGAATTGGATTTTAGAATATGCAAAAACCATAGGATGTACTGCATCCGAAGTCAATTGTTACCGTTATAATGAAAAAGGAATACAATTTTGGGAACGTATGGGGTATGAGAAAATAGGAATACACCTGCAAAAAATATTAAAGTAGTATCAGAACATTTTCTGATAAAAAAAAGTAGCATCAGAATATGTTCTGATAAAACAAAATAAAAAGTAATGCGAAAAATAGAAAATCCACAACGAAATACATGGACCGAAATTTTAAAACGGCCTACACAAACGGTTGCGGATATAGAAAATACTGTACTTACTGTTTTTAATGAAGTTCAGACTGAAGGGGATATTGCGATTGCAAGATATACAGAGAAATTTGACAAGGTAGTACCAGAAGATATTCTGGTACAGAAAAATGAGATAGAAGAAGCTATTGGGTTGGTATCCCAAGAATTAAAGGATGCCATTGAAGTAGCAAAACACAATATAGAGAAATTTCATAACGCACAAACAACAACTAGAGTAACGGTAGAAACTACTCCAGGAGTATCCTGTTGGCAAGAAAAACGACCGATACAAAAGGTGGGATTGTATATCCCAGGAGGTACAGCACCATTGTTTTCTACCATTTTGATGTTAGCAGTACCCGCAATGATTGCAGGGTGTAAGGAGATTGTATTATGTTCTCCACCCAATGTTGAAGGAAAGATTCATCCCGCTATTTTATATACGGCAAATCTTTGTGGAGTAACCAAAATATGTAAAGTAGGAGGAATACAAGCCATTGCAGGAATGACTTTTGGAACGGCTACAATACCACAGGTATATAAAATATTTGGTCCTGGGAATCAATTTGTGACTGTAGCGAAGCAATTAGCGACCAAATTTGGTGTAGCGATTGATATGCCAGCAGGGCCTAGTGAATTATTAGTAGTTGCAGATGATACTGCTAATGCAGCTTTTGTGGCTTCCGATTTATTAAGCCAAGCAGAGCATGGAAAAGATAGTCAAGTGATTTTGGTGTCTACGTCTAAGGCAATGATTGCTGCCGTAGAAAAAGAAGTTGAAAAGCAATGTAAAGTATTGCCTCGAAGAGAAATAGCGGAAGTAGCCATTGCACATTCTAAACTTATTTACGTCGATACAGACAAAGAGGCATTAGCGCTGATTAATGAATACGGTCCTGAACATTTTATAGTGTGTGTAAAAGATGAGGATTATTATATCGATAATATTGCCAATGCAGGTTCTGTTTTTATAGGAAATTACACCCCCGAAAGTGCAGGTGATTATGCTTCAGGCACCAATCATACCTTGCCAACGAATGGATATGCAAAACAGTATAGCGGGGTAAACCTAGACAGTTTTATGAAGTCAATGACCTTTCAGAAAATTTCAGAAAAAGGAATTCAAGCGATAGGTACAGCAATAGAACTCATGGCAGAAACCGAAGGATTACAAGCCCATAAAAATGCAGTAACCCTGCGATTAAAAACGTTAGAGACGCAAAATATTGCGTCTCAATAACCAGTAAAGGCGCAATATTTTGCGTCTCAACACTGCGTTCTGAATAAAAAAATACTAATGAGTACTACAGAATTTAATATAAAAAATATCGTTCGAAAGAATGTACTGCAGATACAACCATATTCTTCTGCGCGAGATGAGTATGTTTCTGATGGATCTACGATGGTGTTTTTGGATGCCAATGAAAATCCTTACGAAAACGGAGTAAATCGATATCCAGATCCACAACAACGAAGATTGAAATCTGTGTTAGCAGATCAAAAGAATGTAGGAGTAGCTAATATTTTGTTGGGTAATGGAAGTGATGAAGTATTAGACCTATTATTTAGGGCATTTTGTGAACCGAAACACGATAATATTATTACGCTACCTCCAACGTATGGTATGTATACGGTATTGGCAACGATTAATGATATCGAAGAACGAAAAGTAGTATTAGACCGTCATTTTCAACCTAAAGTATCACAAATCCTAAATGCGATAGATGAAAACTCTAAATTACTATTCTTATGTTCACCAAATAACCCTACGGGGAATTCATTTAGTGAAGATAAAATCGTTCAAATTGTAGAGAATTTTAAAGGGTTGGTGGTGATTGATGAAGCGTATATTGATTTTTCTGTAGAAGACAGTTGGGTGAAGAGAATCAAGAAATATCCAAATTTAGTAGTAACACAAACCTTATCCAAAGCGTATGGTTTAGCAGGGATAAGACTAGGAATATGTTATGCTTCTGAAGGAGTTATTGAAATATTGAACACAATTAAACCGCCATATAATGTCAATGAACTAACACAGCAACGTGCATTAGAGCGGGTATTGGATCAGGAAAAAGTAACTGAAGAAGTTGGGCGTATTTTAGAACAACGAAATGCATTAATAGAAGCGTTAAAAACAGTGCCTTTTGTGACGGAAATATATCCTACGGATGCAAATTTTGTATTGATAAAAGTTGATGATGCCAATAAGCGCTATGAGCAATTACTAAAACACGGAATTGTAATTAGAAACCGAAGTACGCAACCATTGTGTGAAGATGCATTACGATTAACTATTGGAACTGCAGAAGAAAATACACAGTTAATTACAGTATTAAAACAAGTATAAAAATTCAGGATGACCATGAAAAAAGTATTATTCATAGATCGTGATGGAACGATTATAAAAGAAACCGTAGATGAACAGATTGATGCCTTTGATAAGATGACATTTTATCCGAAAGCGTTTACATATTTAGGAAAAATTGCAAAAGAATTGGATTATGAATTGGTAATGATCACAAATCAAGATGGGTTAGGAACAGCTATATTTCCAGAAGATACATTTTGGCCAGTACATAATTTCATCATGAATTCTTTTGAAAATGAAGGGGTAGTGTTTGATAAGGTATTTTTAGATCGAACATTTCCACATGAAAATGCAAATACGCGTAAACCAGGTACAGGATTATTAACGGAGTATTTTTCTGAAGCCTATGATTTAGCGAACTCATTTGTAATCGGAGACCGATTAACAGATATGGAATTGGCAAAAAACTTGGGTGCTAAAGGTATTTTTATCAATGATAACACCAATTTAGGGACAGGAGAAATTACGATTAAGCGAGATGATTTAGATCAGCACATCGCATTAGAAAATAATGATTGGGAACAGATTTATGAGTTTTTGAAATTAAAAGATCGTAGTGCCGAAATTAGTAGAAAAACAAATGAGACTGATATTTATATTCGCCTTAATTTAGATGGAACAGGGCAGAGTACTATTAGTACAGGCTTAGACTTTTTTGATCACATGCTAGATCAAATTGCGCGTCATGGTCAAATGGACTTGGAGATCACTGTAAAAGGAGATTTAGAAGTAGATGAACACCATACCATAGAAGATACAGCAATCGCACTAGGAGAAGTGTTTAGTAGTGCATTGGGAAATAAGTTAGGAATAGAGCGTTATGGATTTTGTTTACCAATGGACGACTGTTTAGCACAAGCAGCCATAGACTTTGGAGGTCGAAATTGGTTGGTGTGGGAAGCTGATTTCAAGAGAGAAATGATTGGTAAAATGCCAACAGAAATGTTTTATCACTTTTTTAAATCTTTTACAGATGGTGCTAAGGCAAATCTGAATATAAAAGCAGAAGGAACCAATGAACATCACAAAATTGAAGCGATATTCAAAGCGTTTGCCAAAGCGATTAAAGTAGCGGTAAAACGTGATCCTGAAAAAATGATTTTACCCAGTACCAAAGGAATGTTGTGATTATAGTATAGTGTATGAAGTACATAGTACAGAGACACTCTTTTTTGCAACGCAAAAATAGTAGTATACTGTTTATTACCTCAATACTTAGCACTAATTACTTAATACTAATTACTCAATACTAACCAATGAAAATAGTAATTATCAATTACGGAGCAGGCAATATCCAATCGATAAAGTTTGCGATACAGCGACTCGGGTATGAAGCCATATTGAGTGACAACCCAGCAGTGATTAAAGCCGCAGACAAAGTGATTTTTCCAGGAGTTGGAGAAGCAAGTAGTGCTATGCGTAAGCTAAAAGATTCTGGTTTAGATACTTTAGTTCCAAAACTAGAACAACCCGTATTGGGGATCTGTTTAGGAATGCAATTGATGTGTACCTATACTGAAGAAGGGGATACGAAAGGGTTGGGGATTTTTGATACTGAGGTACAGCGATTTCCCAATACCGTAAAAGTTCCGCAAATCGGTTGGAATCAAATAGAACAGTTAGATTCTCCTCTTTTTGAAGGCGTTTTAGAACAAGCATATATTTATTTAGTGCATAGTTATTATGCGCCGATTACTCCGTATACAGTGGCAAGGACTACTTATGGAGCACCTTACAGTACAGCATTACAAAAAGATAACTTTTACGGAACTCAATTTCATCCAGAAAAAAGTAGTAGCGTAGGAGAGCAGATATTGCTTAATTTTTTAAAAATCGGAAATTAGAAAAACGAAATTAGAAGGATGGAAGATATGAAGTCTAGAACTAAAAGGTTCACTATTGAATGTTGGAAGTTATGTGTTCAGCTTCCTAAAAGTAGAGAGTATAATAATTTAGTCTTTCAACTTTTAAAAAGTTCTAGTTCTGTAGGAGCAAATTGGAGAGCTTCTCAAAGACCAAAATCAAATATAGAAGAAATAAATGTAAAGCGTTTGTGGAAAGAAGCTGATGAGTTATTAAGAATTACAGTAGCATCAATAAATACAGCTAAGAATAAACAAAAATAAATACTAATTTTTAGATTTCAATTTTCTAATTTCTACTTTAAATATGAGACTAATACCAGCAATAGACATCATCGACGGAAAATGTGTTCGTCTTTCTAAAGGAGATTACAATACCAAAAAAATATATAATGAAAGCCCATTAGAAGTGGCCAAAGAATTTGAAGCCCATGGCATTCAGTATTTGCATTTGGTAGACTTAGATGGAGCGAAGTCAAAGCATATTGTAAATCAGAAGGTGCTGGAACAAATCGCAACACATACAAACTTACATATTGATTTTGGAGGTGGGTTAAAAACAGATGATGATTTAAGAATAGCTTTTGAAAGTGGTGCACAACAGGTTACTGGAGGTAGTATTGCGGTTAAAGATCCAGAAACCTTTACAGCGTGGTTACAAAAATTTGGAACCGATAAAATTATTTTAGGAGCAGATGCGCATCATGAAAAAATTGCAGTGAGTGGATGGTTAGAAGAAAGTGATAAAGAACTGATCCCTTTCATTCAAGAGTATCAAAAAGAAGGCGTGTCCTATGTGATTTGTACCGATATTAGTAAAGATGGAATGTTAGAAGGCCCTTCATTTGAGTTGTATACTAGAATGTTGAAAGAAATCAAAGGAATTAAATTAATAGCTTCTGGAGGGATCTCTACTTTTGAAGAGTTACCGAAATTAGCAGCGATGGGATGTGAAGGAACGATCATCGGAAAAGCGATTTATGAAAATAGAATCAGCCTTAAACAACTGGAGAACTATATAGTACAAGGCTAGACCGCTTCGCTGTTAGAAATTAGACCGTTTCACTAATAGATCCTAAAAACAGAGATACGGTGCACAGGTCAAGTGACTATGTCGTCGAATTATCATAAAACAAACAACCATCAACTGAAAACGATCAACTGAAAACCAAACTATGTTAACAAAACGAATCATACCTTGTTTAGATATCAAAAACGGAAGAACCGTTAAAGGTGTTAATTTTGTAGATTTACGAGATGCTGGAGATCCAGTGGAGTTGGCAGATGCATATTCTAAGGCAGGAGCCGATGAATTAGTATTTCTAGATATTTCGGCAACAGAAGAACGTCGTAAAACATTGGCAAATCTCGTGTTGCGAGTAGCTGAAAAAGTGAACATTCCATTTACAGTCGGTGGTGGTATTTCCAGTATTGAAGATGTAGATATCTTATTGCAAAATGGAGCAGATAAAGTATCTATAAACTCATCTGCGGTAAAAAATCCACAATTGATTAATGATTTGGCAGGTAAGTTTGGAAGTCAGTGTATTACCGTTGCGATAGATGCAAAACAAATTGATGGAAATTGGATAGTACATTTGGTAGGAGGAAAAGTGCCTACTGAACTTAATTTATTTGATTGGGCAAAAGAAGTAGAGCAACGTGGCGCAGGAGAAATTTTGTTTACCTCTATGGATAATGACGGTACAAAAGATGGTTTTGCGAATGTCGCATTGGCGAAATTATCTACAGAATTAAATATTCCTATCATTGCTTCCGGTGGAGCAGGTACCATTCAACATTTTATTGATACTTTTGTAGAAGGAAAATCAGATGCAGCATTAGCCGCAAGTGTTTTTCATTTTAAAGAAATTGAAATCAAAGCATTAAAACAAGAAATACAAGCGCAAGGGATTCCTGTGCGATTATAATCAAAATTAGATTTTAGACCGCTCTGCTATTAGATACTAGAAGTGAGACAAAAAGCAGAACAAAAAACGTAATGCCTTAGCGTGTTTAATCATAAAACATATCGATAGCCTTTATGTAATAAAGGAGGTAATGGGCATTAATTGAAGTCTAACTACTAATATCTAACTACTAATATCTAAATATGGACATAGATTTTAATAAAAACAACGATGGATTAGTTCCTGCAATCATACAAGACGCTACCACAAAGGCAGTGTTAATGTTGGGCTATATGAATCAAGAAGCTTACGAAAAAACAGTAGCCACCCAAAAAGTAACGTTCTTTAGCCGTACAAAAAATAGATTGTGGACTAAAGGTGAAGAAAGTGGTCATTTTTTAAATCTTGTAACGATCAAAAACGATTGTGACCAAGATGCATTACTAGTGAGTGTAAACCCTATAGGCCCTACATGTCATACGGGTACGGATACCTGTTGGAAAGAAGATAATGTAGCTTCTTATGGGTTCTTATCCACCTTAGAAACCGTTATTGAAGAGCGTAAAAACAATCCCGAAGATCAAAAATCTTATGTAGCCTCATTATTTCGTGAAGGCATGAATAAAATTGCTCAAAAAGTCGGTGAAGAAGCCGTAGAAGTAGTGATTGAAGCAAAAGATAACTATGAAAAATTATTTTTGGATGAAAGTGCGGATCTATTATTTCACTATTTGATATTACTACAAGCCAAAGGATATGCATTACAAGACGTGGTGAACGTTTTAGAAAAGAGAGGGTAGTTTCTTTGGATTACACCTTTTGCTTATTTTAAAAATCTTACTAACAATTAGGAAATTTTTAACATAAAAAGCAACTATTTTAGGAGAAATATTCCTACATTTATAGGCGAAATACATATTTATATGTATGATATATAATACCTAATATAAATTAAATAGCATGGATGACCACATTACGCTAGTATTTGATGATGAAGCCGATGATTTTGGAAATCAAACCGAGTTTACCGTATTGCGATACGATTATGATTTTGAAAACGATGTAGACGAACGCCCAAACTCGGATACCAATAAAGTAAAGT
>CALFCI010000084.1 GCA_937951135.1 uncultured Aquimarina sp. | reverse complement strand
ACTGAGTTATGGGCTTTAAAGCACCAATTTTTTTTAAAGTTTGATCTAACTATTCCTGTTTTTATTTCAATAAAGGTAATTAGAATTCTCTTATCAATATAGATAATATGCGTGCGCGCATTGATGGACTGAGTTCGATTATTACAAAATACATCAGTCCCGACACTTCGAGAGAGTAAAATTCTGACAAGAATTTAGTATCGAACCTTTCCCTTCGTCAAGCTAGCTCAAGATGACAGCATTTTGGACTCAAAAACCTCCCGAATCCTCGGGACTCGATACACTTTTCCTTCGTCAAAGTACTCGAATTGACGGTTTTTAAATGTAATAATCGAACTCAAGTTTTTATATCAATTCACCTATTTATAGTAGTTCTACTAAAACAGTGCTGCTGCAATATTTTTAATATTATCGGATTTTCCCATAGAATAATAATGGAGTACTGGCACTCCATACTCTAATAATTCTTTGGATTGTTGGATCGCAAACTCGACCCCTACCTGCCTTACTTCTGCATTCGTTTTACAAGCATCTACTGCTTTCACCAAATCATCTGGCATATCTAAACTAAACACTTGTGGTAACAATTGCAAATGTCGTTTTACGGCTACAGGCTTAATTCCTGGAATAATGGGTACCGTAATCCCAATGGCTTTTGCCTTTTCTACAAACTCAAAATACCTTTGATTATCAAAAAACATTTGTGTCACTACATAATCAGCTCCTGCATCTACTTTATCCTTTAGTCTTCTCAAATCTGCATCGATAGATGGCGCCTCTAAATGCTTTTCTGGATAGCCTGCAACTCCAATACAAAAATCAGATTTTGCCTCTGTAGCCACTACCTGATGTAAAAACTTACCTTGGTTCATCGCTGCAATTTGAGCTACCAATTCACTAGCATACGCATGTCCTCCTTCAGTAGGTTTGAAATATTTCTCAGCATTTGTAGCATCCCCTCGTAGGGCTACGATAGTATCAATCCCTAAGTAATGACAATCCACCAACATATACTCTGTTTCTTCTTGAGTAAACCCACCACACAATACATGAGGTATGGTATCTACATTATACTTATGCTTGATTGAAGCACATATCCCTACAGTTCCAGGGCGCATTCTAGTGGTTCGCTTATCCAATCCACCTCCACCATTATCGACATAGATCACTTCTTCTCTAGATGTAGTAACATCTATAAAAGGAGGATCAAATTCCATCAAAGGGTCTATATTATCATATAGCTCTTGTATATTCTTCCCTTTTCTTGGAGGAACTAGCTCAAAAGAAAACATGGTTTTCCCATTCGCATTTTTAATATGATCTGTTACTTTCATTATGTTTTGTTCATAGTTGTTGGTTGATGGTTGTCAGTTTTTGTATCGCTTTGCGATACTTTGAGTATTGGTTTATCCTATAAGAATAGCTTGGCTATTCAAAATACGATCAACTATCAACTGACAACCATCAACTAATCTGCTAAATTAGGACTTAACCATTTTCTAGCATACTCTAAATCGATATTTTTTCGTTCTGCAAAGTCCTTTACTTGATCTTCCTTCATTTTTCCTAATCCGAAATATCGAGCTTCGGGATTGCCAAAATAATATCCAGATACTGATGCTGCTGGCCACATTGCCATGCTATCCGTTAATTCTACTCCAATCCGTTCTTTAACACTTAACACTTCCCAAATTGTTATTTTCTCTAAATGATCCGGACATGCTGGATATCCCGGTGCAGGACGAATCCCCATATAAGACTCTTTAATCAATTCTTCATTACTCAAGCCTTCATCTGCTGCATATCCCCAATCTTCTGTTCGTACTTTTTTATGCAAATACTCAGCAAAAGCTTCGGCTAAACGATCTGCTAATGCTTTGATCATAATAGAATTATAATCATCTAAATCTGCTTCATAGGCTTCTGCTATTTCTTTGGTTCCAAAACCTGTACTGACACAAAAACACCCCATATAATCCTGAATTCCAGATGTTTTTGGCGCTATAAAATCGGATAATGCAAAATTAGGTTTTCCACCATGCTTTTTCAATTGCTGACGCAAGGTTCTAAAGGTGGCAATAGGTACTCCATCTGCTCCAATTTCAATATCATCATCATTGACCGTATTGGCTTCAAACAGTCCAAAAACTGCTTTTGCCCCTAATAATTTCTCGTCAAATACTTTTTCTAATAATTCTTTAGCATCCTTAAATAAGGCTACTGATTGCTCCCCTACAACAGGATCGGTTAGAATATCGGGATACTTACCATGTAGTTCCCATGATCTAAAGAATGGGCTCCAATCGATAAAAGGTTCCAAATCCCTTAAGTTTTGTGCCTCAATAACCTGAATCCCTAATGCATTTGGTTTGGTAATCGTAGTTTCCTTCCAATCTACAGTATACTTATTCTTTCTAGCAGCTTCAATATTTAAAAAATCTTTTTGCTTTTTACGTTTTGAAAAGCCTTCTCGGAATTTTTCATAATCAGCTTTCACATCACCAACATACTTCTGATTACTTTTTTCATTCAGCAAATCGCCTACTACAGTTACTGCTCTAGAGGCATCATTTACATGAATTACTGCATTTTTATATTGCGGATCAATTTTTACAGCAGTATGCGCTTTAGACGTTGTTGCACCCCCAATCAATAGTGGAATGCTAAAATCCTTACGTTCCATTTCTTTAGCCAAATGAACCATTTCATCGAGTGAAGGCGTAATCAAACCACTCAGACCAATGATATCTACCTGCTCATCAATAGCGGTTTGAATAATTTTTTCTGGCGGCACCATGACCCCCATATCTACAATTTCGTAATTATTACAACCTAATACAACGGATACAATATTTTTACCGATATCGTGCACATCCCCTTTTACAGTTGCCATCAACACCTTTCCTGCACTATTGGATTCCCCTTCGGATTTGGGATTTTTCTTTTTCTCTTCTTCTATATATGGCAATAAATAAGCTACTGCTTTTTTCATGACACGTGCAGATTTCACTACTTGAGGCAAGAACATTTTACCTGCACCAAATAGATCTCCTACGACATTCATTCCCGTCATTAAATACCCTTCAATCACTTCAATAGGCTTATCCACAACTTGCCTTGCTTCTTCAGCATCTTCAACAACATATTGATCAATTCCTTTAACTAAGGCTCTTGTGATTCGGGTTTGCAAAGGTTCTTCTCTCCATGACAAGTCTACTGTTTGCTCTTTTTTCGTTCCGACAACGGTTTCTGCAAAATCCAATAACCGTTCCGTAGCATCATCTCTTCGATTTAGAATTACATCTTCTACATGCTCTAGTAAATCCTTGGGAATATCATCATATACTTCTAACATAGCAGGGTTTACAATCCCCATGTTCATTCCAGCCTGAATTGCATAGTATAAGAATACCGAATGCATTGCCTCTCGCACTGGATTGTTTCCACGAAAAGAAAACGACACATTACTCACTCCTCCACTTACACTACAATGCGGTAAGTTTTCACGTACCCAGCGGGTAGCTTCTATAAAATCAATAGCATTTTGACGATGTTCATCCATTCCTGTAGCCACAGGGAAGATATTCAGATCAAAAATAATATCCTCAGGCGCAAAATTAACCTCATCCACCAAGACATTGTAGGATTCTGTAGCAATTTCAATACGACGGTCATAGTTATCTGCTTGTCCTACTTCATCAAATGCCATTACGATTACTGCTGCACCATATCGCTTAATTAATTTGGCTTGCTGTATAAATGCTTCTTTTCCTTCTTTTAAACTAATCGAATTCACCACACATTTTCCTTGCACTACTTGCAGGCCTGCTTCAATAATATCCCATTTGGAACTATCGATCATAATAGGCACACGAGAAATATCAGGTTCAGCAACAATCAAGTTTAAGAAACGCACCATCGCTTCTTTTCCATCAATCAATCCATCATCCATGTTGATATCGATCACCTGTGCTCCTCCTTCTACCTGATGCCTTGCAATAGCAAGTGCCTCATCAAAATTTTCTTCTTTAATTAATCGAAGAAACTTCTTAGACCCCGCTACATTCGTACGTTCTCCAACATTAATGAAATTTGTATCCGCAGATAAAATTAAGGGCTCTAATCCGGAGAGTTTTAGGTATTTTTTGGTTGATGGTTGATCGTTGTTGGTTGTTGGTCTATTCATTAGTTGTTGGTTGACGGTTGTCAGTTGATGGTATTTTTTTTACTCTTATAGTATTTGATAAATCCATTTAGTAGCTTTTTACAACTCAAATTTTTTGCTAAAATAGTATTGAGTTCTCTAATGGCAATATATTTTTGATCAAAAGCTACATATATTTGTGTTTCTAATTCATACAGAGAGCCTCTAGCAATATGTAAAAATTGAATTGTATCTGCTGAAGTGCGTCTTCCACACCCTTCAACTATATTGGAAGGTATGGATACTGTACATCTTCGCATTTGATTCGTTAATCCATATATTTCCTCTTTAGGAAATTGTTTTGTTGTTTGGTATACATCGCTTACTAAAACCCGAGCTTCTTTCCAGACATCTAATTCTGTATATTCCATTTTTCGGTTATTTGTTGCCGTTTTAGTCCTTTTAAATTCTTTGTTTTACTTATTTATAGTATATCTTATATCGTTATAATTGTCAGACAACCGACAACCGACAACCGACAACCGACAACCAACAACCATCACACACCTCTAGGCTTATATCCTTTTGCCAATTCAGCTATGGCTTTGATATGCTCTGGAGTCGTTCCACAACATCCACCAATAATATTCACTAGATTTTTATCTAAGTATTCTTTGATCTGTGTTGCCATCTCTTCTGGAGTCTCATCATACTCTCCAAATGCATTGGGCAATCCTGCATTGGGATGCGCAGATATCGCAAACTTTCCCTTTTGTGCTAATACTTCTAAATGCGGTGTTAACTGATCGGCACCTAAGGCACAATTAAACCCTATAGATAACATTGGAATATGTGACATCGATATTAAAAAAGCTTCTGCCGTTTGTCCAGAAAGTGTACGACCACTGGCATCGGTAATGGTACCACTTATCATAATTGGCACGTCGATATTGCGTTCATCTTTCACTTCTTCTATTGCAAACAAAGCTGCTTTCGCATTCAGTGTATCAAAAATGGTTTCTACTAATAAAACATCTGCTCCTCCATCTAAAAGCGCTTCTGCCTGTTGCTTATACGCAATTCTTAACTCATCGAAAGTAACTGCTCTATACCCAGGATCATTAACATCTGGAGACATACTTGCTGTTCGGTTAGTAGGCCCTATGGAACCGGCTACAAAACGTGGTTTGTGTGGTTCTTTTGCCGTAAAAGCATCTGCAACTTCCTTTGCGATTTTAGCTGATTCATAATTAAGCTCGTACACCAGCTCTTCCATTCCATAATCTGCCATAGCAATAGTAGTTCCTGAAAAGGTATTGGTTTCTACAATATCGGCTCCTGCCTCAAAGTATACTTTATGAATTTCTTTAATGGCTTCAGGTTGCGTAATACTTAACAGATCATTATTTCCTTGTAATGGAGATGCCCAATCTTTGAATCGGTCTGCTCTAAAATCTTCTTCTGTAAATTTATGACGTTGTATCATCGTTCCCATGGCTCCATCGAGAATAAGAATTCGTTCCTTGATAATATCGTATATGTTGTTCATCTTGCTTAGTTGATGGTTGTCTGTTGATCGTTGATGGTTACTTCTAGTGTACCTTTTAGACGTTTTGCATCATCAAAACTGACGTTTTTTTTATTCAAATTACGTATTGCAAAAATACTTCTTTTTACCAAAAGACCTTCAACGCTTTTATTGAATTATATTCAACAGTTCAGCCTTGAAGGTAGTTTCTTATGTTTTTTATAGTGCTGTAAGACGCAGTACAATTTTGAATAGAAGTTATACCATTTTATATTTGAATTCACCCAATTAAAATGCGCCTTTTGAATGTCTATTTCAGTATAAAAAATAACCGTAGCTTAGGCTATGCTGATTTTTTATATTTCATATACATCCAAAACTCATCATTTTCCTTTTGAGCAAATTCAAACATAAAATGGTATTATACCTCAAAAACAGCCATTTGGAATT
>CALFCI010000083.1 GCA_937951135.1 uncultured Aquimarina sp. | reverse complement strand
GTGACGTCTTGTTAGTTTATTTTAATTCTTTTCGTCAGGTCGAGTGCTCCGATGGAATCGGAGTGTATCGAGACCTATATAAATATACTCAGCGGATTTAACTCTGCTTCGGTATACGCTTTTTCTAGGATTCCCATTTTTACAGGCACATCATATAATCTGCCTGGTGCAGTACGTCTCCAAAAGTGACGTAGGCCGGGTACAATGACCTTGGCAACGGACAATCCAATATCGGGTTGTGTAAGGTCCACTACCAAGGTTTCTAAACCTTGTTGTGCGGCAGTGTGTATACAATAGTGTACACTATCGTATACGGTAGGCGCACAGGGCATAGGATACTCAGTTTGCATATCTTTTGCTTTAACTTCCAAAGGGGTTACATACGGATTATCGTGTATAGTGGCGGTTTCTAACCAATCGATGAATACTTGATCCTTGGTAAGGTATCCTTCTTTTTGAAGTACTACTGGGAGTAACTGATTGAGTTCTACTACGGCTCTTTCTAATGCGATATGTGCATCGATATGTGCGCCAAAGGCATATAAAATTTTGCCTCCCGTTTGTAGGTCATAACTTATGGATACAAATACGGGGATGTTAAGATCGGTAGTGATGTCTAGTACTTGTAAGCTTCTTCCTATACTTTGATAATAGGTTACCATTTCATCAATATATGGATTTTGTGCTGTAGTGAGATCAATCGCTGGGTATTGTAAGCGATTATACCACCAAATAGCGGCGGCATCACGTTCTACAAGTTCTAAAAACCCTTGTAAAATGGCTTCTTCGATGGTATTGCCTGCGGCACAGCCGTTAGAATCGGGATATGCGTATAGGCGTTTTTCGTCTTCTGCTGGATATTGCGCATAGCAATAACAGGAGGGAAGGTGTATAAAGCTTTGCGTACTTAGGTTATACACTAGTGTCCAATCCATGGATACGTTGGTGTCAAAAATAATGGGAATCAAGGAGTAAAATTTGGTACTTTCACTATTGATCTGTTCCCGCTCTTGATATTGGGCATCGCTATATAACATGCAGCTATTGGGATGCATGGCATTTTCTAATTCAGTATAGGTTGCTTGTACCGTATGTGTGGGACCTTGGTACATTAGGCTATAGCGTTCTATGGCTTCGCATAATGCGCCAGTTTTGGCTTGTATCTCGGTACGTCCTTTACCGCCATTAGCACTGCGAAGGTGTAGGTTTAACCAAAATAAAGAAGAACTTTGTAAGGCTAGATTTTTACCTGATCCTACATTGTAAATGGGCACTCCTGCTACTGGGTGATAGGGTTTTAAATAGGGAACAATTCCAGTAATCGCACTTACATGATGCTGGTACCGTGCTAGGGTTTCTTCTGGTGATACACTGCGATAGCTTCCGGGGTTTTTGGATAGAGTATGTTGTGGTTGTAATAGAATAGGGTTTGGGGGTTGTAGTACTACTTTTGGGTCTCCGCAGGCAGTACATTGTGGTCGTTTTACGATATGATGCTGGGTGCGTTCTCCTGTTTTGGTACTTAGGGCAATCAAATGATGCGAGAGTGTATCTGTATTATGGTATAGATATGCTACCAATTCTTGAATTGCGATGCTGATCCCCCAGTGTTGCGCCAAGGGATGGCTAACTCGTGGGCGTGTAATGGTTGTATTGGTATTGGCGAGTGCTTGATACAATCGACTTTCTTGGTCGTGTAATTCTAAACGGTGTTGCAGGCATGACCAGCAAGGAGTGTCTTCTTGTGTTGGCTCGAATAGAGGACCGATGTACGGTGTGGTACTTTCTAGTTTAATTAATAACCACCGCGTTTGGGTTTTGATCATCTCCTGATTGATTGTAGCCAATTCAGGATGGAGATAATTGGGGGTCAATACAATTACTAAATCCGGAGTTTTGGAGGGGTGTAATCCTGTAGCGATACAAGCATCTTGAAATGCAGTAGTATCGATATCACCTATAGTTTGGATCGCTATAGAAGTCGTCTCAAATAGGTTTGCCAGTCGTTGCGGAGTATACCCAAGTTCTTCCCAATAGGCACTTTGTGCAGGGGTAAAGGTGGGGGCATCTTCGGTGATATATCCTTGTGACTCTAATTGATGTAGGGTTACGAGTACTTCACTAAGGGAACCATAGTCGGTATGATTGGCAATAAGGGCTTCTTTAGTGCTTGTAGTACTTTCAATAGTGTCTAATAACTTGATCGCTAATGGAGATTGTAAAACAACGCTATCTCCCTCTGAAGAGAGTATGGTATACTGCTCGTCTATTTCGATCTTAGCATACTTTTCTTTGATTCTATAGGACATGTTGGTTGTCGGTTTTACCTAGTTGTGGTATTGGAGGAATCGGATGTAATATAAACTACCCCTTCTTTATTGATTATAATGAAGGGGGTAGTAAATTTTTAGATAACCAGTTTTAAATTAAGAGCAGGTAGCAATAAATTCATCCACTATTTCTCCTTTTTCTCCAAATATTTTCATATCCGTTTTAATATCATACCTGGCAGTATCATATGGTACATATAGCGTATAGTCATATTCTTGACCATTTTTTAATGCCAATTCAATTTCATAAAACCCATTAGAATCATCATCTTTAAATTGAGGTCCAGACTTATTGATAGAAAAGAAACCGGATTCTAATTTTCTTTGGTTTTCTGCATTTTTATCATCACTATCATCATAATACAATTCATTATCTCCTAAAGAAGAAATTTCTAGTTGATATGACTTTTCTTCTAATACAATTTGTGTTGCTTCGTTTGACGTTGGTTTTTCTTTTTTGGTCAATACAAACTTAGATTTGTCTACAGAGGTATCTACTAAAATGGTAGTGCCATGTGGTATTTTCATTTCCGAACCTGGCCAGAAAAGCCATTTTTTAGTATGATTACACTTATCACAAACAGCACTAGGTTCTATTGCTTTAAGTTGAATATCTATTTCTGTTAATATTTCTTGATATTTTTTAGAATTGTCTTTAGAAAGTTGGTGTAATTCATCGCAATTATAGTTTTCTGTAACACTCAATTGACCTTTTTTTTCTGTAGTTTTAAATAAGGCTCCATTGGTTAAAAAACCACGGCGTAAATTATTGTAGTTAAGGTATGCATCATCTAAAAAATCATGTACTGAAGTAAAAAAGGAGAGGGTGTTGAAAAATTGGGTAATGCGTAAAATATCATTTTTCGTAGAGTCGTTTTTCGGGATATTATTGTCAATAGTATTGTACATTAGGTACATAGGGTCATTAAACGGCTTGGCATCAAACTTACTTTTGATCTCGTTTCTGACCTTTTCAATACCTAGGGTTGTAGGGTTTTTAGAGATTGGATGTTGTGTACTCATAAAAATTGGTTTTTAGTTAAATATATAGTTCACGGGGTAAGTTTTGTATAACGTTTGTAGATGCTCATCGCCTTAATTTCAGTAGCGTTTTTACAAAAAGACTCCATACTGTTGAGTAAAGAAAATGCTTTTTCTTGCTGTCCATCAATGAGAAGATGTTCGCTGTAATTGACTATAGCTTCTAATTTTAGTAGATTAAAGCCCATACTCTCAGATCTTAGGATTGATTCTTTAAAAGCTTCATGCACTTCGGGAGTTAATTTGGATACATTACTGCCTAAACTTTTACCTAATAAATTATAAGTGATGGGTAATATGGATTGTTCTCGATGTTTAGTTTGTCGTTCAATAGACTCTTTGAGTAACGTAATTGCAGAGGAATATTTTTTATGCTGAAGGTAGGTTTTTACCATTGATGGTTCATAAAAAGATAATACTAAACTTTGTCCTGCAGCAATCATACCTGTTCTTTTTTCTTCTGCAATATCTGTTTTATCATATACCCAATCTTCGATCAAATAAAATAGATTGGATACCCAAACTGAATCAAACCGATCTCCAAGAATCTCATGAAGTTCTATAACATAATTTTTGCATAATTTTTTGTCATCAATTAAGGAAAGAAAACAACCCATAAATAAAAATGCTAATAAAATTAAAGCATCATTTTCGGTTGTTTTTGAATAGGTGACTCCATTTTTATATAATTGCAGTGCACTCGATGGACGTCCTCTGAAAAGATGAACAAATCCTAACATTCCATTAGCAAAAATATAGGGGTCAAAACCATACTCTACACCAATCGATTTATCATTTTTAGGATCAAACCTTTCTACTACACGAGATAATAGAGCTTCAGCTCGTTGAATATCTCCAGAGATAAAGTAAGACTGCCCTAAAAAAGAAGATATCGCCATTTCGACTTTATGATCATTTTCCTGTATGGATTTTTGGATCAGTTGTTCTCCTACTATTTTAGCTTCTTCTCCTTTAGATTGTGCATGCAAGTATGAGAATATAGCCCAGTCATTTTTTACTTCAAATTCTCCAATATGATGTTCGGAAGTATAGTTATTATGTGCTTTAATTTGTGAAATGAGTGTGTTGTTTCGTTGGGCAATATCATATTGATTCTGACTGCCCCAGCCTTCTTTTAATGCTACAGCAGCTAAGACACAGATGTTTAATTCTAATTCTGCTATAGCTTGTTGTAATTCATTTTTGATATTAGCAATCCAATTTTTTACAATCTCATGCAATTGCAATGCTTCCGCATTTAACGAATTTTTAATTTGTTTTTGTATGGCTTGTAATCCATAGGTTGCTGCTTTTTGGTATTGGGTTGCTGCAGCTAGGTGGCGTGCCAATTCAAATGGATTTTCTTGTGCAAAATTAAGGGTGCTGTGTTCTAGCGTATCTGCTATTCTACGATGGGTATCCTGGCGTACTGTAGTGACCATACTATCATAAGCAGCATCTCTAATTAAGGCGTGACGGAAAATATAGCTATCGTTTTGAATGCGTCTTTGATGATAGATTAAATTGGCATCTAGTAAAGCGTTTAGATCTGCTTGCACCATGGCTTCATCATGTAATGAGGATTGGATTAAAAGATCATACGTAAATGCTCTACCTATGGATGCAGCAAGTTGAGCCGTTTCTTTAGCAAAGCCTAATCCATCCAATCGAGCATGCAGTAATCCTTTTAAGGTAGTGGGTACTGAATTGGTGTCAAAATTCGGGATCAATTGATAGGTGCCTTCGTGTTGGATCAGATACTGCTGATCTAATAGCATACGGGTAAGGTCCTCTATAAATAGAGGAATTCCATCCGTGCGCTCTACAATGTAGGAAAGGGTATCTGGAGCGATAGGTTGCTCTTGCAGTATCCCTTGTATCAATGCAGCGGCATTGGTGTCTTCCAAACTTTTTAAGTTAATCGTCTGTGCCCGTTTGTGATTCCATTCCGTTTCAAACTCTGGTCTGGCTGTACAGAATATGAAATACGATGCTGTAGTAGTATCTTGTAAGAGTTGAGTGATGAATGCTAAACTGGTAGGGTCAATCCAATGTAGGTCTTCTACAATGAGTACAAAGGGCTGTTGTTTACTTTGTATGACAATACATTTTTTTAAGGTGTCAAAAATGACTTCTTTTTGCCGTTCGGGGAGTAGTGTTGAGGTTTCATACTGTTCTCCTCCAGGTATAGCAAACCAAGAATGTAATATGGGGAGTACTATTGGAACATCACATCCCGCTTTTTGTAATGCCAATGTAAGTGCCGGAGTACTTTCTTCTGTAGTATCCTGTAACCCTAAATAACTTTTCAGCATTTCAAAAATAGGATACAAAGCATTGTTTCGATATTCGGGTAGGCATCTAGATTCGAGTACTACCGTCCCGGAATTGATCCATTGCTTTTTACTTTCATAAACCAGTTTAGATTTTCCAATACCAGCCTGTCCTTGTAGCACTATAGCCTGAGCATCTGCGGAAGCAGTAGTGTGCCAAGTATCCATGATCTGATTTTGTTCCTTAACTCTACCGATCATTTGTTGCTGCGCTCCTAATGGACTGAGGTGTGATAGGGCTTCTGCTGGACGTTCTCCTGTAAGTAAATATGTTGTGGTAGTATATAAAGGGTTGGTGTTATGGGTCTTTTTTGTAGGTTCAAATTCGAGATAAGGTGCTAGTAACTGTTTCGTTTCGGCACCTACTAGGATTTGACCGGGTGCTGTGGTGTTCAGTAAATTAAATGCCAAATTGGTAACAATACCATCGGGTTCACTTTTGTGTTGCACATAGGCAGTACCGGAATGGATTGCAATTCTAATGTCTAATGCTATACCTTGTTGAGCAAGGAGTAATGCACTACGCTTTTGAAATTGCCCCATGAGTTCTAAAGCTGTTCTTCCGGCACGTCTAGCGTCGGTATCACTGGCTTGAGGGTATCCAAAATACATGATCATTGTATCGGCTAGTGTTCCCGAAATATATGCTCCAAAGCGAATACCGGTATCTTTACAAAGTGATAACTGATCTTTTTGTATCGCTTCTAGGGTTTCTATGTCTAAATTTAAAGTGTTTGAAGGGAGTACTCCTAACTTGACACACAATACCGTAAGTTGTCTTTTTTCACTATGTGTACTTCGCCAAGCGAATTGATTGACTGCAGTACTTTGATCTGTTGTGTCTGTGGTGTGTTGTTCGGTAGTAATATCACCTACAATAGTATTGAAATTGATTTTGGTGTAGGTATCGATGATTTGCTCTACAGTTGGAATACGTTGTCTAGGATCTTTTTCTAACACCCGTTTTAATAAGGCACCTAGAGGGTGACGAACAATAGCAGAGGGTAAAGCGATTGGGGTCATGCTTAATTGTTGCTGAAAGATAAGTGCCACGGTGTCTCCTTGCACTACAGGTTGCCCAGTAAGGCATTCTATAAAAATTAATCCCCAGGCATATAAGTCAGATTTAACAGTGGTGGGCTCTCCTCGTAATTGTTCTGGAGCACTATAGGAAGGCGTTCCTAATACTTCTTTGGTTGCTGTTAGGTTTTTATCGGCGTTGGAGATCGCATCATTCGTAAAGGTGCCAATTCCAAAATCCAATACTTTTACATACGATTTTGTACTGGTCTGCGTCACCATGATATTATGTGGTTTTAAATCCCGATGTACAATGCCACTTGCATGTGCGCAAACTAAAGCGTCTAGTACTTGTCCCATTAGCATTCCCGTTTCTGAGGCAGAGATTCCTTTTTGAGATTGGATATATTCTTTGAGTGTTTGTCCAGAGACATATTCAAACACTGCAAATGGTTCTTGATGATTTGTAAACCCTTTATCAATAAGTTTGACAATATTGGGATGATTGATTTCTGCACATAATCGGGTTTCTCTATCGAAACGTGCCATTTGGTGATTTCGGGATTGTGTATCCAAAGTGGCGGTAAAAGAAAGCATTTTAATAGCGACTAATTGTCCTGTGCTCTTTTGTTCGGCTTTAAATACTGTTCCGTATCCTCCCTCCCCAATTTTTTCAAGGAGGGTATAATTATCGATTTGAATTGGAGCCTCTTTTAATGTCTGCATTTGTGCGGGGTATTGTTATGGGTTTATTAGTTATTTGTTTTATAAAAATTGACGTATCACTAGTTTGCAATCGCCAATACTTCACCAATACATTCCTCTTCTTTAAGAATTTGAAAATACCGATGCGCAAAACGTATTTTTCCTTGTCGTCGTTCTATGAGATTAGAAAATAAAGGGCCATAGGGTTTTGTTTCTATGAGTAATTTTCGAATCCGATAGATTTTAAGGTTTAAGTAGTACACATCTACTTCTTTTCGGAGTTCTTTACTCATGTCATCTAATAGGTCTTCAACATCGATCCATCCTTGATCTTCAAAAACATAGTCTAAAGCCACGTCTAGTAATCGTTTGCGAGCTAATGCTAGTAAAATATAATTATGCACACGTTCTCCCAAATCAATTTCTTGATGTTCTATAATAATTTTGACTCTAATGTGTTCTTCATCCGAGCTTAAAATGAATTGGAAATAGGCCTTGTTTACCGCATATCCATTATCCATAGTATCTTCTATCGGATTATTTTCTCTATAGCGATATGGTTTTTTGTCGATATAGTAGAGTTCTCCATGTTTTAAGTCGGTCACTGCGTTTTCTTGTTCGATTTTCCATACCCCATTGATTGGATATAATAAGGTGTTTGGGCTTTCTTCGTTTGGAAAAGCATAGCATTGATGTAAAGCAATGATAGTTTGGTCGTTTGATTGACTTTGAAAGTAATTGCAAGGCGCATCTAAATCACTAATTTTCCATTGCGATGATGCGTGTTCTCCAAATTGAATAACTTGGTTTTTAGTGAGTTGAATAGTTATGTTGTTAATGAATTTTCCATCAATTAAAGTTCCATTTCGACTATAGTCTTGTAGGTACCAAGCGTTACCTTTCCATGATATTACAGCATGAGATTGAGAAATGTCACCTTCTGGTAAAAATGTATTCACAGCACGTTGATTTCTTCCAAAAGTATGCTGCGCATTGAGGTATATAGTTGTGCCAGTACTTGAGTTTTTTAGTGTTGCCATTTTTTGTATTTAAGCTATATCAAGATATAGCAAGGTTTATTGTTAAAAATGTAGTGTATAACCAGGGTAGAGTTATAATATAAATGAGGTTTTTTATATTCCTAAGGCTATTTTGTTCATATTCTATTGTGTTTTAAAATATTTTAAGGGAATTTTTTGTTAGTATTCTATAGGTAATTTTATTGAAAATGATCTTTTTTATAGTTTTAATGTGTATTAATTACGGAAAAACCACAAGGGAATAATTGACCTTCAAGCTAATTTAACTTTTTTTTATGATTTTCCACAGAAAAAGCACTTTTTCTATCCCATTATTATGTGATTACAGTATTTTTTATAGGTTTAATTTTTTTGTGATCTCATACGCATTGATATGGTGTTTTTATGGTTTGATAATCAGTATTTTATGTTAACATGTTTTATTTGGCAATGGTTAACGGATGTTATATGGTAATATTTTTGATACGTATAAGTATTTATATTGCATGTTTTGTTGATTCATAACAGTGATATTTTTCTTTTTAACCCATAGTGTGAAATTTAATTCTCCGAGGCTTGCCTCGAAATGTGAAAAATAGGTATCCGCTAGATGTCTCGTGGGCTTGC
>CALFCI010000082.1 GCA_937951135.1 uncultured Aquimarina sp. | reverse complement strand
CCTGATAACGAGATACAGGATAGTATAGCGGTTCAAAAACAGATAGCCCTTATAAAAGAGAGCTTTTTAAAAGAGCTTTACAATAGAGGTGTAGTAACCCTTCAAAATGACACGGTATACACTGCGATTCCATTTGATCTGCATAGTAATGATTGTGGAGCTCCAGATTGTTATATTACAACAGTTCAGTTTCAATTTGCACTTGGAGAAGAACAATTACAATTTCCTGAAAAGCTACCATTTCAAGAATCTGAATCTGGTTGTGTAGATGAAGAAACTAAATATTCAGGAATTTTTGAACTGCAAGAAGCAACGCCAGAGGTGGTCATTTATTACGCTAAAAAGTTAGACAAAACGCTAGTACTGTTCGGAACTAATGTGAATACGGGTAATTATGCCTACTATTTTGAACCTATGCCCTATACGATCACTAGTAAAAATAGCCAGACCCTATTGGATAATCTAGACGAAACAGAGCACATTCCATTTCCATACCGTAGCCGAATATTATCTACTTTAGGAGAAAAGGAAATACTTTAATCCACATTGTGGAATTTAATGCTCCGAGGCTTGCCTCGAAATGTGAAAAATAGGTATTCACTGTATGCCTCGTGAGCTTGCTTCGAGGTAGTTGACTTGAAAAATAAGGATTTCACCATCAATACACATTCAGTATCTATGAAGTATAAAAACAGTATTTTTACCAGATCTTAATTTAACGACACTCTTGGGTATTTTTCAAAAACTTTTTAAGCAAACTGTAATCTATGGATTAGCAACCGTATTACCACGAATGTTGTCTTTTCTGTTAATTCCACTATATACACATATATTACCGACTGAGGCGTATGGAAAAATAGCAATTGTGTTTTCTTATTTTGTAGTCTGTAATGCAATTCTTGCCTATGGTATGGAGACTGCTTTTTTTCGATTTTTTAGTAAAGAATCGAATAAAGATACCGTAGTCAGCACTTCAACCTTATCCCTATTGCTATCCTCGATATTGTTTTTTGCAATTGCAATGCTATGCAAAACCCAAATTATGGAAGTAACTGGAATTGAGGGGGATTATATAACATTGGTGATCTGGGTATTGTTATTAGATGCATTAGTAGTAATACCATTTGCTTGGTTAAGAGCTATAGAACGACCCATTCGATATTCTTGGATTAAAATTTTAAACGTAGCGATTAATTTAGGATTAAATATTTTATTTTTAAAATACTTGGGAAGCCTAACAACACTATTTCCAAAGTTGTCATGTATAGCGATTGAAAACTATGAGATTAACTATATTTTTATTTCTAATTTGGTATCGAGTGGTGTAACCCTGGCACTACTCTCTCCGTTTTATTTTAAAATTAAATATAAATTTGATCTCGTATTATGGAAAAAAATGATGCGGTATGCATTGCCCATCTTAGTCTCGGGTGTTGCGTTTTCGATCAACGAAACTTTTGATCGTATTCTATTAGACTATCTATTGCCAGACGATGTAGCAGATCATGTAGTAGGGATCTATGCAGCGTGTTATAAACTTGCGCTATTTATGACCTTATTTGCTACCGCATTTCGATTGGGTATTGAACCTTTTTTCTTTACCTATTCCGAAAATAAAAATGCTCCAGAGATGTACGCTCAGATCACTAAATATTTTGTTATTTTTGGTGCCTTTATTTTATTGAGTGTCGTGGTATTTATTCCGGTATTAAAACGTGTTATTATTCTAAATGCTAACTATTGGGAAGCCGTAAGTATAGTCCCTATTATTTTGTTAGCTAATTTTTGTTTAGGCATTTATCACAACCTATCGGTATGGTATAAAGTTACGGATCGCACCCAATTTGGAGCCTATATTTCTATAGTGGGTGCATTGCTTACTGTACTACTTAATCTCGTGTTAATTCCAAGCTATAGTTATATGGGATCTGCAATAGCAACACTAGCTGCGTATAGTACTATGATGATACTATCGTATTATTTTGGCAGGAAATACTACCCCGTTCCCTATAATATGAAAAAGATAGGAATGTACTTACTACTATCCATTAGTTTTTCAATACTATCATTTTATATATTTGACAGCAATTATATCGTTTCTATCCCGTTATTAATAGTGTTTTTAGTAATTTTATACACCATGGAAAGAAAAGAGCTAAAACAAGTACTAAAAAAGTAAAGCCGCAAGATATTGCGGCTCAATAAAAAATAATATGAAAATCAATATTATAAACAAATCAGCTCACGAGTTACCCAGTTATGAAACCATAGCTTCAGCGGGGGTGGATCTTAGAGCAAATATATCCGAAGCTATAACCCTAGAAGCATTGGAACGTACCATTGTAAAAACGGGTCTTTATATCGAATTACCAATAGGGTATGAAGCACAAGTACGACCACGCAGTGGATTAGCAGCCAAAAAAGGAGTGACTGTATTAAATGCACCAGGAACAATCGATGCGGATTATAGAGGAGAAATCGGAGTGATTTTAGTAAATCTTTCATCAGAGCCCTTTACTATAGAAAATGGAGAACGTATTGCCCAGTTGATAATAGCAAAGCACGAACGTGCTGATTGGAATGAGGTTGCCATACTTTCTGAAACGGTAAGAGGTGAAGGAGGGTTTGGAAGCACAGGAGTAAAATAGAAGAGCTGCAACATCTTGCAGCTCAAAAAGTAAAGGCACAAGATATTGTGTCTCATAATTAGAAAATTATAACAAATGAAAATCATTGTACCTATGGCAGGAAGAGGATCTCGATTAAGACCTCATACCTTAACAGTGCCTAAACCTTTAATTCCAGTTGTTGGAAAACCAATTGTACACCGTTTAGTATCCGATATCGCTAAAGTATTGGGAGAACCTATAGATGAAATTGCATTTATTTTGGGAGATCCTGCTTTTTTTGGAGATGATGTTGTGGAGCATCTAAAAGAATTGGCTACAAGTTTAGGAGCTAAAGCAACCATATACCGACAAGATGAGCCTTTAGGGACAGGCCATGCGATTATGTGTGCAAAGGAATCCTTATCAGGGCCTGCTGTAATCGCGTATGCAGATACCTTAATACGTGCTGATTTTAATTTGGATAAAGAAGCAGATGCTGTAATTTGGGTAAAGCAAGTAGCGCAGCCTGAAGCCTACGGTGTGGTGCAACTTAATGATAAAAAACAAATTGTGGAGTTGGTAGAAAAACCAGAAACCTTTGTTTCAGATCTTGCAGTAATAGGCATTTATTATTTTAAAGATGTTGCCGTATTAAAAAATGAATTACAATACGTATTGGATCATAATATCATTAATGGAGGTGAATACCAGATTAATGATGGTATTAAAAGAATGATGAATGATGGTAAAGTGTTTGTAACAGGCCAGGTGAGTGAATGGATGGATTGTGGCAATAAGAACGTTACTGTAGAAACCAACACAAGAATGTTAGGATTTTTAGAAGCAGATAAAGAAGAAACTTTAGTCAGTAGTTCAGTACAACAAGAAGAATCTACTATCATTCCACCGTGCTATATCGGAGAAAACGTAGTATTAAAAAATGCTATAGTAGGGCCTAATGTTTCTATTGGAGAGGGGTGTGTTCTAGAAAATACAACAATCAAGAATAGTTTAGTACAAACAAAAAGCACGATTAAAAATGCCAATTTAGACAATGCTATGATCGGAAATCATGTACACTATAATGGAGAATATACAGCAATTAGTATTGGAGATTATTCGATATTGGAGTAAAACTAAATAAAATTGTCTAAAAAAGGGTAAATAACTCGGATGTTCTCCCGAAGCACTTTTTCAGACAATGCTATGAAACGATATACAAGATGCACTATCATAAACATATATTTTCTCTGTTGATCTCCTTAGGAATGGGAGTATCGGTATCATTTGCACAAGATATCGAGCCTCAACAAGAGGTTAATATAGATGATCTTGGCACGGTTTCAGATGCATTTCAAGAACACTTTTTTACGGCATTACAACAAAAAGCAATCACGAATTATGATAAAGCTATAGAAGCTTTAGAACAGTGTATCGCCATAGATGCTAAACCTGCATATTTGTATTTTGAGATGGGTAAAAATTACTTAGCACTCAAAAATTATGAAGCAGCAGAACGCAATTTTGTACGAGTATTAGAAGATGAGCCGAATAAACGTCATGTTTTAGAATTATTATTTGAAACCTATTTTGTAGAAAGAAAATACACGGATTGCGTTGTAGTTATGGAAAAATTGGTGCCATTTAATGCAATGTATAAAGAGCAGTTGGCCAACCTATATTTTTTAGAAAACCGATATGAAGACGCACTTAATGCTGTGGATGAATTGGATGCAGCTTTTGGGGATGATAAATACCGTCAGAAACTAAGGAGAAGAATTTTACAACGTATAGACAATCCTGATGCGCAAATTGCAAAGTTGAAGAAAAAAATTGAAAAGCAACCCAAAGAAGAACGGCATTATTTAAACCTAATTTATCACTATAGTCAAGGGGATCAAGAAGAAAAAGCATTTGCGGTAGCACAACAATTATTAAAACAAAAACCAGATTCAGAGTTAGTACATTTAGCACTCTATAAGTTCTATTTGGACACTAGCAAAACGAAGGATGCTATTCACTCTATGAAAATAGTATTAGGTAGTGATCAATTGGACGAAGAATCAAAACAGAAAGTAGTCGTAGATTTTTTAAAGTTTGTAGAAAAGAATCCGCAGTATGAATCCAAGCTTACGGAAGTGATCGCCACATTTTCTGAATCACAATTGCCTGGAAGTATTTTTACTAAAGTTGGGGATTATTTTTATGCACAAAAGAATAAAATTGCAGCACTCAATTTTTATGAGCGTAGTCTTAACAATGTAACACAAGATTTTGAGCGATTAAAGCGAATACTAATGCTTCAAATGGATTTAGGGCGGTATGAAAAGGCGAAATACGGCAGTGAAATGGCAATAGAGGTATATCCTTCTCAATCCATTTTGTATTATATCAATGGATCTGCATTACTACAGTTACAACGATACGAAGAAACCATAGAAATTTTAGATTTGGGGGTAGACTATATCATTGAAGATCCAACCATGGAATTTGATTTTTATACCCTATTTGGGAAAGCATATCAAAAAATGGGGAATACCAATAAAGCAACACAATATCAGAAAAAAGCAGAGCAGATTCATGAAAAATCATAAAGTAATGAAGTGGAGTAGCTATAGTTTATTGTGTTATATCATGCTTGTTATGTCATCTTGTGGAGGTACTAAACCAATAACAGGTGGTACGGTAAATAAATTGACGTCAACCAAAATTATTACAAACCATTATAAAAATGCATTCCGTTTTAATACGCTCAATGCTAAAGTTAAAGTGGTCTATGAAGATCACAAACAGTCATTTAGTCCTACAGTAACACTACGGATGGAAAAAGATAAAACGATATGGATGAGTGTACGTGTTATAGGGATTACGATGGCAAAAATATGGATCACTCCAGAAAAGATAAGCTATTATGAGAAAATAAATGGCACTTATTTTGAAGGCGATTTTGAGGCAGTAAGTCAATGGTTAGGAGTAGCATTAGATTTTGAAAACATGCAGCAATTGTTAGTAGGAGAAGCGATATTTGATTTAAAAGCAACAGCGTATAAACAAACCCTAATCAATCAAATATACCAATTAGAACCCAAGAAACAAGGGACACTATTTGACCTATTATTTTTGATATATCCACAAAACTTTAAAATCGCATCACAGCAATTACGACAACCGTCAGCGCAACAAGTACTTAAAATAGACTATCCTGAATATCAAAAAATAGCCAATCAAGAATTTCCTAAAGAAATACTAGTTTTGGCAAAGCAAAAAGAGAAAACAACTAAAATAGCAATGACCTATCGAGAGGTACGTTATAATGAGAAGGTAACTTTTCCGTTTAAGATACCATCAGGATATAAGCAAGTCAACATACCATGAGTACTTTTCGATACATAATGTTATTATTTGTATTGTTGTCGGGTCTTTCTCTATCGGCACAACAGTCTAAACAAGAAAAATTAGAAGCGCAACGCCAGCAGCTTCGGGCAGAGATTGCCCAAATGCGTCAGTTGCGATCACAAAACAAAAAGAAACAACGATCAGTACTGGATGAAGTAGAAGCCTTAAACGCTCAGATTGGCAAACGCCAGCGGTTAATTAAAATTACCAACCAACAAGCCAACGTATTGAGTCGTAATATCAATGCCAATCAAAAAAAGATCAAAACCTATACGCATGAGCTGAAAGTACTTAAAGAAGATTATGCGGAAATGATTGTAAAATCATATCGTAGTAAATCTCAACAAAGTAGAATTATGTTTTTGTTATCATCCTCCGATTTTACTCAGGCCTATAAACGACTGCAATATATGAAGCAGTATAATACCCATCGTAGAGCACAAGGAGATCAAATTCAAAGCAGGACAGAAGCATTAAAAACAATTAATGTAGACTTGGTACAACAAGGGGAAGAGAAAGCACAATTAATTGCCGAGAATAAAGTAGCGCAACAAGAGTTACGTACCACAAAAAAAGAACAAGAAAGATTGGTCGCTAAGATTAAAAAGAAAGCTACAGTCTATACTAAGAAAATAAAAGAAAAAGAGAAAAAAGCCAATGCTATAGATCGCGCTATTGATAAGTTGATTAGAGCAGCTATTGCAAAAGCCAATAAGAAAGCGGGCAAAAAAGTAACTAAAAAAGGATCGGCAACTAGTTTTGCACTTACTGCCGAAACAAAAAAATTAGCCGATAATTTTACAGCCAATAAAGGAAAGTTGCCATGGCCAGTAGGCACAGGAAGAGTAACCAAAAGATTTGGACAACAACCACACCCTACCCTACCGAATATTAAAATTAATAGTAGTGGTGTAGAAATTGAAACCAGTCCAGGAGAAAAAGCAAGAGCCATTTTTGAAGGAGAGGTCATCGCCATACAACAACTTAAAGGCGCTAGTAAACTCGTACAAGTACGGCATGGTAATTACATTACGACCTATTACAATCTAGAAAAAATAGTGGTAAAAGAAGGACAGAAAATAGCGACCAAAGCAGTGATAGGTCAGGTGCGTACCAATCCTGCCACAGGAAGAGCCGTTATGAAGTTTTTAATATACCAAAATGCTAAAAAACTGAATCCACAAACATGGATTTATAAGATGTAATTGGAGACAAGATCGGTGTAAAAACCAAAATACTATAAACCTGAACTCGATGTAAGAAAATCACGTCAATTCGATTTCTATGACAGCACCAAACGATTTTGATAAAAAGTTTGATTTTTTATTAATGCAAAAACAAGATGAATAATTTTGTTTCTAACAGCATTAAGAACACTCATTTTATTTTTTCCTTCCTTTACTTTTCTATGATAA
>CALFCI010000081.1 GCA_937951135.1 uncultured Aquimarina sp. | reverse complement strand
GTGCTGGCATCACTTACGGTAATCGTTTGTGTAGTGGCTCCTGTATTCCATAGATAGCTAGAGTATCCTGTTCCAGCATCCAGAGTTACCGTATCTCCATCACAAAAAGAGACATCTTTCAGGTCAGGTTTGATTTGTATGGTTTGTATCGTAAACGAGGTGATTTCATCACAAACGTCTGTCCCAATAACCCGTACAAATATTTGTTGCGTATTAGCTATTGTATTGGTATAGTTTGTAGGGGTTGTAATTTCGTTTTCCTCTTTTTGGGCATCACTTTGTGAAGTATAATATCGAAAAGAAACTCCTGATACCGTTGATATTTTAGGCTCAAAAATAGAGAGGTCAAATACCGTAAATCCGTCTAGATCATTGTCACAAGATTCTAGTGCCTCTGTGATGGGTAGCACGGCAACTTTTTCTTTATAATTAAGATCTACGAAGGATACTGAAAAACAATTGTTAAGACCTTCTACTCGTGCATATATACGATGTGGAGTAGCAGGCACGGTATAGTTGTCTGGTGTAGTGATACCATTTATGGCTTGATTAGCATCGGTGAATGAAGTGTAATAGGTAAAGACCAGATCCGTAGTATTCTGAATCATTTGTGTATTGATATCTTCAAGGTCAAGTGTATACAAGCCATCAAGATCGGCATCACAAATTGCTAATACACCACGCAACAGTTTTGGTGTTTTTAATAATTCTAACGTCACTTCTCCGATACTATAGCACCCTGTTGTGACATCATAAAATCGAATATAAATCATAGATGCAATAGTAGTGTCCACATTGGTAGGGTCTATCACTTCAAACGTTTGATCTGCTATAGCTGCTGCATTTCGACGTGTATAATAGGAGATCTCAAAATTTGACGGAGTAGCAATCATATCGTCTAGGACTGTGGTGACATCAAATACTTCAGACCCATCAGCGCCGACGTCACATTGGGTTAATTTTTGATGGGTTACAGGTGTTGGTTGTGTAAAGGTGATCTCCAGCTCAGCAATGGAATAGCATTGTGTGGTATTGTCAATAGCTTTTACAAATACCGTTTGTGGAGCAGTATTGATAGCATATCGTGCAGGAGCAGTAATTCTTAGACGATTAGTAGTCGCATCTTCTAGTGTATTGAAGTACAATATCGTCTTCTCCGTAGGATCGGTAACCAAATCTTCTAAGTGTTGTGTGAGATCGTAGATTTCGGTACCATCGGTTTCATTATCACAAACTATGATTTCTTGATTGTTAACCTCTGGAGTAGGAATAAAAGAGAACGTTATAGGGCTTTGTTGTATGCAATTGGTTCGCGTAGTTAAGTTGATATATAGCGTTGTTGTAGGGGTAATATCAGTTGTAGTGATCGCATTTGCTTGATCTGTTGCATCTTGTGCTGTACGGTAATACGTGACAGTAACTCCAAATTGTGTTCCTCGAATAGTAGCATCAAAAGTACTCAAGTCAATAGTAGTTTCTATATCATCATTTAAGAAATCACAAATTTCTAATTCAGCAACGATGATTTGTGGAACGCTTACAATTCTTAAATCTACAGTGGTGGTGGTATAACAACCATCAGTATTTTCGAGACGGACATACACTCTTCTAGATGAGCGATTCAGTAGATACTGTTCCGGAGTAGGAATTGCAGTGCTAAGGTCGCCTGTGTTTGCGTTGCGTTGCGTAAGATAAAAACTAGCCGTAAACTGTGTGTAATTTGGGTTAATATCAGGAAGTGCATCGTTCAAATTAAAGGTTTCCTCACGATCATTATCATAATCACAAGCATTTAGTCGCGCAGCGATGGTTGTAATAGGGGTTTCAAAAGACAGTGTGATTTTTGTTTAGCTATTACAGTTGTCTGGTGTATTGATCACAACTCTAATTTCCTGTTCAGGACCTCTAAAGAGATAGTTTGAAGGCGTAGTGATTTCAGTATCAAAGGCATCATAATAGGTAAACGTACCTGTGTTTCCATCTAAAATTTCATCTTCATACTGTTCTAAATCTACAACCTCTCTATTGTCATTCAAGACATCGCAAATAGTAGGGGTAATTTCTTTAAACTCAGTAGTAGGTCTAAATTCAAGTAGCAATTCATCCGTCCAAAACCCAAGCTCATCGCCTTCAAATACAATAGAAATCCGAATGTATAGGGTTTCTGTAGTTGTGATTGTTCGTGTAGTAATGGCATCTGTGCCATTGATAGCCTGTGCTTCTGTAAGGTGGTAGGATACGACAAGTAATTCTTTATAATCAAAAACAGTACGACTAATAATTACTGCAGTAAAATCACTAAGGGTAAAGGTTTCCGTACCATCATTGCCGAGGTCACAGGATGGAAATCCACCGCCACCACCGCCACCACCACCGCCGCCAGTAGCGGTAAGGTTGATCTCTCCATCATTAATACACCCAGATGCAAGATTGGTGAATACCACACAAACTTTTCCTTCAGCGCTTCCAATAGTATAATTGGTGGGATTAGGAATTGGGTTCTTTGTATCACAGTCAATATAGGCCACTTGTATACCATTAGTATCGGTAATCATATCAGCAATAGACTGTGTTAAGTTGAATCCATCATTGATCTGAATGCGTTGATCATTAGTTACAGGAACACCATCTTGGTATGTGAATTGTAATTCAAAAATGGAGTAGCAAAGATCAGTACCCTCTGCGCGCACATATATTCTTGAGCGTTGATTGTGTACATATTGTTCTAAATCATCCTCGTCTATAGGGTTTAGATTGCTATCTGCCCATCCTCTAAACAGATGATAGGTAAATGTTAATGGGATAGTATTATTCGCTAAGATATCCCCTTCATGCTGTGTCAAATCATAGATAGGGATATGATCACAGAGTGTAATAGGAATATTTTCAACAACGGGTTTCGTAACCAGTCGTATAGGTACTTCTACAACATTAGGGCAGGTTTCTTCTATACCTAATGTAAACCGTGTAAATATTGAAACACCTGATGTAGCGATGAGTTCCGTTTGTGGGTTGAGATTGGCGTTAGCATCAGCTTCCGTATAATGATAACTTAGATTCACATCTGCCTGACTTCCAAGAAGGTCGTTAGTGTAATCTGTTAAATCTAACGTTTCTGTTCTGTCATTATCAATATCACAAACTATGATTTCGGATTGTTCAGGTATGCCTACATTGGCAAGCGTTAAGGTCATGATTCCAATATCAAAACAACTTACACCGCGTTGTAATCGGGCATATAGTGTAGTGCGATTTGTGGATAGGGTATAGGTTTCTGGGGAGGCGATACCGTTGGTGTTGGCTCTCGCAGTCGTTAATGAGGTGTGGTAAGTAATACTAAGTCCGGATTGCGTCCCGATCAATTGCGATTCAAAAGCAGTAAGATCGATTTCTTCTGCTCCAAAAGGAAGGTAATCACAAATACGTTCATTAATGTCGGTAGCTACAGGGTATTCAGTATCAATAGTGATAGGAATATTATCACTTACGGTAATATCAGGACCATTACAGACATCATAGGTTACGGTAGCCGTATAGCTTGTTGTGGTTTCAGGACAAATAGTGATTTGATCTTCGGTGCTAATAGTAGTTCCATTTTCATCTCTCCAGATTACTGTAGTTAGTGAAGTGCCGTTAGGGGTAAATCGCCATGCTTCATTGGTTGTAGACCATTCGGAATTATTTCTGTTAGGAGGAAAAGAAGCTTCATTTTTTGCGGCATTTTGGATTCCGATAAGTGCATTTTTTCGATTTACAATACCACTAGTTACTTCAGGGTCATCGGTAGGACGGATGACTTCACAATTGATAGGCTTATCCTTAACATACACTTCTATTACGTTTGAATTTTCATACAGTACAATTTGACTTGTAGATTTTATGTTTTCACACGCAAAATGATTCATGTTTTCATACGAAATGATAAATGTACGTTGTGGTGCAGTCCCTGTAGTATAGATTTTAATGTCTCCACACTCATTTATAGGCGTAGCAGGATCATCAAAACAACCATCTTTAGTGACATTAAGCATGTCATGGAATACTCCAAATATTGAATTTCCAATAAGATTACCACTAGGGAGTTGAGATTTGATATACTGACTTTCGGATGTGGCAACAGTGAGATCAAAAGTGATAACTCCATTATCCCCCAATACCAATTGATCATATCCATCATTATAAAAGCAGAATGAAAAAGGAAGATCTTGTACTGTACTCCATACATCATCATCTCCTACATTGACAATTGTACCATTAGATGTGCCAAGAATAGGGTTTTTATAAGGTATTGTAGCTACACTATAGGAAGTAGTTTGTTTAATATCGGTGTACGTAGCATTAAGGACAAAACAACGGTTGGTGTCTGTAGGGTAATCACAATCTACAAACACCTCTTTTTGATTTGTAGCATCTGTGATTTCGATAAATGGTATTGCGGTGTTATCTTGACTATGCAAGTTGAAACAGCATACCATAAAAACAATATAGTAAGATAAGTTATTGGTCATAACTAGGGGATAATGACTGATTAGTAAATAATATTCTATATAATTATTCCTAGTTTTACGTAGGTAATAGTATTCTCATATAATTTTGTATTAGCGTGTTTATGTTACCATCATCATGATTTGAAACTAATGCAACGATTTAATTGTTGACTATGATAGATGTAGATTTGCCTGTGTAAAATTACAGTGAATGCACATGGGAAAGTAGGAAATTGATTGAATGGCTGAGAAAAATTATTGAATGGTTAAAAAAATAAAGTGTATGGTTTTGATGATCTTATGATTTCTTGATTTTTTGTGATGGTTTTTATTCAAAATAGGTGCGTTCAACGTAATTTGTGTTTTTGAAATCATCAGATTTTTATACTATGGTTTACGATATAGTTACAATACTTTTCAAAAAATATTTCATTACTTTTGCAGACCATTTATATCCTCTTAGGATTTGATTTTTAAGAGGTATATAAATAACATTATAATGAGAATTTTTATTTAGCAGAATTTATAATATAGATTTCAAAACCATATTTAGGTTAGAAAACCATACTATTTTAACAAAAATAAAGACCTAGTTATTGTAATTTTTTTTAATATAGTTTGTTGATATTCAGATCTTTAAACTCAGTCATATTCTATTGGATATTGTAAGGGTTTTAAATTTTGTAAGTCAATTTAATTGTAACGGAATAATTTTATATAAAAGTTTGGGTAATGCTTTGCGTAAAAAGCAGATACGTAAACAAAATATGGAGTAATTAACAAAAACACATTCAGAAAGAATGAGTATCAATAAGTACAGTAAGCAAGTCACTCAAGATGACACACAGCCAGCAGCACAAGCAATGCTACATGCTATTGGATTAACAACAGAGGATTTAAAAAAACCTTTGGTTGGTATCGCAAGTACAGGATATGAGGGAAACCCTTGTAACATGCACCTTAATGATTTAGCAAAACTGGTCAAGAAAGGTACTCAAAATGAAGATATAGTCGGTTTGATATTCAATACCATAGGGGTAAGTGATGGAATCTCAATGGGAACTCCTGGAATGCGCTTTTCATTACCGTCTAGAGATGTGATAGCAGATTCAATGGAAACTGTAGTGCAAGCCATGTCTTATGATGGAATGGTGACTGTAGTAGGATGTGATAAAAATATGCCAGGTGCATTAATGGCGATGATACGATTAAATCGTCCATCAATATTAGTATATGGAGGAACAATCGCTTCAGGAAATCATGGAGGGAAAAAATTAGATGTCGTTTCAGCTTTTGAAGCTTGGGGAGAGAAAGTAGCGGGTACCATTACACAAAATGAATATCAGAGTGTTATCGAAAAAGCATGTCCAGGTGCAGGAGCATGTGGAGGGATGTATACCGCAAATACTATGGCATCTGCAATAGAAGCTTTAGGAATGTCGTTGCCGTATAATTCGTCAAACCCTGCAATAAGTACTCATAAAGAAACAGAAAGTATTGCTGCAGGTGAAGCCATGCGCGTACTTTTAGAAAAAGATATTAAACCTTTAGATATTGTAACCAAAAAATCATTAGAGAATGCTATCCGTTTAGTTACGGTATTAGGAGGATCTACGAATGCGGTGTTGCATTTCTTAGCGATTGCTAGAGCAGCAGATGTAGAATTTACGTTAACGGATTTCCAACGGATTAGTGATGAGACCCCTTTCTTGGCAGATTTAAAACCAAGTGGTAAATATTTGATGGAGGATATTCATGCGGTAGGAGGAATTCCTGCAGTATTAAAATATTTATTGAAAAAAGGATTATTACATGGTGATTGTTTAACAGTTACTGGAAAAACGCTAGCAGAGAATTTACTAGACGTTCCAGATTTAGCAGAAGGACAAGATGTAATTAGAGATTTAGAAAACCCAATCAAACCTACGGGACACCTTAGAATTATGTTTGGTAATCTAGCAGAAGATGGATGTGTTGCAAAGATTACTGGGAAAGAAGGATTGCGTTTCCAAGGAAAAGCAAAAGTTTTTAATGGAGAATATGCAGCCAATGACGGAATACGGGATGGTCTTGTAGAAAAAGGAGATGTGATAGTCATTCGATATGAAGGACCAAAAGGAGGGCCTGGAATGCCAGAAATGCTAAAACCTACCGCAGCCATTATGGGTGTAGGATTAGGGAAAGATGTAGCATTAATTACAGATGGACGATTTTCTGGAGGAACTCATGGATTTGTAGTAGGGCACATTACTCCAGAAGCACAAGAAGGTGGATTAATCGGATTGGTGCAAGATGGTGATATCATAACGATAGATGCAGAAACCAATGCTATTGAAGTTGATATTGACGCGAAAGAATTAGCGATTAGAAAAACAGCATGGGTGCAGCCCCCTTTAAAATTCAGTAAAGGAGTGTTGTATAAATATGCTAAAAATGTATCCTCAGCATCACAAGGATGTGTAACGGATGAGTTTTAGGGAAGTACGATTTACGAGGTACGATTTACGAAGTACATGTTTTTTTGTAAAAGTCTCGTTTAAATCATAATGCGTTAATGAAAAGAATAATAAAAATTTAGGCACTAGTAATTTAGTTTCGGAATTTAAAAAATAAAGTCTTGGCTCTATAAATGTTGAGTCTTATAAAAACAAAGCGTATGGAAGCACAAACGCAAGCGAATACAAAAGGAACAGCAGGAGAAACAGTACGAATTACTGGTGCTGAAGCAGTAATTAGATGTCTTCTTGCAGAAGGGGTAGATTTAATTTATGGATATCCGGGTGGAGCGATCATGCCAGTATATGATGAATTATATAAGTATCAAGACCAATTACACCACGTGTTAACGCGTCATGAGCAAGGGGCAACCCATGCTGCTCAAGGGTTTGCAAGAACTAGTGGAAAGGTAGGAGTGGCTATAGCAACATCAGGACCAGGAGCTACAAATTTAGTGACAGGAATTGCAGATGCGCAAATCGATTCTACACCAATGGTATGTATTACTGGGCAAGTAGGTTCACATTTATTAGGTTCTGATGCTTTTCAGGAAACCGATATCATAGGAATCTCTACTCCAGTAACCAAATGGAACCATCAGGTAACTAAAGCTAAAGATATCCCAGAAGTATTAGCGAAAGCTTTTTATATCGCGAGATCAGGAAGACCAGGGCCCGTGTTAATCGATATCACTAAAGATGCACAGTTCGAAGAATTTGATTTTAAGTATGAAAAATGTAAAGGAGTTCGTAGTTATAAACCGGTACCCAAAACAGACCCTCAAACCTTAGAAGATGCAGCGGCATTAATCAATGCAGCCAAGAAACCAATGATTGTTTTTGGTCAAGGTGTCATTCTTGGGGAAGCAGAAGAACAGTTTAAAGCCTTTATAGAAAAAACAGGAGTGCCTGCAGCTTGGACAATTTTAGGATTGTCAGCATTGCCAACAGTACATCCATTGAATGTTGGAATGGTAGGGATGCATGGAAATTATGGTCCTAACAAATTAACCAATGAATGCGATCTTTTGATGGCTATAGGAATGCGTTTTGATGACCGAGTAACTGGTAATCTTCAAACCTATGCAAAGCAAGCTAAAGTTATTCATTTTGAGATCGATCCAGCAGAGGTAGATAAAAATGTGATTGCAGATGTTGCTGTAATGGGTAATGTGAAAAATACATTAGCAAAAATACTTCCTTTAGTATCAGAAAAAAAACACGAAGCTTGGTTACAAGAATTTAAGGATTATGATGCGATTGAGTTTGAAAAGGTAATTCAAAATGAATTACATCCTACCAAAGAAGGATTATCAATGGCTGAGGTAATTCGTAATATCAACGAAGTAACAGGAGGAGATCAAATCATTGTATCCGATGTGGGACAACATCAAATGATAGCATGTCGTTATGCTGAATTCACCAAGTCTAAAAGTAATATAACCTCTGGTGGTTTAGGGACTATGGGGTTTGCATTGCCAGCAGCTATTGGAGCTAAAATGGGTGCAATGGATAGAGAAGTGATTGCGATCATTGGAGATGGAGGATACCAAATGACAATCCAAGAATTGGGTACAATTTTCCAGCAAAAACTGCCCGTTAAGATTGTAGTTTTGAATAATGAATTCTTAGGGATGGTACGCCAGTGGCAAGAACTTTTCTTTGAAAACCGTTATGCTTCTACAGAAATGACAAATCCAGATTTTGTGAAAATAGCAGAAGGATATCATATCGAAGCCAATCGAGTATCGAAAAGAGAAGACTTAAAAGAAGCAGTACAAAAAATGATCAAGTTTGATGGGCCATATTTCTTAGAAGTATGTGTAGAAAAGGAAGGAAATGTATTTCCTATGATTCCTACAGGAGCATCAGTATCAGACATTAGATTAAGTTAAATGTAATAGTAATGGAAAAAGAGAATTATACCATATCAGTATATACTGAAAATAATATAGGGCTATTAAATCGTATTTCTGCGATCTTCTTGAAGCGACATATTAATTTAGATAGTATGACAGCATCGGTTTCAGAGATTAAAGGCGTGTTCCGATTCACGATTGTGGTGAAAATGAGCGAAGAGCAAGTGAAAAAAATTGTCGGTCAGATCGAAAAGCAAATCGAAGTGATTAAGGCGTATTATCACAGAGATGATGAGACTATTTATCAAGAAACGGCTTTATTTAAGATCGATTCTAAGTTGTTATTTGAGGAGCGTCAAATTCAAAATGTGATTAAAGAAAGTAATGCGAATATTGTAACGGTAACCCCAGAGTTCTTTGTATTAGAAAAAACAGGAAGACGAAAGGAAGTTGAAGCATTGTACGACAAATTAGAACCGTATGGATTGATGCAATTTGTGCGTTCGGGTAGGATCTCTATATCAAAAGAAAAAATGCATATCTCAGCATTGTTAGAAAGCTTTAACGAAGAAGAATTAGCTTAGTAACATAAGCAAAGTAGAGTAAAATAAAAATTCAATTATAATTTTCGCGTAAGCGAAAGAAGGACAACAAAACGAAAAAAAAATGGCAAATTACTTTAATACGCTATCATTAAGAGATCAGTTAACACAATTAGGAAAATGTAGATTTATGGACTCGTCTGAGTTTTCAGAAGGAGTTGCTGCATTGAAAGGAAAGAAGATTGTAATTGTAGGTTGTGGTGCACAAGGATTAAACCAAGGATTGAATATGAAAGATTCTGGTTTAGATATCTCATATACATTACGAGATGCAGCGATCCAAGAAAAAAGACAATCCTTTGTGAATGCGACTGAAAACGGATTTGCAGTAGGGACATACGAAGAATTGATCCCTAAGGCTGATGTTGTGATCAACCTTACTCCAGATAAGCAACATACTCAGGTAGTAAAAACAGTAATGCCTTTAATGAAAAAAGGAGCAACGTTATCATACTCTCATGGATTTAACATTGTAGAGGAAGGAATGCAAATTCGTGAAGACCTTACGGTAATCATGGTTGCACCAAAGTGTCCTGGTTCAGAAGTAAGAGAAGAATATAAAAGAGGATTTGGAGTACCAACATTAATTGCAGTACATCCAGAAAATGATCCTAAAAAAATAGGTTTTGACCAAGCTAAAGCATACGCCGTAGCAACTGGTGGAGATCGTGCAGGAGTATTAGAATCTTCATTTGTAGCAGAAGTGAAGTCGGATCTTATGGGAGAGCAAACCATTCTTTGTGGATTGTTGCAAACAGGATCGATCTTATGTTTTGATAAGATGGTTGAAAAGGGGATCGATGCTGGATATGCTTCTAAATTAATTCAATATGGATGGGAAACCATTACAGAAGGGTTAAAATATGGAGGAATCACCCATATGATGGATCGTTTGTCAAATGTTTCTAAAGTGAAAGCTTTTGAATTGTCTGAAGAATTGAAAGATATTATGCGTCCATTATTCCAAAAGCATATGGATGATATCATTCAAGGAGAATTTTCTAAAACAATGATGGAAGATTGGGCAAATGATGATAAAAACCTATTAACATGGAGAGCGGCAACTGGAGACACTGCTTTTGAAAAAACTCCAGCGGGTGATGTTGAAATTTCTGAACAAGAATTTTATGATCATGGAGTAGTAATGGTAGCTATGGTAAGAGCCGGAGTAGAATTAGCATTTGAAGCGATGACCGAATCTGGAATCATTGAAGAATCTGCATACTACGAGTCATTACATGAAACACCATTAATAGCAAATACGATCGCTCGTAAGAAATTATTTGAAATGAACCGCGTAATTTCAGATACAGCAGAGTACGGATGTTACTTGTTTGATCATGCATGTAAGCCATTATTAACAGATTTCATGAAGAATGTTGATACCGATGTTATTGGTAAAGCGTATGATGCAGGAAAAGATAAAGGAGTGGATAATGCAAAATTAATTGCAATCAATGCTGCATTACGTAATCACCCTGTAGAGGTTGTAGGTGCACGATTAAGAGCATCTATGACAGCAATGAAGCCTATCGTATAATTAATTTATTGATAGAGACGCAAAATATTGCGTCTAAAAAGTAAAAGACGCAATATTTTGCGTCTCAATAGAGGCGCAAGAAATTGCGCCTCTGTTCTTTTATTATGATACTATAATTGTATGAAACCTGATTTTTATTTTCCTACACTAGACGCGATTCAAACTGCAGCAAAGACGATTGAAAAAGTTGCTATGGTAACTCCATTGCAAAAAAACATTCGATTTTCTGAACAATATCAAGCCAATATTATATTCAAGCGGGAAGACTTACAACACGTTCGCTCGTATAAAATTCGAGGGGCTTTTAATAAAATTAGTACTCTTACGGCAGCAGAGCGAAAAAAGGGGGTAGTGTGCGCCAGTGCAGGAAACCATGCGCAGGGTGTAGCGTATGCCTGTCATCATTTAGGAATTGAAGGGACTATTTATATGCCTTCGGTAACCCCCAAGCAAAAAATCGAACAAACACAAATGTTTGGAGGAGATTTGATCACTATTATACTTACTGGTGATACGTTTGATGATGCCTCTAAAGCAGCAAAGGAAGCATGTGAAGCACAGGGTAAAACGTTTATACATCCTTTTGATGATCCTAAAATTATAGAGGGACAAGGTACTGTTGGATTGGAATTGATAACACAAGCCGACGGAACAATTGATTATGTGTTTGTGGCTATTGGCGGCGGCGGGTTAGCCTCTGGATTGTGTGGAGTGTTTAAAGAATTATCACCACAAACCAAAATTATTGGTGTAGAGCCTGAAGGGGCTCCATCCATGACTACCTCCTTGCGAAATCAAAAGAATACTAAAATCTTTGATATCGATAAATTTATTGATGGGGCTGCGGTACAACAGGTGGGAGATCTAAATTTTGAAATTTGTAAATTCTATCTTTCAGACATGTATACTGTACCTGAAGGATTGGTGTGTCAAACAATATTGGACTTATATAACAAAGAGGCAATTGTAGTAGAGCCCGCAGGGGCATTGACTATTGCAGCATTAGAAATGTATGCAGAACGGATTAAAGGGAAGAATGTAGTATGTATTGTAAGTGGCAGTAATAATGATATTACTCGAACCCCAGAGATTAAAGAACGCGCATTATTATACGCTGATTTGAAACATTACTTTATAGTACGTTTTCCACAGCGCGCCGGAGCCTTAAAGTTTTTTGTTACCGAAATATTAGGACCTGATGATGATATTACACACTTTGAGTACTCTAAAAAATCGAGTAGAGAGAATGGATCTGCGGTTGTGGGTGTTGAATTGAAAGATAAAAAAGATTTAGTTCCTTTAATCACACGGCTAAAAAAACATCAATTTTTTGGAGAATATTTAAACGATAAGCCCGATTTGTTTCAGTTTTTGGTGTAGTTTTTTGTTTTTAGAAGGCGAAATGCCTTGTTGATTTTGTGAAAAAGCAGTTATTTTCCTTTTTGGATACTTGGATTAAAACGCAGATAACTGCTTTTGAAAGAAAACATAACAATATCATAATCTTATTTAATTTTTTAGTACCTTTGCATCTTTAGTTAACGAAAGGGGCAATAGCCGACGATTTAGAGTTACTACATTATGGAAATGAAAAATAATACGTCTTCAATACAGAGCATTCAGTCTATCGGATCAATTTATGATCCAAAAACATCACGACGTTTCCGTCGCCCCGCTGGGCAATACTAACGATTCGAAGTAAGTGCGTCTTACTTCCCCGCGAGATTATTATCCTTATATGGCATAGGTTTTTTTAGAATATATCATTTTGATGATAGTATACTAATTGTTGATCTTTATATTTGGGTGCTGTGAAAAAATAAACAAACAACAATAGAGCATAAACACCTCTTTAGATAAGCGTAATTCGTTTATGAAAAAGATAGAAATCATAATAGCAAACGAGAATCATTTTTGCTATGCACAACAAATATGTGATGTTATATCTGACTCCGCAAAGGTTAGAGGTACTGGGATTGCTAAACGTACTCCTGAGTATATCCAAACCAAAATGGAGAATGGAAATGCAGTTATTGCTATTTCTGAAGGGAAGTTCGCAGGGTTCTGCTATATCGAGGTTTGGGGGCATGAAAAATTTGTAGCCCATTCAGGATTAATTGTACAACCCGATTTTAGAAATCAAGGATTAGCGAAGAAAATCAAAGAATTTACGTTCAAGTATTCATTGCAAAAATATCCAGATGCTAAAGTATTTGGAATTACTACAGGCTTAGCAGTGATGAAAATTAATTCAGAGTTGGGATATAAACCCGTAACATTTTCAGAACTCACAGACGATCCTAAATTTTGGGCAGGCTGTAAAACCTGCACTAATTATGAGATTTTAAAAGCTAAAGAGCATAAGATGTGCTTGTGTACAGGGATGTTATATGATCCTAAACAAGCAAAGAAAAAAGAGAAATGGTTTGATAAAACCATTTTAAAACGATTAAAGAAAATTAAGCAGACCATGCTGATTAACAATAATAAACAATTTGTACTATGGAAAAAGTAGTAGTAGCGTATAGTGGAGGCTTAGATACCTCATATTGTGTAAAATATCTAATTCATGAACGCAATATGGAAGTGCATTCCATATTGGTAAATACTGGAGGGTTTTCAGAAGAAGAATTAGTACATACAGAAAAAAGAGCCTACGAACTAGGGAGCACTTCACATTGCAATAGTACAATATTAGAAGAGTTTTATACGAAAGCCATTAAGTATTTGATTTATGGAAACGTATTAAAAAACAATACATATCCACTATCAGTAAGTGCAGAGCGTATTTTTCAAGCCATAGAGGTGATTAAATATGCCAAAAAAGTAGGTGCCAAATATATTGCACATGGCAGTACTGGAGCTGGAAACGATCAAATTCGTTTTGATGTGATTTTTCAAACCTTAGCACCCGAAATCGAAATTATTACACCAATACGAGATTTACAATTATCCAGACAAGAAGAAGTCGCTTTTTTAGAAAAACATGGGGTAAGCTATAGTTGGGAGAAAGCACAATATTCTATCAATAAAGGGATTTGGGGAACAAGCGTTGGAGGAAAAGAAACCTTAACGTCTAATGGTACATTGCCAGAAGAAGCGTATCCTAGTCAATTGCAAAAAGATAAAGAAGAAACGATCGTACTTAATTTTGATAAAGGAGAACTAGTAGGCATCAATGGTGAAAAAGATACTCCAGTATTGAATATTCAAAAATTGGAAGAATTAGCCAGTGCTTTTGCTATCGGAAGAGATGTTCATGTAGGGGATACCATTATTGGAATTAAAGGAAGAGTTGGTTTTGAAGCTGCTGCTCCCTTAGTCATCATTAAGGCGCATCACTTATTAGAAAAGCATGTGTTGACCAAATGGCAACAATATTGGAAAGAGCAATTAGCAAATTGGTACGGAATGTTATTGCATGAAGGAAACTATCTGGATCCAGTAATGCGAAATATAGAAGTGTTTTTAGAAGATTCTCAGAAGTCGGTAACAGGGGATGTTATTGTGAAATTAAAACCATATCGTTTTGAATTGGTTGGAATTGAGTCTGAATTCGATATGATGAAGTCTGATTTTGGTCAGTATGGAGAAATGAATAATTCATGGACATCTGATGATGCTAAAGGCTTTATTAAAATCTATGGCAATGCAAATAAAATATACCATAACGTAAACCCAGGAGAATTATGATTTCAGTAGGAGTTATTGGAGGATCGGGATATACCGCAGGAGAATTATTGCGATTATTAGTCAATCATCCAGAAGTACATTTAGATTTTGTATTTAGCACAACGAATGCTGGAAATCCAATTTATAAGCAACATAAAGACTTGATTGGAGATTTGGATTTAGCGTTTACCGATACTGTAAATCCTAATGTAGATGTATTGTTCTTATGCTTAGGGCATGGCCGATCTCGATCTTTTTTAGAAGCACATACATTTTCAGAAACGACTAAAGTAATTGATTTAGGAAATGATTTTAGGTTAGACGGTGACCAACATTTTTTAGGAAGGAATTTTGTATATGGTTTACCTGAATTACAAAAAGACAAGATCGTAAGTGCTAAGAATATAGCAAACCCAGGCTGTTTTGCGACTGCAATTCAATTGGCACTATTGCCTTTGGCAGCGACAGGAAAATTAAATGAAGCGGTACACGTAAATGCAACCACAGGAAGCACAGGGGCAGGAGTAATGCCAGGGGCAACCACACATTTTAGCTGGAGAGATAATAATTTTTCTAGTTATAAAGTTTTTGCACACCAGCATTTAGGAGAGATTGTACAGACGGCTAAACAATTGCAAGCTGATTTTGATAGTCCCGTATTTTTTATTCCTAATAGAGGAAATTTTAGTAAAGGAATTTATGCAACAGCCTATACGCCTTATGAAGGTACAGCGGCAGAAGCAAAGGCAGTGTATACAGATTTTTATAAAGACGCTACCTTTACCATACTTTCTGATGAGGAAGTGAATATGAAGCAAGTAGTCAATACCAATAAATGTATCCTACATCTGTGTAAAAAAGATGGAATGTTAATCATTACTTCAGTAATTGATAATTTGGTAAAAGGGGCATCAGGACAAGCCATTCATAATATGAATTTGATGTTTGGATTACCAGACAAAACAGGATTGAAATTGAAAGCTAGCGCTTTTTAGTTGATGGTTGTTTGTTGTCAGTTGATAGTGGTGTACGGATAGCGTTGTTATGTAGTACATTCTAAAACACAAAGGACTAAAAACTAATATGGAAATGTTGTCATATATTTTTAAATAAATGTGATGGCATTACAATAGAAATTAAAGAAGAGTAAATAAATAAGTGATGTTAAAAGGTAAGGGTTCATTTATAGTAGATTAAGAAACCATCAACTGACAACCATCAACGAACAACCACAAAAGAATGAATAACATAACCATCATAGGAGGAGGAAACTTAGGAAAGTCGATCATATCGGGATTAGCAAATAGTGATTTATTTGAAGCCAAAGAGATTACCGTTGTTGATAAGTCTAAGTATAATCTTAAGGAAGTTGAAGAAAATTTAGGAGTACACACTAGTCAAGAAGCTGTGCCTGCTATAAAAGGAGCAAAATGGGTAATCCTTTGCGTACAACCTCGACAGTTAGCTATCGTTTTAGAAGAGATTAAGGAAGTGCTTACAGCAGACCAAATCTTAATTTCTACGGTAACAGGAACTTCTATAGAAGAGATTAATGCTGTAGTTCCAACTAATAAAGTCGTTAGAGTAATGCCGAATACAGGAGCTTCAAAACAGTTATCAATGACCTGTATTGCAGCAAATGAAGATGCTTTAGTTGAATTAGCAGCGGTAGAGAAAATGTTTGATACCATAGGTAAAACTTTAGTAATCGAAGAACGAATGATGCAAGCAGCAACAGTATTGGGAGCTAGTGGAACAGCTTTCTTTTTACGTTTTTTAAGAGCAATGATTCAAGGCGGAATTCAAATGGGATTCCATCCAGAAGAAGCACAGATTATAGCAGTACAAACGGGTATAGGGGCAGCAACATTAGTTGCAGAAAATGGGACACACCCTGAACGTGAAATCGATAAAGTAACCACACCTAGAGGATGCACGATAGAAGGGCTTAACGAAATGGAACACCAAGGACTAAGTTCTTCCGTAATTAAAGGAATTATGGCCTCTTTTGAAAAAATTAATACGATAAAATAGTACTTCGACTTCGCTCAGTACTTGATATTAAAAATACTAAACGAAGCCGAAACAGTACTGAGCGAAGCCGAAACAGTACTGAGCGAAGCCGAAGTACAATCAACAAAAAAAGACATGAAATTATTCGATGTATATCCATTATATGATGTAGAGCCAGTAGAAGCGTATGATTGTACTGTAATTGATAAAAACGGACAAGAGTATTTGGATTTATACGGAGGACATGCCGTGATTTCTATTGGGCATTCGCATCCGCATTATGTCAAAAAAATAACAAAGCAATTAGAAACTATAGGTTTTTATTCGAATGCAGTTCAAAACAGCTTACAACAACAGTTAGCAGAAAAGTTAGGACAGCTTTCAGGATATAATGACTATCAATTGTTTTTATGTAGTTCTGGAGCAGAAGCCAATGAAAATGCGTTAAAATTAGCGTCATTTCATACTGGAAAAGCTAGAGTAGTAGCTTTTAATAATGCGTTTCATGGAAGAACATCTGCGGCAGTAGCAGCTACAGATAATCCAAAAATTAATGCGCCCTTAAACCAACAACAAGCGGTTACCTTTTTACCACTCAATCAATTGGATTTGGTGAAAGAAGAATTGGCTAAAGATGATGTATGTGCAGTAATTGTAGAGCCGATTCAAGGTGTTGGAGGATTGGATGAAGGAACAACGGAGTTTTTTAAAGGATTAGAAGCGTTGTGTAAAGCAGATGGAGTAGTCCTTATTCTGGATGAAGTACAGTCTGGATATGGAAGATCAGGAAAATTCTTCGCACACCACCATCATGGTATTACGCCCGATATTATTTCAATTGCCAAAGGGATGGGTAATGGATTTCCAATAGGTGGAATTTTAATCGCTCCGTATATTGAAGCCAGTTATGGCTTATTAGGGACTACTTTTGGAGGGAACCATTTAGCTTGCGCAGCAGGGTTAGCCGTGCTAGAGGTTATAGAAACCGAAGAATTAATTGATAATGCCAGATTAACAGGAGACTATTTTATAGCACAAGTAGCAGGATTGCCTGGAGTGAAAAAAGTGAAAGGAAGAGGGTTGATGTTAGGATTAGAATTTGAGTATGAAGTAGGAGAACTCCGGAAAAAACTAATATATGATCATCATATCTTTACAGGAGGTGCTATGAATAAAAAATTATTACGAATTTTACCACCATTAATAGCTGGTAAAAAAGAAATAGATCAATTTATTACAGCATTGAAAGAAGTATTAGCGATAGAAAAAGTAACTGGATGAATACAATATTAACGATAGCACAGCGTAATGCAGTATTGAAAACTATGGCAACATTGGTAGATCAGCAACGAGAAGTGATTCTTGAAGCCAATGCTATAGATATGAACGGGTATGATGGAGGCGATATTGCCATGTATGACCGATTAAAAGTAGATCAGGAAAAGATTGAAGGGATGATAGAATCTTTATCTCAATTGGCAGCACAAGAAGATCCAGTAGGGGTAGAGCGTTTTCGGTTTACACACGATAATGGAATGCAAGTGTATAATAAAACCGCTTCTTTTGGTACGATTTTAATCATTTACGAATCGCGACCCGATGTAACGATTGAGGCAGGAGGGATCGCATTCAAATCTGGAAATAAAATTCTATTGAAAGGAGGTAAAGAATCCTTGAATTCAAACCTTGCTATTGTAAAACTATGGCACCAAGCATTATCTGAAAATGAAGTGTCTACAGATTGGGTAGAGTACATGAATTATAATCGAAAGGAAACACAGGCGTTTTTAGAAAAACCAACCCAAAAAGTAGATTTGATTGTACCCAGAGGTGGAGAACGTTTGATTGCATTTGTAAAAGAACATGCTACATGCCCTGTAATCATAAGTGGTAGAGGAAATAATTTTGTATATGTGCACAAAGAGGCAGATCTCGATTTGGCATTACAAAATATTATGAACGGAAAAACAGCTAAAATTTCAGCATGTAATGCCGTCGATAAAGTGTTAATAGATCAAAACCTTCCGAATAAAGAAGTGTTTGTACAAAAGCTATTGGCACAATTAAAATCACATGATGTAGAAATTATTGGAGATGCAGTTTTGGCAGAAAACGAAGGTGTAGCTGCCATTCCAAATGATGCAATTTGGTATGAAGAATTTTTAGATTATAAAATAGTAATCGGAGAGATCGCTGATACCCAAGCTGCAATAGAAAAGATCAATACCTATAGTGGAGGACACTCGGCAGTAATCATCACTAAGAGGACTACTGAAGCCGAAAACTTTATGGCAGCTGTAGATTGCGCCGCAGTATATCACAATGCGTCTACGCGTTTTACTGATGGATTTCAGTTAGGGTTAGGAGGAGAATTAGCAATTAGTACAGATAAATTACACCAAAGAGGACCAATAGGGTTACAACATTTGGTTACTAATAAATGGTATATACACGGCGATGGGCAAATCAGATAAAAAACGAATTGTATTGAAGATAGGGTCAAATACCTTAACCAAAGAAAGTGATCATATCTCTAGAGGTAAGATCGAGGATATCGGCAGACAAATTGTAGCCTTACAAGACCAATATGAATTTGTAATCGTAAGCTCAGGTGCTATTGCTGTCGCCAAACAATTTGTAAACCTAGAAGGGAATGGAAGTAAAGCGATCAATGTAAAACAAGCTTTAGCAGCCATAGGGCAACCGCATCTAATGCGTATTTTTCAGGAAAGCTTTAGAGATTTAGGGTTGTTAACTTCTCAATGTTTATTATCCTATCCAGATTTTAAAAGAGAAGAATCTAAGAAGAATATTATCGAGACCATTAATGTATTGTTAGCCAATAATTACATTCCGATTATCAATGAGAATGATACCGTAGCCACTGATGAGATTCAATTTGGAGATAACGATAAGTTAGCGGCTTTAACAGCCTCATTATTAGAGGTCGATTTATTAGTCATTGCGACCAATACCAATGGGATTTGTACAAAAGCATCAGTAGAAGATCAGACGTTTCAAACCATATCTGAAGTCACGGATATCGCACAATTAAAAAAAGAAGTCGTAACCTCAAAATCCTCTCATGGTACTGGAGGTATGACCTCAAAAATTGTGGCCTTAGAGATTACAAAGAAAGCACATATAGAAACATGGATAGTGAATGGATTAAAAGATAACTTTTTAGTCAATGCAATGGCAAATAAGGTTCCATTTACAAGAATACTAATCTAGTACTCAGTACTGAGTATTAAGTATTGAGAGGATATTAAAATTTAAAAAAAAAGCTAAAGGCTTAAGCCTAATAGCAAATAGCTAAACAGATGAAAAATTACTTTTCCATACAAGACATAGACTCCTTAGATCATTGGGTACAAGAAGCAATAGCTCTTAAAAAAGACCCTATAGCCAATAAAGCATTAGGTACAGATAAGACTATAGGAATGTTGTTCTTTAATCCAAGTTTGCGTACCCGCTTAAGTACGCAAAAAGCTGCATTAAATTTGGGAATGAACGTGATTGTGATGAATTTTAATGGAGAAGGATGGTCACTAGAGTATGGTGATGGAACCATAATGGATCAAGGGACTTCTGAACATGTAAAAGAAGCCGCTCAAGTAGTATCTCAATACTGTGATGTACTAGCAATACGAGCGTTTGCAGGTTTAAAAGATCGAGAAGATGATTATAGCGAAAAGGTATTGCATAGTTTTATAGAATATGCTACAATTCCTGTCATCAATATGGAAAGCTCTGCGGGGCATCCATTACAAGCATTAACAGATGCGATTACAATTACGGAACATAAAACAGTAGCACGGCCTAAGGTAGTATTATCGTGGGCTCCTCATCCTAAAGCGTTGCCGCAGGCAGTGTCCAATTCTTTTGTAGAGATGATGCAAAAAATGGATGCAGAATTTGTAATTACACATCCCGAAGGTTACGATTTAGCACCTCATATCGTAGGGGATACCAAAGTAGTTTATAATCAGAAAGAAGCGTTTGCAGCTGCAGATTTTATATATGTAAAAAACTGGAGTGCGTATACAGACTATGGAAAAATATTGAATACAGGGGCCGAATGGAAAATTACTGCAGATAAAATGGAAGGGACCAATGATGCGAAATTTATGCACTGTTTGCCCGTACGGCGTAATGTGGTGGTAGATGATGCTGTAATTGACGGTGATAATGCTTTAGTCATACAACAAGCGAATAATAGAACGTATGCAGCACAAATTGTATTGCAAAAGATTTTAAAAACAGTATAGAAACACAAAATTTTGTGTTTCCAACAATTGGAAGGTTAATAATTGGTATCCAATAAAAAAGATAAAGGCACAAGATATTGCGTCTCAACCAAAGAATCAAATGACAAAGCAAAAGTTGTTAATAGCAAAAATAGGAGGAAACATTGTAGGAGATACTGAAGTACTTGCTACATTTTTAGCAGATTTTTCAAGGATAGAAGGGCCAAAAATATTGATCCACGGCGGAGGAAAGTCTGCAACTCAGTTGGCAACAACAATGGGAGTAGAAACACAAATGGTCAATGGACGTAGAATTACTTCTGCCGCAAGTTTAGATATTGTTGTGATGACCTATGCCGGTTTATTAAACAAAACTATAGTTGCTAAATTACAGAAAAACAACTGTAATGCGTTAGGATTAACAGGAGCAGATGGAAATGTAATTGTTGCAAAAAAACGCCCTGTATCCAAAATAGATTATGGGTTTGTGGGAGATGTTACTAAAGTAAATGCAACTATAATTTCGAGTTTAATTACACAAGGGATTACGCCTGTGTTTTGTGCAGTAACTCATGATGCGAATGGACAACTATTGAATACCAATGCTGATACGATAGCTTCGGAGGTGGCTATTGCAATGAGTGAAGACTATGAGGTTTCATTGTTTTACTGTTTTGAGCTGAAAGGTGTTTTAAAAGATATTAATGATAAGGATTCAGTAGTAGAAGACATTAATACAGCCACGTATGCACAACTAAAAGAAGCAGGAATCATTGCGGATGGAATGCTACCGAAATTAGAAAATTGTTTCAATGCATTACAACGGAATGTAAGCACAGTACATATTGCCAATGCAGACTTTATAAAAGATAACCAAACCAAGCATACCACCTTACGGTTGTAAAGACACAATATTTTGTGTCTCAACCAAAAGTAAAGACGCAAGATTTTGCGTCTCAATAAAAAGTAAAAACACAAGATATTGTGTTTCTGAAAAAATGAAAAAAGAACTCACACAACAAGCTATAGCACTATTACAACAGTTAATAGCGACCCAATCTTTTTCGACAGAAGAAGAACACACAGCAGCTTTATTAGAAGGTTGGTTTAATAGCCATAACATTCCTTTTGAGCGGGAGAATAATAATATTTGGGCGTATAATCAATATTTTGATGAGGCTAAGCCCACGATATTATTAAACTCACATCATGATACGGTAAAACCCAATAGTAATTATACACGCGATCCTTTTAATGCGGTTATCGAAAAAGGAAAATTATACGGATTAGGAAGTAATGATGCAGGAGGATGTTTGGTAGCATTAATGGCTACATTTCGTTATTTTTATGCACAAGAAAACTTGAAGTACAATTTTGTAATTGTAACCTCAGCAGAAGAAGAAAATAGTGGTGATTGGGGATTGAATAGTGTGGTGAAACATTTAAAAAATGTAGAATTCGCTATTGTGGGTGAGCCTACATTAATGCAGTTGGCAGTGGCCGAAAAAGGACTGTTGGTATTGGATGTTTCAGTAAAAGGAACGGCAAGCCATGCGGCACATCCCAATGATGATAATTCGATTTATAATGCAGTAGAAACCATTCAATGGTTTAAAAACTATGCCTTTGAGAAAGTATCAGAAGTATTAGGGCCGGTAAAAATGACGGTAACGCAAGTAAATGCAGGTAATCAGCATAATGTAGTGCCTGGAAATTGTGATCTGGTAGTCGATATTAGAGTCAATGATCATTATCAAAACATAGAGGTCTTAGAAGTCGTAAAAGCAGCAATGCCAGATCATGTGACCGTAACACCTCGATCCTTGCATTTATGTTCCTCTTCCATTCCAAAGGAGCATGGTATTGTACAATCAGGAATTCAATTAGGGCGATCTACATACGGTTCACCAACCTTATCAGATCAAGCAAGACTGAGTTGTCCGTCCTTAAAACTAGGCCCAGGTGACTCCACACGATCACATTCGGCAGATGAGTATATATATGTGCAGGAGATTGAGGAAGGTATCGATTTGTATATTCAAATTTTGGAAGGAATCGTATAGGAAGAAATTAAGACAGATAGAAAAAGGAGACAAAAAGAGCTATAAGGCGAAATGAAGATAATTATAAGAGGAAGGTAATAGCTGATCAATATAGTACTAAATATAGAACAGGGAACAAGAAACAGGAGATAGGAAAAAGATACTATGTGATTTGCTAACTGCTAACAGCGGAGACCTGACACCAGAAACCTGAAACCCGAGAGATACCAATAAATTAAAACATACACCAATGAAACTTTGGGATAAAGGATTACCAACAGATCAAAAGATCGATTTTTTTACCGTAGGGAATGATAGACAATTAGACTTAGTAATCGCTAAGTATGATGTACAAGCTACATTGGCGCACGCCAATATGTTGCACAGTATAGGAATACTCTCTAAAGACGATATTCAAGCCATCCGAAAAGAGCTAGAAGCGATTGCGATCGAGATTAAGGAAGGACGCTTTGTTATTGAAGATCAGTTTGAAGATGTACATTCTAAAATAGAGTTTGAATTAACAGCGCGTATCGGGGATGCAGGAAAACGGATCCATACCGGAAGATCACGTAACGATCAAGTTTTGGTAGCGATGCATTTATATCTTAAAGATGAGCTTTCGGAACTTAAATCTTTAGTAAAGGAGTTAGGCGCGGTATTATTAGCATCAGCAAAACAACATAAGGAGGTATTATTACCTGGCTATACACATTTTCAAATAGCAATGCCTTCGTCTTTTGGACTTTGGTTTTCTGCCTATGCAGAGAGTTTTGTAGATGATCTGTATTTTGTAGAAGCAGCACTTAAGGTTGTAGATCAAAATCCATTAGGAAGTGCCGCTGGATATGGTAGTTCATTTCCTATCGATAGAGAGATGACTACAAAAGAATTGGATTTTGCTACCCTAAAGTATAATGTAGTAGCAGCACAAATGAGTAGAGGAAAGTCGGAGAAATCAACAGCCTTTGCAATGAGTAGTGTTGCAGCAACCTTATCGAAGTTAGCAATGGATGTATGTGTGTACATGAGTCAGAATTTTGATTTTATGAGTATTCCATCAGAGTTTACAACGGGATCGAGTATTATGCCGCATAAAAAGAATCCAGATGTGTTTGAATTGATTCGAGGAAAGTGTAATAAAATTCAAGCTTTGCCTTATGAATTAACACTATTGATGAACAATTTACCTAGTGGGTATCATAGAGACTTACAGCTGCTTAAAGAAGGTCTTGTACCTGCAATTCAAGATTTAAAAGCCTCTTTAGAAATGGCGGTATATGCGTTACAAAATGTAACTGTAAATACAACAATACTATCCGATGATAAATACGATTACCTTTTTAGTGTAGATACGCTAAATGCATTAGTCATGGAAGGAATGTCATTTCGTGATGCCTATGTGAAAATCGGATTGGATATTGAAAATGGGAAGTATACACCAGATAAAAATACGAAGCATACACATATAGGAAGTATTAATAACCCTTGTTTGGAAGCTATAGAAGAAAAGCTAAATCAATTTTAGTAGGGGTATACTTGAATTTTTTTTAGTGTAAATTCCATGCAGATTTTCAAAATCTGTAGAGGCTAAGATCTCTTTAGTGCATCTAGATAGAAACAGTTCAGATTATTTTAAAATTTATCTGACCTAAAAGGAGGGATAGACTAGTACTTATAAGGTAATAGTATTTTTAAATAAATAGATATGATTGATGATGTTAAACAGTCTAAATTAATTCGTTGGGGAATAATTGGATGTGGTAATGTGACAGAAGTTAAAAGTGGCCCTGCCTATACGCAAACAGAAGGTTTTCAGCTTATTGCTGTAATGAGACGAAGTTTAGATAAGGTGCAAGACTATGCAAGAAGACACAATATTAAAAAGTATTATACTGAAGCAGATAAACTAATTAATGATACTGAAGTTGATGCAGTCTATATCGCTACTCCTCCCGATACTCATCTGTATTATGCGCTTAAAGTTGCAGCAGCAGGAAAACCATGTTGTATAGAAAAACCTTTAGCACCTTGTTATCAAGATAGTGTGGCGATCTATGATTCGTTTAAAGAAAAAAACATACCATTATTTGTAGCCTACTATAGACGTTCTTTACCTCGATTTCATCAAGTACAGACTTGGTTAAATAATAAAGATATTGGCGAAATTAGACATATAAATTGGCATTTAAACAGGGCTCCTAAAGATATAGACGTTTCAGGAACATACCATTGGCGTACAGACCCTAAGGTAGCTACAGGTGGTTATTTTGATGATTTGGCAAGTCATGGGCTTGATTTATTTATTCACCTTTTAGGAAATATAAAAGATGTATTTGGTATCAGTCTCAATCAACAAAAATTATATGGAGCAAAAGATGCTTTTACTGCATGTTGGTTACATGAGAGTGGAGTAACAGGAGCTGGGAGTTGGAATTTTGGTTGCGATCATAGTGAAGATCGAGTTGAAATATTTGGGAGTAAAGGAAAGATTGAATTTTCTGTTTTTAATGAAAGTCCAGTACTATTAAAGTATAATGGCAAACAGCAAGAGGTTTTTATTGAAAACCCAAAAAACATACAAATCCATCATGTAGAGAATATGAAAAAACAACTATTTAATGATAATTACATACACCCTTCAAGTGGTCTTACAGCAGTTCATACGAGTTGGGTAATGGATAAAATCCTAGGAAAGATAGCGCTTTAATAAACCGATAATAAAACTTGTTTTGTGTATTAAAATAACAACGCGCTTAGGTAAGTGGTAGAGGTATACCATAACAAATTCAATTCTCAGTATTACTAAATTACCTTATTGAGAAATGGCGGTATATGCATTACAAAGTGTCACTGTAAATACAACAATACTACCCGGTGATAAATACGATTACCTTTTTAGTGTAGATACTTTAAACGCATTAGTCATGGAAGGAATGTCATTTAGAGATGCCAATGTGAAAATCGGATTGGATATCGAAAATGGAAAGTACATTCCAGATAAAAATACGAAGCATACTCATATAGGGAGTATTAAGAACCCTTGCTTGGAAGCTATAGAAGAGAAGTTAAATCAATTTTAGTAGGGTTTACGTATATTCCCTTTTACAAACTAATACGATTTGCGAATAATAATTTCGTATTTAGAATCTAATAAATTTTTCGCTAGTTAGAGGCATAAAATCAAAGAATAGCCGTAGCTATTGTTTAATTTTATAACGAATAAATAGTAGAAAAAGAATAGGATTATATAC
>CALFCI010000080.1 GCA_937951135.1 uncultured Aquimarina sp. | reverse complement strand
TAAAGACGATTTAAATACGGATTACACGTAATTTTTTTATAAAATATTTTTTAACTCGGATTTTGTGCTAAAATCTGGTCATGAAGGATAGATAATCCGGGATAAATTAAATACTTATGATTTCTAAAGTTTAAGACGCTTAGCGCTTGAGATGGTTGCAACCTTAAGGAAATGGTTTTAGTACATAGCAAAAATTAGCCGCTATGCTTTAGATTTTTGATAATCATTATTTTATGGTTGCTTGCTCCGTTAGACCTATTAGGTTTTGGAACCCTATTAGGTCTGAATTACAAAGTGACGATGCAACTTTACATAGAGAACAGCTATTTTTTGTCATGTACTCAGGGAAACGGTATAAAAGCAACCAATTCTTTTTGTAAGTGTTCTGAAATTTAAAATAGTTCTTTTGGATATGGAATCATTGAATTAACTGTATTTTTGCCATAATAAACATCCGTATGAAATCAACACAAGCTATATTGAAAGCGCTAGGCATCGAGCGATTGAATCCTATGCAAGAAGAAGCTAAACTGGCTATTGATTCTTCTGCAAATGTCGTTTTACTTTCGCCAACAGGAACTGGAAAAACACTAGCATTTGTATTGCCAATAGTAGCAAATTTAGATTCAGAATGTAAAGAGGTGCAATCCTTGATTTTAGTACCATCTAGGGAATTAGCAATTCAGATCGAACAAGTATTAAGAAATATGGGAACGGGGTATAAGGTGAATGCTGTTTATGGAGGTCGTGCATTTGCTAAGGATAAGGTTGAGCTACAACATAATCCAGCAATTATTATTGGTACTCCAGGACGTATTGCAGATCATCTTAGACGAGGCACGTTTTCTGTGGATAAACTAAAAATAGTAGTATTAGATGAGTTTGATAAGTCTCTAGAAGTAGGTTTTGAGGTAGAAATGAAGGCAATATTAGAAAGTTTGCCAGCCATAGAAAAACGAATCTTAACTTCTGCTACATCAGCAATTCCTGTGCCTAGTTTTGTGCAATTAACAGCGCCATTATACATTAATTATTTAGAAAGCAACACCTCCAAATTAGGGTTAAGAATGGTAATGTCTCCCGATAAGGATAAATTAGAAACCTTAGTGAAATTACTATGTCATGTAGGAGATCAACCTGGAATTATTTTTTGTAATTATAAAGAAACAATCCAACGGGTAAGTGATTTTTTAACGACCCACCAAATTAGCCATGGTTGTTTTTATGGTGGATTAGAGCAAAAAGATCGAGAACGTGCACTTATAAAATTTAGAAACGGAACCTATCAATTGATTATAGCTACAGATCTGGCAGCACGTGGAATTGATATTCCTGAATTAAAATTTATTGTTCATTATCAATTGCCTTTAAAAGCGGAAGAGTTTACGCATAGAAACGGAAGAACAGCTCGTATGAATGCTACGGGTACTGCCTATATGCTACAATGGGTAGATGAGAAAGCTCCAGAATTTATAGCTGCAGATACCCCTATCGAAATTTTAGAAGAGAAACCAGTACCGATGCCTTCAAAATGGTGTACGCTATTTATTTCAGGAGGACGAAAAGATAAAATCTCTAAAGGTGATATTGCAGGAGTTTGTTTTAAACAAGGAAAATTGAAAAAAGAGGAAGTGGGTGTTATCGAATTGAAACAAGATTGTGCTTTTGTGTCTGTTTCTAAATCCAAAGCAAAACGAGTAGTTAGTGCTCTTAATAATACAAGATTAAAAAAGAAAAAGGTAAGAGTTACAATATTGGAATAACCTGAGATTTTTTGTGCGGTACTTAGGTGTATAGTTTTGTTGTTATTTTTGAATTATAGCATAATGAATCACTAGACCGGCTCTAGGTTTTCAAAACCTAGCAGGTCTAGTGTGCTGTTTTTCAGTATTAAGGGTGTTAACTAAATACATGTCATCTCTATCGAATGGGATTGGGTATTCTAGTAGCTTCAAATGTTTTGAATAAAATACTTTTGTAGGCTCTTATGTAACATGTATTGAGATTGTCGTTTTCAATCCAAACTTTAACCGTATAACTACTTCCGCTATCTGCATTATATATAGTCCCTCCTGATAAAACGCCATCATTATATTCAAGGTTCTCTAAGATATCAATACCTAATAGTTTACGAGATTTGAGCTGCTCATTCGGGTTGTTGTTATCCAATCCATTACGATTGCTTATGGGGTGATCAGCACGTTTATTGATTTTGCCATAAAGAAGATTACCTTTTTGATAAATTTCTATAATTGAGCCTCCAGTAATCTCCCACTTTCCTAGATATGCTTTGATGTCTACTTGGGGTTGATATAGGGTAAAGCAATATAAAATAAAGAGTACTCGGTATATCATAGATTTATTTTAATCCACATTGTGGAGTTTAATGCTCCGAGGCTTACCTCGAAATGTTAAAAATAGGTATCCGCTGAATGCTTTGTGAGCTTGTTCCGAGCGAGTTGACTATTTTCCGTATTCAGGATGTTAAAATATGGGTTATAAGTACATGACAAAAAATGATAACACTTTGGTTTTAACAGGATATATATCTTCCTGTGAAAGAAATAAAAGTGGGCTATTTTTTTAGTCTTGTCTCTTGATTCTTAAAACATTACAAACGATTATATATTTGAAAAAAGTTACTTAATTGCTATTTTTCAGATGCTTGCTGATTTTTGTCATGTACTAAGCTATTGGTTATGAAAAAAACGTATTTTTTTCCATCAGTTGTTGTGCTTGATAGGCTATATTCTTATCAAACCCCTTTTCCAGTACTTCCAATTGGTAATAGTTATGAATATCTGTGCCAGCAAAGTCATATAAACCTTGAGTTAGTAGTTTTTTAGCAACAGTAGCTACTTGCTCGCCATAATAATTGGATAACGATAAAAGATTAAGTTGGAGTAAAAACCCATCCTCCTTTAGTTGATGATATTTCTCTATACTATTGTGGTAAAAAGTGTATCGCTCGGGATGTGCTAATACTGGAGTAATTCCAGCAAGTTTAATCTCAAAAAGTAAGTCTTTTAAATTCATAGGAGCGCTAAACGTTGACATTTCAACTAAAATGTGTTTGCTCGGTAATAAAACTAAATCATTGCTTTTTATTCTTTCAAGAAATAAATCATCTAACATATATTCTGCACTAGCAGAAAACTCGATATTATTAATGTCTAAAGCATTTAGTGTTTCGTGTACTAATGCTGTTTTTTCATGGATAATAGCTGTAGTATTCGGCCATACCTGCTGAAGTACATGTGGTGTTGTGATTACTTTTTTAAAACCAAGTGCTTTAAATTGTTCAATAATGTATGCGGATTTGTATACTGTTTTCACACCATCGTCAATACCTGGTAATAGGTGAGAATGGATGTCAACATATCCTTTGGGAACAATATCCTTGAAGATAATTTTTTTTTTAGTAAAGAATAACAATAGTATATATTTTTGGGGTGACATCACTACAATATTTTTATAGTGATTCTTGTAAAAATAATCAATATTTGGTGTAAAAAAAAATACGAAGTAAATACTAGTTTGTTTTGTTGTTTTTGGAATATGATTTTAACAGTATTAGCTTCTGTATATAATTGTTTATTAACGTATTGTAGAGTTTTGTGTTTTGTTAAAAAGTACTAAAAATTCATAAAATGATTTTACAGATGATCTTTTGATCATTAATTCTTTACATAAAGTAAGAAGAGGAACTGAAAAAAGTTGTTTTCTTCAATACAACAGAAACAATTGGCATATTGTATACTGATAGTACTATGGCATGACAATTGAATCTATATAGTTTTAGAAAGTGTAACTTTAATGTTTTAAATACATTAGCGTTATACACACTATTTTTACTAACAGATGTCACAATGTTTATATGACAAAGTGACTTTTATATATAGCGATGACTAAATCCAAATTAGCAACATTAGACAGTTTGTCATTAGAGGGGATTCATGAAGATGCGGAATTAATCCCGTTGATGACTCCAGAAGATGAAGAAGAGATTAATAATGAAGAGATCCCAGAGGTTTTAGCAATATTACCGTTACGAAATACAGTGCTTTTTCCAGGTGTTGTTATTCCGATAACAGCAGGAAGAGATAAGTCTATCGCATTACTTAATGAAGCGAATTTGGGAAGTAAAACGATAGGTGTCGTTTCTCAAAAAGAAGAAGATACAGAGAACCCTTCTAGTGATGATATTAATTCTTTGGGGGTCGTTGCTAAGATATTAAGGGTGTTAAAAATGCCAGACGGTAACACTACTGTGATTTTACAAGGTAAGAAGCGATTTTCGATTGAAAAAGTTTTACAGGAATCACCATATATTACAGCTAAAGTTGCTGAAGTTCCGGAAGCACGCCCTGCAAAAGAAAACCAAGAGTTTACTGCAATTATCGATTCCATAAAAGAATTGGCATTGGATATTATCAAAGAAAGTCCAACAATTCCGTCGGAAGCTTCTTTTGCGATCAAAAATATTGAAAGCAATTCTTTCTTAATCAATTTTGTATCTTCGAATCTTAACCTATCTGTAGAAGAGAAACAAAAATTATTAGAGATTAATGATTTAAAAGAAAGAGCACTTACCACATTGAAGTACATGAATGTGGAGTATCAAAAGCTAGAAATCAGAAATGATATTCAAAGTAAGGTGCAAAACGACATGAGTCAACAGCAACGAGAGTATTTCTTGCATCAACAAATGAAAACAATTCAAGAAGAGTTGGGTGGTGTGTCTCATGAAGATGAATTAGAAGAGCTTCGATTGCGGGGTGAACAAAAAAAGTGGAGTAAAGAGATTGAGAAGCATTTTAAGAAAGAGTTGTCTAAAATGCAGCGGATGAATCCTCAAGTAGCAGAGTATTCCATACAGCGTAATTATTTGGATTTATTTTTAGATCTTCCTTGGAATGAGTATAGTACTGATAAATTTGATTTAAAACGTGCTAAAAAAATACTAGACGCTGCACATTATGGATTGGACGATGTGAAAAAGAGAATTATAGAATATTTGGCCGTTTTGAAGCTAAGAAATGATATGAAATCGCCAATATTATGCCTGTACGGACCTCCTGGAGTTGGAAAAACATCATTAGGTAAATCGGTTGCAGATGCATTAGGTCGTGAGTATGTGCGTATTTCACTTGGTGGATTGCGAGATGAGGCAGAGATTAGGGGGCATCGTAAAACCTATATCGGTGCAATGCCGGGAAGAATTATACAGAGTCTTAAAAAAGCAGGAACAAGTAATCCTGTTTTTGTATTAGATGAGATTGATAAATTATCTTTAGGAAGTCAAGGAGATCCTTCATCCGCATTATTAGAAGTATTGGATCCTGAGCAAAACTCAGAGTTCCATGATAATTTTTTAGAATTAGGGTTTGATCTTTCTAAAGTTATGTTTATTGCGACTTCGAATAGTTTGAATACCATTCAACCAGCATTATTGGATCGTATGGAAATCATTAATGTAAGTGGATATACTATCGAAGAAAAAGTAGAAATAGCCAAGAAACATTTGTTGCCAAAACAATTGTTGGAACATGGTTTGGATACCACACATTTAAAAATTGGTAAATCACAGCTTGAAAAAATTGTAGAAGGATATACTAGAGAATCTGGAGTTAGAGGTTTAGAAAAACAAATTGCCACAATGGTACGCTATGCTGCCAAAAACATTGCAATGGAAGAAAAGTATGACGTCAAAATTAGTAATGATGATGTTATTGAAGTTCTAGGAGGTCCTAGATTAGAACGCGATAAATATGAAAACAATGATGTTGCAGGGGTAGTAACTGGACTGGCATGGACTCGAGTAGGAGGGGATATCTTATTTATAGAATCTATTCTTTCTAAAGGTAAAGGAAATCTAACCATTACAGGGAACCTAGGTAAAGTAATGAAAGAATCGGCGACTATCGCTTTGGAGTATATCAAGGCCAATGCAGATATCTTAAAACTAGATTCCACTATTTTTGAAAATTATAATGTACATATTCACGTTCCTGAAGGTGCAACTCCAAAAGATGGACCGAGTGCAGGGATAACTATGCTAACCTCTCTAGTTTCATTATTTACACAACGTAAAGTGAAGAAAAGTCTGGCAATGACAGGTGAAATTACATTGCGAGGTAAAGTACTGCCTGTAGGAGGGATTAAAGAAAAAATTCTAGCAGCCAAGCGCGCTAGAATCAAAGAGATTGTACTTTGCAAAGATAACGAACGTGATATTTTAGAAATTAATCAAGAATATTTGAAAGGACTGACCTTTCATTATGTTCAAGAAATGAGTGAAGTATTGGATGTTGCTTTGTTGAAAACGAAAGTTAAAAATGCAAAACAGTTATAGTTGATGTAACCAGAATCGCAAGGAGTTTGTAGTATATTCAGGTATTGGCTTTGGAGAAAACTCAAGAGCATTTAATTTAGTAGATTTGAACAATTATAGTACTAAAATTTTAAGTATATATAAATTATCTATTTTTATAAGCATGACAGATCCTAAAATTATTATTGCTATAGACGGGTACTCTTCTACAGGTAAGAGTACAGTTGCCAAACAATTATCTAAAACTTTAGGGTATATCTATGTAGATACAGGAGCAATGTATCGTGCAGTAACATTATTTGCCATGCGAAATTGTTATATAGACGCCACTCATTTCAATGAAGAAGCCTTAGAACGCCAATTGCCGTTTATAGCGATCCGTTTTGAAATTAACCCTAATACAGGAGTAGCTGAAGTAGTATTAAACGGTGAAAATGTGGAACAAGAGATTCGTAAGCTAGAAGTAGCGCGTTTTGTAAGTCAAGTAGCTGCGGTGTCTGTGGTTCGTAAAAAACTAGTCGAGCAACAACAACTATTAGGAAAAGATAAAGGGGTTGTAATGGATGGAAGAGACATAGGGACTGTTGTATTTCCTCATGCCAAACTTAAAATATTCATGACTGCTACCGCAAAAGACAGAGCAGAACGAAGGTTTAAAGAGTTAACTGATAGAGGTGATGATGTAAGCTATGAAGATGTACTTAAAAATGTAGTCAATAGAGATCATATCGATAGCACTCGAAAAGATTCACCACTCAAAAAAGCAGATGATGCCGTTGAAATAGATAATTCTAACCTAACATTAGAAGAACAATATGAACAAATATTGAAGTTAGCTAATGATGCGATTGTTACAGTGAATAGCTAATACAATCTTTGTATTATAAACTTAAGTGCATTAAACTCAAATTATATGCAGTTAACTACTGACCTCAAATTTATATATTTAAATTAATAGTTTAGCTAAGAAATCTTCTTTTTTAGCTCTACTAATATTCACACTTTTTTCATTACTCATAATCAGTCGACCACCATAACTTTTTTGATACTCTTTGATGTGATTTATATTAATAAAATATGAATTATGAATTCTATAAAAGAAATGGTTATTCTTAAAGCTTGAAGCTACTTCTTTCAGTGTTTTGCAAAGCACCTTTTTTTGACCATCGACAAGATGGATCTCAGTATAGTTTCCTTCTGCTTTCAAAAAAATGATTTCATAACTATTAAAAAAAATTAGAGATCCGTTCATATCTAATATGATTCGATCAGGCATTATATTGCTACATGTTAACATAAGTTATGGTGTTAAGAGTGTGATTGTTTTTTCAGACTATGTATACTCGTGTCTAGTATGCATCTCCAATACAAATATAATTAATTTTTACAATAAAATTAATAATTTTAAAAAAAATGTAATTTTTTATATTTTTATATTTTTTAAAATATTTGAATTTTATTTTTATATTTTTAATTAAAATGTTTATTTTCAGTTGTTTAATGTTTTTTTCATAGTGTTTTATATGAGTATTTAGTATGAAATAAAAAGTATACATAATCATTAGGTGTACATATTTATGTACTTTTGTATTTTTACGTTAAATTTACAAATTGTTTAATATATAGTCTTTTTATGAAAATAGATTCCCATTATTGGTCAGATACAGACCAGACTGTGCTTTTGATGAACTTATTTGAATATTTGCACTTTACATTAGAGGAAGAAACAACACAGTATTTGCGATATAGTAAGGAGCGTAAGCACTATATCGTGATACATACAGATTCTGGGTATTACTATTATAGTTGTGCGCATCCAGAAGAAAAACTAAGAGCGAGTGATAGCATTGCATCCTTTTGCTCGGGTATTGTTACTCGCGATGATAGTAGTATTTGGGAGCGTATTACGCGTAAGTATGAAGAATATCTTGCTTCAGGATTAGATACTACGCCTAAGCATATACTTGCAAAAGTGGCTTATGATTTCAATCATTTCGAAATCATACCAACAACAATGCAAGGTGTAGGATTAATGTCTTTGTATCAGGAAGCGTTAACGATTCCGGCATTAGCAAACACTATGGCGATGGATTCAGAAGGTCATTTACTTTTTCCGTTATATAATGATGAAAATGTACTTTGCGGGTACTTATGTGATACGCCTATGGGGGTTGAACCTTATACGTATTCAAATCATATTTCTGGAATATGGTATACTGGAATTCCAAAAAAAACAGATCAACTCATTTTGTTTAGCACTCCTCAAGAGGCGCTTGCTTTTTATGTACAGTATCAGCCTCAAAATACGATTTGCATGGCCTGTACATCAATAAATTATACTACCAATACTATCGTTACAAAATTTAAAAAAGTAACAAAAGCTAAAAAAGTATGGTTCTCATTTACAGGAAATACACCAATACAAGGCTATATGATGGATTTACAGCAAATCGCGCAAATGAATGCTCTTGATTTTATGCTCAATAGTACAGATCAATATTTACGTGTGGTCTTAAGAACCCCTGATACTGTAGTGTTTTCAAAATTTTACAGAAAAGTACAAGCATTTAATGAGTCAATAGTAACGTATTATAAAAAATACAATAAAACAAAAAGTGTATATCAGGATTTGGTGAATAAGTATTCAATTAGTATAAAGCAAACAGAAGTTGGGGATATATATTGTCGCGTTCCTATTGAGGCAAGTGCTATTAAGTTTATGATTTGTAACTATCAAAAACATTTTTTACCCAATACGATTGGAGTCCTAAAACCCCAAGAAGTTAATTGGTATAGGGATTTTACTAAAAATGGAAAAAAGAAAAGTACTATAGATTACAAAACACTAAAAATAGCAGTTTAGTGATTTTAATACCTAAAACGAATAGTTGTTGTGTTACAAACTATTTTTAAATTGATCTAGTGCGGTGATCATTGTTTCCCGCATTGTGGTATAATCCTCTTGGACATTATTTTTAACGACTAGATTCTCTTGCTGCATTTTCTTGTTTATAAAATCATTGTCCTCAACCAAAATCCAATTTGGATTGTATCCTCTGGATTGGTAGATCAAAATTAGTTTTACGGTATTATGAGAAAAAATAGTCGTTTCAGTATATACAATAGTACGCACGGTAACTCCCAATAATTCAGCCATATTCTCGCGCGAGTATGGGTTCTCTGATTTTGGAGTACCATGTTCAGTGTACAGTTCTTTTCGAATTTCTTTAAGTCGTTCACAGATGTAGTTAAAGTCTTCTTTACCTGCATTACAAATTTCTTGTACATTCATGCTCTAAAAAATATTAGGAAGGTTCAAAAATACAGTTTTATTTAAAAAATACATTCGAACTTCTGTAAATCATCGTAAAATAATTGATGTTTAGTGTAGTTTGGGGTATTTGAATACCGATTTCGAAATGTTTTTAACACTAATAAAAGTGGTGTTTGAATATGTGTATTCCGTAATAATGGTATAGTTTTGGTAGTAATGCTTTGGAATTTAGAAGGGAATAATTATATTTGTTTTGATTTATATCTAACCAATATAATCTTTAATCCTAAATATTATAGTATAGTAAAGGGGGGATACCTCTAGTGATACTATATGTAAGGTGTTAGATAAAGGATATAATTCATAAAACACAAGACCATACCATTTTTTAATAGTATTTATTAGTTAACTGTTTTTTTATATAAATACGTGTAATAATTAGACTTAAAAAAAGTATAGATGATTAGTGATTTATGGTATATCGGTATTGGCATAGCGATTTGTTATTATGGATTTTTATTCATTTTAGAATGGCAGTTTCGCAAAGAGAAAGATCACACACACACACTACGCCACCCTAAAACAGACCTTCCTATAGCGTCGTTAAATGACATCGATCAAGAAGATGATGTCGAAGATTTTCGGTATAACCCTATTTTTAAAACTGAAAATATTAATCAAGAAGAAGAGATTGATAAAGAAGTCTCTTTACGAGTTATTAAGACCCAAAAAACAGTGTAACTTTTTGTTATGAAACATATTATAAAACAAATACTACCCTTATATGGTAGGTTTCGAAAAATCGCATTTTTGTTTCCTATAGTATTGGGAATCATTTTTTTCGTGATTACATCCTATACCAATCCCAAAAGGATAGCTATGGAGAAAGACTTAGGGTCTGAAACAACTACTAGTATTGAGCATAAAAAGGAACACACTGTTATGGAAGTATCACCTATTGCAGTAGCCGACAAGAGCTCAGTAACCTCGATTCAAACTATAGCAAAAAAGAGCGTTAAAAATGAAAAGAACGAGGTGAAAGAAATGGAAGAAAATATTCTAGAAGAAAATATTGAGATTATGGAGGTATATACATCACCACCACCAGTAGTTTCTTCTGTAAGGATATCACAAAGTGCTAAAGCAAGGGTTATTGGGAAACAAACAGTAAGTCTTAAAAATCCAAAATTAGCATTATTACTTTTGGAGGATTTAATTTTAGAAGATGTGACGATACTCAAGGGAAGTACGGTAGCTGCAGCAGCTAGTTTTGAGAACAATGAAATGAGCTTGGCAGTAACGATTATTACTCAAGGAGATACACGATATTCCACTAATGTGAAGGTTTTACAATCTAATGGTTTAGCTACAATACATACTAGAGGTAAGGCAAAAGTGAAGTTGAATAATGCGATTATGATCCTAAAATCAAGATGAAATATTTTAGTATAATAACACTCTTACTAGGAGTTGCATATCATAGTGTATGCATGGGACAGACGATTATTAAGGATACCATATATATTAGTAAAAATACGATGAGTCATTTGGTATTTACAGAGTCGATCGCAATGGCAGATTATGGCAGTACAGCATTAGTGACTTCCAGTCAAGATAAAAAAAAGATAGGAGCTCCGGTAATAAATGCATTGAGTGCCGAGACTCAAATCGTTAGTATTAAGGCGAATAAAAAATTTAGAACACCCACCAATATTAGCGTGATCACCCATACTAATATCTACTATGATATTAGTTGTATCTATAGTGATATGCCAGTCAATAACTATTACTACTTTGATCCTAATAATAAACTAAATCCCGTGTCTGTTGATACTGTTATTTCAACACCTTCAATAGATCCAGAAGCCATAGATGAGGAGGTCGTTACAGCGATTCAAAAAGACAGTTTGGCTGAAACGAAAATTGCTAAATATTATGGAGATACCATTCGATATAAAGGGATTGCAAAAAAAATCTATAGTACAAAAACGAAAAAGGTGAAATTCGAAATGGCTACAATCGAGAAGATTACCTTAAAGCTGATAGGGGTGTATACCTTAAAAGATAAAACGTATCTCAAAGTGTCTATTCATAACAACGGAAGTATCCCTTTTATTATTGATGCATGGGAATATACATTTCGAAAAAAAGGAGGGTATGATCCTCAGGAAGCACCGATGCAAAATTTGAATCCTATTTATGAATGTAATGCAAATCATAATAGGATTGTTCCTAAAGATAAATTAACTAAAGTGTTTGTTTTCGACACCTTTTCTTTAGATAGTTATTTAAGCTTTTATGTGCAGTTAAAGGAAAAAGGACAACAGCGTTCTCCTATCTTGGAAATTAATAATAAGTATATAAATAAAGCATTTCCAGTTCAAGGGAATTGATATCGAAGAAATATGAATATAGAATGTAAACGCTATTTTAAAAAAAGTGTAGTGGCAGCATGCCTAGTATTAGGAGGTGTTATATATGGACAAGAAAGTGTTCAGTTAATTGATTTAGGAATAGGGTATGAGCCAGATGGATATGTAGTTCGTGGCGCGTACAGCAAGCTGTATGGGAATCATCTTGTTACTTTAGGAGGGCAGATTCATGTGGAATCGTATGATATTGGTGGAGGTGTGCAGCAAGAGTTAAACGCTCAGCTATATCTTGCTAATTTGGAGTATCATTATGAAATTCTAAATCATAATGGACGTAGTTTTGTAGCATCCGTTGGAGGTGGAGGTACTATTGGATATGAGAATATCGATCAAATACCCCTAACAGAAGGAAATATACTTAATCAAGAAAGTGGCGTTATTTATGGAGGTGTATTGGATATAAGTGTAGAGAAATATCTAATGGAATTATCTTCAAATAGTGCTTTGGCTTTAGTAGCAAATTTGAGACAATATTATTTCATAGATGCAGCTTTAGGAGATACCCAGTTTAATGTAATTTTAGGATTTCGCTATATATTTTAGTAGCTAATGATGGTAAGTGGTTTATATCAAATAATGATAATTATGAGGGGTTTATTAATAGTATGTATTTTATGTTTGTTTATTTCTTGCAATGACCGAGAACCAGATTATGAGTATAATCCATCGTTAGGTCTTAAGATGTCATTAGAAGATGTTCCTGTTTTTGAGGAGGATGAATTTGCGTTTACGATTGCTATAGTACAAGAGCAAATAGAAGGTACAGGGCAATATCAAATACGATTAGCTACAGATTCTTCTTTAGGAAGAATAACAGATAGTAAGGGCACAGTATTAACCACGGAATGGATACCAATTTCGGTTGGTGAAAACGAATTTACGTTTAAAGCTATCGCTGAAGGGGAGTATCCAATACATATAGCGATCAAAGATCCTTATGGAAAAACAGAAACTATTAAAGATACTATAAAGATAGTCGCGAATGCGCCTTACGTTCCTTTTATCAATTCATATGCATTTGTAAAGCAACAATTTGATGATATATGGGATATCAAAGACTCTACAAAAGAACAGATAGAGCGTTGGCAAACTTTATTAGATAAAAAAGAAATCGATAGGGATGATTTATTAGTACGTTTTATTAACCATCAACAAGCAAAAGATAGACCAAACATTCCATCGGGAGATGAATTAACAACTCAGATTCAAAGAGGATATCTCACTTTACTACAAAGATCGGCTACAGATGAAGAGATTCAAATGCAGTTAGGAGAATCTAAAGAAGGGTTAAAAACAATAGTGAAGCGTATTTTTCATTCTCAGGAATATCAACAACGTTTTGTGGTAACCGATCTGTTATTATCCATTACTGATTTTGTCTTTACAACAAAAGATAATGGGGTATTGATAGACGATATTATACCCGAAATTAAAGGAAATTTAATAAGCGCCACCATACCTTTTGGTACAGATATAACCGCTTTGCAACCACAGATCACTACTCATGCTGGAGTTACGGTTACTCCTACATCAGGTAGTATACAAGATTTTAGTAGTCCGGTTACTTATATGGCTACTGCTGCTAATGGGGATGTTCAAGAATATACAGTGGCATTAGAGGTTGAAGAGGAATTAACTTCAATAGGTGTGCTGAGAGCAGTGCTTAAAAAAAATCCACAACTGGCATCACTTCTAAATTGGGATGCGAGTAGCACTGATATTAATGAATGGGAAGGTGTAACGGTTGCTAATGAAGAAATCACAGGTTTAAACCTTTCTGACAAAAAGTTAACCTCTGTGCCTGAAGAAATATTTCAATTAGCCTATCTTACTAAGCTTGATTTGTCCAAGAATAAATTAACTTCCATACCTGCTGGAATAGGTAACCTTATTAATCTTGAATATTTAAACTTATCCAGTAATGAACTAGAATTGCTACCCCCTGAAACAGTGACATTAGTTAAGCTTATTAAACTATTCTTAGGCAATAACCAACTCACTTCACTTCCTGAAGGGATAGGGAATTTAACACTATTAGAAGAATTGTCGGTATCTAATAATCAACTTACATCACTTCCTGCAGAAATTGGAAATTTGAAACAGCTTAATGTTTTAGAATTAGGCTTTAATAAACTTACTACAGTACCTACCGAATTTAGAGAGTTGATACAGGTTAAAGTGTTAAATATAGAATTTAATGAGTTTGGTCCTAGAGTTCTCCCCTGGGAAATAGGGTTTTTAACAGAACTCGAAGAATTGAATATATCAGGGAATCAACTTAACAATTTGCAAGAAAATATAGCTAATTTGTCAAAGCTTAGAGTATTCAAACTAAGTCATAATAACTTTAGTAATTTTGGGATCGTAGTTTATCGTATAAATTTAACAAAGTTGCACTTTGACTATAATAAACTTACGCTAGTTTGGGAAGAAGTGAAGAATTTAACACAACTTACAGAGTTAAAGTTAAATAATAATCAGTTGGAGATGCTTCCTCCTGAGATAGGAAACTTGGTTACATTGGAAGAATTAGATGTAACGAATAACCCGCTAATATCAATTCCCATAGGAGTCTGTAATTTATCACTAATTAATTTTAAAGCTCCAGACGGTTTATGTAATTAATAATGAAGTCTCATAGATTAAAAAAATAATGAAAAAAACAGTCTTTCTTTTAGTTGTTTTGTATCTGTTTTTAGGATGCAATGACCGAGAACCCGATTATGAATATAATCCATCGTTAGATCTCAAGATGTCATTAGAGGACGTTCCTGTTTTTGAAGATGATGAATCTGTATTTACGATTACCATAGTACAAGAGCAAATAGAAGGCGAAGGGCAATATCAAGTACAATTAGCTACAGATTCTTCTTTAGGAAGAATAACAGATAGTAAGGGCGCCGTATTAACCACGGAATGGGTGCCAATTTCGATTGGTGAAAACAAATTTACGTTTAAAGCGATCACTGAAGGAGAGTATCCAATACATATAGCGATCAAAGATCCTTATGGAAAAATAGAAACTATTAAAGATACTATAAAGATCGTTGCGAATGTACTTTATGGGCCTTTTGCGAATTCGTATACGTTTGTGAAACAGCAATTTGATGATATATGGAATATTAAAGATCCTACGAAAGAACAAATAGGACCTTGGCAAAAGTTATTAGATGCAGATGAAATTGATAGAGATGATGTATTAGTAAGTTTTATAAATCATTCCGATACAAAAACACGTCTTAATATTCAATCTGAAGATTTGAAGTCTCAAATTCGACGAGCATATATTACGCTACTAAAGAGGGATCCTGATAATGATGAGATCAATACGATTATAGACGGAATAGGAGAGAAAGAAGGGTTTAAGGTTATTGTACGTCGTATATTTCGTTCTCAGGAATATCAAAAACGTTTTGTGGTAATCGATAATATTTTGATTACCGATTTTATCATTAAAGCTTCTGTGAATCAGGGATTATTTGCAGATATAATTCCTGAAATAGAAGGAAACGTTATTAGGGCAAGAGTTCCTTTTGATGCAGTAATTACGGCATTACGACCTGAAATAACCATCCCTGCGGGAGCGAGTATCATTCCAGCTCCAGGAAAAATTCAGGATTTTAGTACTCCTGTTACTTATATTGTTATTACTGCTGATGGAGAAACTCAAAAATATACAGTAACTATAGAAAAAGAAGAATTACTAACAGAACTGGGTGTTCTTAGAAAAATTTATCAATTAAATCCAGATTCACAATCACAGTTAGGTTGGGATATCACCAATACTGATATTAGTACTTGGGAAGGCGTAGAATTAAGAAATGGAAAAATAGTTACATTAACACTCGAATTAAAAAACCTTCGAATACTTCCTCCCGAAATTGGACAATTAAATCGACTGGAGATGCTTGAGCTACAACGAAATGAAATTGAAGTACTGCCTCCTGAAATAGGAAAGCTTGACCAATTATTACAACTAAATTTACAAGATAATAGTATTGATTCTGAGTCAATTCCGAAAGAGATATGGAATTTATCTAATCTTAGGGGGTTAAATTTTGCGAAAAATAATCTTACATCAATACCCTCTGAGGTAGGGGATTTAATCAATCTAACACATTTAATATTATTTGATAATCAACTTGTGATACTTCCTTCTCAAATTGAAAATTTAACGAAACTTAAAGAATTATCGGTTTTTAAAAATAAATTGACCTCAGTTCCACCAGAGTTAGGAAACTTAACAGCACTAGATGTATTATTATTATACAATAACCCTACACTCACTTCACTTCCAGAAGCAGTCTGTAACTTACAAATAATAAGATTAGAAGTGCCTGGAGGATTATGTAATTAATTTAGTAAAAGGTATAGTAAGTACATTTCAATATGATGATTAATACCATTTTATGTTTTAATTGAGTGAATTCAAATATTAAATGGCATAATGAATAGATCGAACTAAACTAATGATAAGGGTGGTACTTTTAAATGCCTTCCTGATTAGTTGCTTTGCGAGAATTAGGATTCTGTATACTCGATATCTGATCTGAAATAATGATTTTTTGAATCTTTCGATACTTATAAAAAGAGGTATTATTAGTATTGGTCCATTCAATTAATTCTTTTGTTTCACTCCCTTTGTGTATCCACAATGTTCGATTAAGTAAGAAAATTTCATTGTCCATTGTGTATTGTATAGCAATAGTACAATCTTCAATTTGGTCTGATACAGTTTCTTTGATAATGGTATACTGTTCCCCATCGTTCATGATAATGATATCATTTTTCTTAGACTCATAAATGATTTTGACATTGTATGAGGATTGGGAATAAGCAATACTAGAAAGTAATAATAGGATGAAAATACGCATCTGTTTTAAATATTTTGGGGGTACAAATTTACGTTAAAACCAGTTAATATCAATGTGTTTTGTGTTGTTTGGTGTGATAATTATCATATTTTAAATAGCTATAGTGTATTGTTAACAGATTTTTAATATTTGAGCGAAAAATTTAAAAAATTCTATGTTTTCAATGTGTACTATGTGTTAGAAAATCTCCGCCTTACTGTTAAGTAATGTAATGAAGTAAAAAAACAACCTTTAGTCGGACAGGTATTATTTGATTTAAGTTTACATGATGAGGGAGGGGTGATTCGGAAAACAATTATTTTTTTAGATAGGAGGGAGGTAATATAAAGGTGTTCTTTGTATTCAGACACCTGTGCTAAAAAGAAAACGATTGTTTGATAAAACGTTTTGTACGCTTATTGTTGAACAATTGCTTTTGTGTTTTATTGAATGAGGTAGAAAATTAGTCCACTATATTCTCTTCCATTTCGATAAGTTTAGCCACATTGCGAACTAATCGGTTGTGTTTTTTAACAAAAGGGTTGGTTTCATCCCAAACATATCCAGCCAATACGGCACATATTTTTTCTTTGATGTCTTCATTGGGTTTATCATGAAAAATAATTTTTTGCAAATTACCGGTATACCATTCTTTAACATAGGTAGAGAATACATCAACACCTCGCTTCATATATCCGACATAATCGTTTTCCCAATCTACCACTTCACCGTTTAATTCTTTGATGACTAATTTAGCCGCTAATAAGCCGGTTTCTGTAGCAAAAGAAACTCCAGAAGAAAATACTGGATCTAAGAATTCGGCACTATTTCCAGTCAATACAAATCCATCGCCAAACTGTTTAGTTACATTTTTAGAAATATTTTCAACTTTATAAGGAGCAAATAGGTAAGGAAGATCTTTAAATTGCTCATAATAATGCTTAGATGTTTTCATCATTTCTTCTAATGCCACGGTATTGTCTTTGCCATATTTATTGATCCATTCCATAGGGCCAACAAAACCAATACTAGTATTGCCATTAGAAAAAGGAATGTACCAAAACCAAACTTCAGTTTCTATAATTTCGAAAGTAATAATAGTATCTTCTTTACCTTCAGGACGATTTACATCTTTAACTTGTGTAAAAATAGACCCATGCTCTGCAATTTTTGCAGGCGCTTCTAATCCTAATTGTTTTGCGATAACGCGACCAAATCCGCTAGAATCAATAATGAATTTAGCATTAATAAGGCTTTTGTTTCTATTTTTGTCTTCTATTGTAGTTACAGAATCAGAACCATTAAACTCAACATTAACAACTGTTGTTTCAAAATCAACATCAACTCCTTGATGTATAACTTCATTGATTAATGTTTGGTCAAAATGATCTCTGGGTACTTGCCAAGTCCAATCCCAGCCTTCACCATATTTTTTACTAAAGTCAAAGCGACCTTCAGCTTCATCTTTAATAAATCGAGCACCATGTTTCTTTTCATAACCTTGTTTCATCAAGCATTCTAGTAAGCCTGCTTCATTAAAATTATCCATGCATCTTGGAATCAAACTTTCACCTACTTGAAATCTTGGAAATTTTGTTTTTTCTACAACTTTCACATGGATTCCGTGCTTATTTAAATATGCAGCACTCACACTACCTGAAGGTCCTGCTCCTATAACTAATACATCAACATTTTCTGTTTTCATAATTTTAAAAGGTACATTAAATATGTTACATTTGCTCACGTAAAAATAGCGACTAAAATTTACTTTTTTACGAAATACACAAAAAAACTTACGAATATACTATATGTTAACAAAGGATATTAGGTTGGAAATACAAGATTTTCGTACTATCATTTTTGATAAGGAAAAGCTCACCATTGATGAATCTATCATGGATCAAGTCCATGAGAGTTATATCTTTTTAGAACAGTTTTCTGAAAATAAAGTCATTTATGGAGTAAATACAGGTTTCGGACCAATGGCTCAATATAAAATTGATGACAATGATCGTATCGCGTTACAATATAATTTAATTCGTAGTCATGCCTCTGGTACAGGAAAACCGATGGAGCCAGATTATGTAAAAGCATTAATGCTGGCACGGTTAAACACATTATCTTTAGGGAAATCTGGAGTGAATATATCTGTAATCAATGGATTGCAACAACTGATTAACCACAATGTTACCCCATTGATTTTTGAACATGGAGGAGTAGGGGCTAGTGGAGATTTGGTGCAATTAGCACATTTGGCTTTAGTATTGATTGGAGAAGGTGAAGTTTTTTACAAAGGAGTGCGTACAGCTACTGCCGAGGTCTTTAAAACTTTAGGAATTCAGCCTATCGAAATCAAAATCAGAGAAGGTTTAGCATTAATGAACGGTACATCTGCAATGACGGGTATCGGGATTATTAATGTGATTAATGCTCAAAAATTATTGGATTGGTCAATTTGTTGTTCTGCAATTATCAATGAGATTGTAGAGGCTTATGACGATCATTTATCTGAAGAATTAAATCATAGTAAACTCCATATTGGACAGCAAGAAGTAGCAAAACAAATGAGAACGCATTTGAAGGATAGTCAATTGACTAGAGATCGAAATAAGCACCTCTACTCAGGACAAACTGAGGATACCTATTTTAAAGAAAAAGTACAAGAGTATTATTCTTTACGTTGTGTGCCTCAAATATTAGGTCCTGTATATGATACCATAAAGGGTGTGGGAAGGATTCTTATTGAAGAATTAAACTCGGCAAATGATAATCCGATTATAGATGTAGAAAAGAAGCATGTATACCATGGAGGGAACTTTCATGGGGATTATGTTTCGTTAGAAATGGATAAATTAAAATTGGTAGTCACTAAGCTATCGATGTTAGGAGAGCGCCAATTAAATTACTTATTGAATTCTAAATTAAACGATATTTTACCTCCTTTTGTAAATCTTGGTAAATTAGGATTTAACTTCGGAATGCAAGGCGTACAGTTTACAGCAGTGTCTACTACTGCGGAAAATCAGATGTTATCGAATTCTATGTATGTGCATAGTATCCCAAATAATAATGATAACCAAGATATTGTGAGTATGGGTACTAATGCTGCAACAATTACCAAAACGGTAATAGAAAATACTTATGAAGTATTGGCCATAGAAATGATGGCAATTATTCAAGCATTGGAATATCTAGATTTTGGAGATAAACTGTCCTCTAGAACACAAAGTGTATTGTCTGAAATTCGAAAGATTGTACCTCCTTTTACCGAGGATTATATTACCTATCCTTTTGTGCAGAAGGTAAAAGATTATTTGAAAGAAAATAACGGATATTAAACACAGTTCAAAGGACCGTATTGGTTGTGGAATTATCATTATATTTAAGAGATTAACAAACACACAAACATTATGAAGCAGATACTGACTATTATTTTGATCGTATTTTTAGGAATGCAACAAGGGTTTTCTCAAACGCTAGCTATGGTGAGAGAAAATGGTGTAGTGGGGTATATCAACCCAAAAGGTGAATATGTAATTACACCTAAGTATAGGAAAGGAAATAGTTTTTCTGATGGAGTAGCTTTGGTGTTAGAGGGTAAGAAATGGGGGTATATTCAAGCAGATGGAGAATGGGCTATTACTCCACAATTTGATAAAGCAAAAGATTTTAACACTGGGGTTGCTATGGTCTCCAAAGATAAAAGATGGATGTACATAGATAAGCAAGGTAAAGAGTTAAAGTATGCCACTGCCGAGAAACTATATCCTTTTGTTGATGGTGTAGCTTTTATACGAGAAGGTGATAGCGTAGGTTTGATGAATGCTAAAGGAGAGGTGATTGTAAAACCTCAATATAGAGTAATCAAAAGATTTCATAACGGATATGCCAAATTTTCTACACATAGTGGGTTATGGGGTATTATTGATAATAAAGGAACGGTAGTTATAAAACCAGAGTATGAGGGTATCGGAAAGTTTATAAATGGCGTAGCTCGAGCAAATACAGATGAATTTACATACGGATTAGCAACTAAAGATGGATTCAAAAAAACAGAAGGAGCGACTAAAATTTGGAATTTCAGTCCAGATGGTAAGTATACAATTGCAAGAAAAGAGGAGCTTATAGGGTTTATAGATGTAAACGGAAAATGGGTGATCGAACCCAAGTTTGTGAAAGCAAAACCGTTTAGAAATGGGTATGCAGCGGTCTATAATGGAGAACAATGGGGATTGATCGATGAAAAAGGAGCAATAGTAATAGACTATATATATGTAGATATTGATGCCTATAAAGAAGGATTAGTTCCAGTAAGAGTAGAGAAACTATGGGGATTCATAAACCTTAAAGGAGAAGAAGTAATTGCGCCAAAATATGGAATCACAGCTTCTGGTTTAAGTGGGTTTTTTAAAGGAATTGTCCAAGAAAAAGGATTCATTAATGGTCTGGCAAAAGTAAAGTTGAACAAGAAATGGGGTTTTTTAACCCCTGATGGTAGTGTTCTTGGGAATACATGGTATGAAGATGCAAAAGTTTTTGTGACCATAAAATAAATGAGTTTTTTAGGGTATAAACAAGTGTTAAAAAGCAGTACCTTCACTCTGAATTGTTAAATAAAATTTAATTTGTATCTTTTAATTATTAAAGATGCTTGAATAGTGGAAAATAAAATTACATGAAGTACGCCCTTGTTACAGGAGGATCTAGAGGAATAGGAAGAGCTGTTGCCTTAAAATTAGCGAAAGAATTGGAATATCCAATATTGGTAAATTATCAATCCAATGATGAAGCCGCTATGACCACTAAAAATATGATTGAAGCGGAAGGTGGAAGTTGTACATTATTGAAGTTTGATGTGTCTAACCAAGAAGACACACATGCTGCTTTGGATCAATGGAAAAGTGAAAACCCGGATGCGTTAGTAGAAGTAATAGTGAATAATGCAGGAATTACTAGAGATGGGCTGTTTATGTGGATGAAATCTGAAGATTGGCATGATGTATTAAATGTTAGCTTGAGTGGGTTTTATAATGTTACCAATCATTTGATCCAAAAAATGCTGACCAATCGGTACGGAAGAATCATAAATATTGTTTCCGTTTCTGGAGTAAAAGGCACAGCAGGTCAAACGAATTATTCTGCAGCAAAAGGAGCATTAGTAGCAGCGTCAAAAGCTTTGGCACAAGAAGTTGCAAAACGAAAAATAACAGTCAATGCCGTAGCACCAGGATTTATCAATACAGATATGACTTCGGCTATGGATGAAAAAGAGTTGAAAAGAATGATTCCAGTGAATCGTTTTGGAGAAGCAGAAGAAGTAGCAGACTTAGTCACATTTTTGGCCTCTAAGAAAGCTTCGTATATCACTGGCGAAGTGGTGAATATTAATGGAGGAATTTACTCTTAATAGATTATAAGGTATGCGAAGAGTTGTAATTACTGGAATGGGAATATATTCATGTATAGGGACAAATGTGGAAGAAGTGAAGCAGTCGTTGTATACAGGGAAATCCGGAATCGTATATGATGAAGAACGTAAGGAATTTGGATATCGTTCAGCACTAACAGGAACAGTGCCGAAGCCAAATTTAAAAAAAGAATTAAGTAGACGTGAGCGTATCAGTTTTGGTGCAGAGTCTGAATATGCATATATAGCATCCAAACAAGCTTTTGATCAAGCAGGTGTAGATCAAGAATTTTTAGATACTAAAGAAATAGGGATTTTATATGGTAATGACAGTACGGCAGCTTCTGTTATGGAATCCATTGATAAAATTAGAATCAAAAAAGATACTACTTTAGTAGGGTCTGGAGGCGTTTTTAGATCTATGAATTGCACAGTAACAATGAATCTTTCTACTGTATTTAAGTTGAAAGGAATCAATTTTACGATTAGTGCAGCTTGTGCAAGTGGATCACATTCTATTGGTATGGGGTATATGTTGATTAAACAAGGATTGCAAGATTATGTATTGTGCGGAGGCGCACAAGAAATTAACAAATATGCTTTTGGTAGTTTTGATGGTTTAGGAGTGTTTTCTGTTAATGAACAAGAACCAACAAAAGCTTCAAGACCATTTGATCTTGATAGAGATGGTTTAGTGCCTAGTGGTGGAAGTGCAGCCGTATTTTTAGAAAGTTATGAAAGTGCAATAGCTCGTGGAGCGACTATTCTTGGAGAAGTGGTAGGCTATGGTTTTTCTTCTAATGGAGATCATATCTCTTCACCCAATCAAGAAGGGCCTGCAAGGGCAATGAAACGCGCAGTAGATCAGGCAGGAATTCAGCCAGAAGAGGTGGATTATGTAAATGCACATGCGACATCAACACCGATAGGAGATGCTAACGAAGCAAAAGCAATAGATGAGGTTTTTGGTGCTTCAAAGCCTTATGTGAGTTCAACAAAATCAATGACAGGCCATGAATGTTGGATGGCAGGTGCGAGTGAAATTGTATATTCATTAATTATGCTAAACAATTCATTTATAGCGCCTAATATAAATTTAGTAACTCCAGATGAAAATTCCCGTAAATTAAATTTAGTAAAAGAAACTATAGATAAAAAGTTTGATGTATTTTTGTCGAACTCATTTGGATTTGGGGGAACAAATTCAGCTATAGTGATTAAAAAAGTATAAGTAAAAAAGAGCTATATATTATGGAAACAAATATAATTATAGAAAAAGTGGATGAATTCTTAATAGAAGAGTTCGAGGTGGAAGCAGCCGATATAGCTCCAGAAGCGAACTTAAAGGAAACATTGGATTTAGATAGTTTAGATTATGTAGATCTAGTAGTTGCGATAGAAGCTACTTTTGGCGTGAAATTAGTAGGAGAAGATTTTGTTGGTGTTGAAAGCTTTCAACATTTTTATGATTTAATAGAACGTAAAGTAAATGCCTAATTTGATATGGCCCAATGGGAAGGAAAAGCTAAGGGAACTCCTTTAGGCTATAAAATATTTATTTTTTTTATTAAAAATTTTGGAATAAATGCTGCATACACAATTCTTATAGGTGTTGCCGCATATTATTTAATATTCTCGTTTTCAAGTACACGCAGCAGTTATTATTACTTCCGTAAACGGCTACAACAACCGTTTTTTACCACGATTCTAAATATCTATAAAAATTACTTTGTCTTTGGACAAACATTAATTGATCGGATAGCCATTTCTTTTGGACTTAAAGATCGATTTTCCTTTACCTATGATGGAAAAGAGAAAATGCAACAGATGCTAGATCAAAAAAAGGGTGGTGTTATATTTAGTGCGCATATTGGAAGTTTTAATGTTGCACGGTACTTTTTTGATGATTTTGATGTAAAAGACACTGCAATTCATCTCATGGTTACAGATCAAGAGAGTGAGCAATTGAAACAATATGTAGGCGCTACTGCATCTAGTGACGCATCAATACAATTTATTGTCATTAAAGAGGATATGTCGCATATTTTTGAAATGAATGATGCCTTAATTAATGGAGAGGTGATCATTTTTGCAGCAGATCGCTATGTCGAAGGAGTTCAATTCTTACAACATGATTTCTTAGGGAAATCAGTAAAGTTTCCTTCAGGGCCTTATAAACTAGCTGCAAGACGAAAAGTTCCGGTATTGTTTATGTATATTATGAAGGGGCGTAGCAAACAGTACCATTTGTATGCTAGGACTCCTGAATTTAATGAAGAAAAAGTGACACCAAAATTGGTATTACAAGAATACGTTCGAAATCTAGAATTGATGGTTAAAAAGTTTCCACTGCAATGGTTTAACTATTTTGATTATTGGGATGATTTTAAAAAATAGAAAGCAATGAAGAATATTTTGGTGTTATATTATAGTCAAAGTGGGCAATTAGAAGATATTCTTAATAATATGGTTCAGCCATTAAAGCAAAGTGATGATATTGAGGTTACTATGTGTGCAATACAACCCGAGAAGCCTTATGCGTTTCCTTGGAATAAAAAAGATTTTTTTAATGTATTCCCAGAGTCATACTTGCAGATTCCAGCACCTAATAAATCAATCCCAGAAAAAATTGTAAATCAGCAATATGACCTGGTAATATTAGGGTATACAGTCTGGTATCTATCCCCATCCATTCCAATCAATTCATTTTTAAAAAGTGATGAAGCCAAAAAAATAGTAGAAAACACCCCTGTAGTTACTGTAAATGCCTCTAGAAATATGTGGATTATGGCGCAAGAAAAAGTGAAAAAACTAATTATTGGTGTAGGAGGGCAATTGGTGGGAAATATAGCCTTTGTAGATCGGCATTGGAATCATATTAGTGTGATTACAATCGTGCATTGGATGATGGGAGGAAAAAAAACAAAATACCTTGGGGTTTTTCCAAAACCAGGAATTTCGGATGCAGATATTAATGGAGCTAGTACATTTGGAGCGATTATTAAAGAACATCTAAATCTAAGAACTTACGAAGCGTTACAACAGCAACTTGTAAAAGCAGGAGCTGTGCTGATAAAGCCATTTTTAATAAAATCAGATAAAACAGGAAACCATATATTTAGTAAATGGGCTGCTGTTATTTATAAGATAGGATTGAAATCTCCAGAAAGAAGAATGAAGTGGCTCAACTTTTTTCAGTATTACCTACAATTCGCTATTTGGGTTTTTCTGCCAATAGTTTTTGTTGTATTTTTGATCACATATTTACCTTTGTATAGCCGAATAAAAAAGAACGTTAATTATTATCAATCTATAAGCCTTAGATAATTTAGGACAATTTATGAAAAACGTATATATTACAAAAACTGCACATTTTTTGCCAAATCAGCCTATTTCAAATGATGAAATAGAAAGTAGATTAGGGATGATTGATAATCGACCTTCAAAAGCAAAGAGAATTGTGTTGAGAAGTAATGGAATTAAAACACGGCATTATGCTATTGATGATAAAGGTAATAGTACACATAATAATGCTCAGCTAACTAAAGAAGCGGTATCAAAATTATTTGATGAAGATTTTAAAGAAGAGGATATAGAGGTATTATCTTGTGGAACCTCTATACCAGATAATATTATGCCTTCTCATGCTTCTATGGTACATGGGTTATTAAATGTAGGGAGTATTGAATTAAATAGTGCATCCGGAGTATGTTGTTCTGGAATGAATGCTTTGAAATATGGGTTTTTGTCAGTGAAATCTGAAACTTCTAATACAGCGGTATGTACAGGTAGTGAACGCTTATCTTCGCTGATGTTATCAAAAAAGTTTGATAATGAAGTAGAAAGCCTAAAAGCATTAGAAGAACAACCAATAATCGCATTTAAAAAAGATTTTTTACGTTGGATGTTGTCTGATGGTGCTGGAGCATTTTTATTAGAAAATGAGCCTAAAGGGGATACTCCTTTACGAATTGATTGGATGCAAGCGTATTCGTATGCTTCGGAGTTAGAATCATGTATGTATGCAGCAGGAGAAAAAAATGAGGATGGAGAGTTAAAACCTTGGAGTGAATATGAACCAGAAGAGTGGCTTTCTAAATCTATATTTTCAATTAAACAAGATGTTAAAATTTTAGATGAACACATTATTGATAAAGCAGGGTTAAGTACTAAAAATGCTTTAGAGAAGAATAATATATCAGTTGACGAAATCGACTATTATTTACCACATATTTCTTCGTTTTATTTTGAAGATAAACTGTATGCTGAATTAGTGAATAGAGGTATAGAAATCTCTAAAGATAAATGGTTTTTAAACTTATCTAGGGTTGGAAATGTAGGATCTGCTTCGATATATTTAATGGTCGACGAATTAAGAAATTCAGGAAAATTAAAAAAAGGAGATAAAATTTTAGCGATGATACCCGAAAGTGGTCGTTTTTCATTTTTCCATGTATTACTTACAGTTTGCTAATAAATCATCATTTGGAAGAAATAATAATTGACATCCAGTTTATTAAAAAATTGATCCCTCAAAAAGATCCTTTTGTTATGATTGATAAACTATTAGAATACAATGAAGCAAAAGTAATTTCAGGTTTGACGATTACGGTAGATAATATTCTTACGGATAATACTCATTTGACAGAAGGAGGATTGATAGAAAATATGGCACAAAGTATCGCGCTACATAGGGGGTATAGAGGGTATCTCAATAGAGGAAAAGATGAGAAGCCTAGAACAGGGTTTATAGGAGCGATTAAGCATGCCACAATTCATGCTTTACCAAAAATAGGAACAGATATCATTACTACTGTAGATATTATAGCCGAGATTATGTTAGTATCTTTAGTTCAAATAGAGGTAAGAAATAAAGAAGGGGTTTTATTAGCTTCTTCTGAAATGAAGACCATAATTGTAGATAAAGCGTAATATCATAAAGAAATTAGGTCTGCTAGGTTTTCAAAACCTAGGAGGTATTTATCAAAACAAAATTAGAATGCAAATTGCTAATTGGAAACACAATTAGGAGAAGTAGACTTCCTAGGTTTTCAAAGCTAGTAAGTATAGGATAGCAATAAAACGATAGCGTTTATGAAAAAAGCAGATGTACCGCAAGATGAAACTTGTTTTGCAGCAACAAATATGAAGGAAGTTGTTTATGCTGTAGGAGAAGATGGAAATTATGAAAAAGCATTAAGTTCTGGGTGGAATGCGAAAGCGATTGCTTTACAAGAATCCTTAGATTTAATAGATGAACAAGTAGCATTAACGATTCAAAAAATTAAAGCTGGAGAATTGAGTCCAATAGCATATTATATGGAAGTGCAACGTATGGATGTCGCTATTTTAGCAAGTTATGTTGGATTTTGGCAGTGGAGAGTAAAAAGACATTTAAAAGCAAAAAGCTTTGGGACATTAAATACTAAGATATTAGGCAAATATGCTGAAGTGTTTGAAATATCAATTCAAGAATTAAAAACCCCTTCAATTTGAAAATCAATTTTGAACACAAACAATCTGCGCATTGTGAGAATGGAGTTGTTTCTAACTTATTAAATTATAATGAACTTAAAGTAAGTGAGCCTATGGTTTTTGGGATTGCTTCTGGAGTATTCTTTGTTTATATTCCGTTTATAAAATTAAATTTAGCTCCTTTATTTAGTTTTAGACCAATGCCCGGATTTATTTTCTCTAGAGTTAGTAAGCGATTAGGGTTTAAGATTAAGAGGCTAAAGTTTACGGATAAAGTAAAAGCACAGCAACAGTTGGATAAAGAATTGGTTAAGAATAACCCAGTGGGTCTTCAGGTTGGTGTTTATAATCTTACCTATTTTCCAGATGAGTATCGTTTTCATTTTAATGCACATAATTTGGTGGTTTATGGTAAAGAAGGCGATACTTATTTAATTAGTGATCCGGTAATGCCCGAGGTGACTACGCTTACAGCCAAAGAATTGGAGAAAGTACGCTTTGCTAAAGGACCTATGGCTCCGAAAGGGCATATATATTATCCTACACAGTTGTCAGAACATATCGATCTAAAGAAAGCAATTATAAAAGGAATCAAACAGTCTTGTAATCAGATGTTAGCTCCTGTACCTTTAGTGGGATACAGAGGAATTCATTTTGTCGCTAAAAAGATCAGAAAATGGCCAGAGAAAATAGGAGTTAAGAAAACCAATCATTACCTGGGACAATTGGTGCGAATGCAAGAAGAGATTGGTACAGGCGGTGGAGGTTTTCGTTTCATATTTGCAGCGTTTCTTCAAGAAGCAGCTGTAATTCTAGAAAACCCTAAATTGGAAACCTTATCCAAAGAAATGACAGTGATAGGAGATCAATGGCGTGACTTTGCGATTGATGCCTCTAGACTTTATAAAAATAGAAGTAAAGAAACAGATGCCTATACTAAAATAGCAGATAAATTAGATACAATTGCCAATGCAGAAAAACTGTTCTTTTTAAAACTAAAGCAGTCTATTAAATGATATCAATGGGCTTAAAAACACCAATGATAGAGGTTTCGAAAGTTTCTAAACAGTATAAAGGAACAGATTTTTATTCCTTAAAGGAAGTGAGCTTGTCCATTCAAAAAGGAGAGGTGTATGGACTTTTAGGCCCCAATGGAGCTGGTAAAACAACATTAATTTCGATACTATGCGGATTGATTTCTCAAAGTGCTGGAAATATAGCTATTGCGGGTAATAATTTTAAACAAGACACACGAACCATCCAAAAGATGATCGGTGTTGTACCTCAAGAATATGCACTATACCCTAAGCTTACTGCTCGAGAAAATCTATTGTATTTTGGTAGTATGTTTGGTTTGTCAAAATCAACATTACAAGCTGAAATTACGATGCATTTAGACGAATTAGGATTATTGCATTTTGCGGATAAGAGAATTAGTACATTTTCGGGTGGAATGAAAAGAAGAATAAATCTTATCGCAGGGATTTTACATCAGCCAGAACTATTGTTTCTAGATGAACCTACAGTTGGAGTAGATGTACAATCAAAACAAGCCATTACTGCAAAATTGAATGCTTTAAATGCATCAGGGACTACTATTTTATATACATCACATCATCTTAGAGAAGCACAAGACTTTTGCACACGAGTAGGGATTATAGATGGAGGGGTTATTGTTGTAGAAGATACTCCCAAAAAACTAATAGAGACTACAGAAGACGCTAGAAATCTAGAAGATGTTTTTATAGCACGTACAGGAAAAGAACTTAGAGATTATGCGTAAACTATGGGCTTCCATACAAAAAGAGTTTTTAATGCTTGTCCGAGATTTGGGAGGGCTGATTATTCTATTTGTAATGCCTATTGTTTTGGTAGTTACGATAACATTGATTCAAGACAGTACCTTTAAATCGGTATCCGGCAGTACTATTGATATTCTCTTAGTGGATTTGGATAAAGGAAAACTTTCTGAAGAAATTTATAAAAACTTTGAAGAGACTCCTTTTTTAAACCCTATTTCAACAGCAGAAGGGGAACTTATTACTGAGGCACAAGCGAGTTACATGGTTGCTTCGGGAACTTATCAATTGGCAGTCATTATTCCAGAAGGGTTATCGAGAGATTTAAATACTCAAATCACTAAAAACATAGCTGATATTTTAGAAGAATTTGAAGGGAATGCAATTCAAGATACCACAACAGCAACTGTAGTTCCAGAAATAGCATCAAAGGTGTCTGCTAAAGAAGTAACGATTTATTTTGATCCGATTACACAAGAAACATTTCGTAGTGCTGTAATTGCTACAGTAGATAAATTAATTGCAAGTATAGAAACCAAAACGGTCTATCAAGCTTTTGAGAAAGAAATGGGAACTTCTAGAAGTATGGAGTCGTTTAGTCAAGGACATTTTGTGCAGTATAAACAAATCAATCCTTCATTATCAGGAGAAGCAATTATACCAAACTCGGTACAACACAATGTACCCGCTTGGACTTTATTTGCAATATTTTTCATGGTGTTACCGTTGGCCTTAAATATTGTACATGAAAAAGGGCAAGGAACTTTTATTAGATTACAAACGACACCAGTACACTATTTAACGATAATAGGAGGGAAAGCAGTAGTGTTTTTAGGAGTGAGTATCGTACAGTTTACGATGATCTTGCTTTTTGGTATGTATTTATTTCCATTTTTAGGGTTACCTTTTTTAGTAATCGGTGATGCTTTAGGAGTATTATATGTTGTCGCGATAGCATCAGGATTGGCATCGATAGGATTGGCAATCCTTTTAGGAACGCTGTTATCCACAGCAGAACAGGCAGCACCTTTTTGTGCGGTTCTTGTGGTGGTATTGGCAGCGATAGGTGGAGTTTGGGTTCCTGTATTTGTAATGCCAAAAGGGATGCAAATGATAGCCAAAATATCTCCAATGAACTGGGGATTAGAAGCATTTTATGATTGTTTTTTGCGGAAAGGAGATTTCTTTTCTATTTTGCCAGAGATCAGTTTGTTGCTCCTATTTTTTATAAGTACTGTCACCATAGCGATGTTATACCATGAGAAGAAAAAAAAGGTCTAAAGAGACACTTACGGATATCAAAAACACACATGAAGTTCGTGTGCGATTTAATGATTGTGACCCATTAAATATTGTATGGCATGGGATTTATGTAACGTATTTTGAAGAAGGAAGAGAGTCTTTTGGAAGAAGCCATGAAATCTCTTATCTAGATGTAAAAGAGAACGGATATGTAACTCCAATTGTAAATTTTAATTGTGATCACAAACTCCCTTTGCAATATGGAGATGTGGCGACAATAGAAACAGTATACGTAGATAGTCCTGCCGCAAAAATGATTTTTAGGTATAATGTGTATAATCAAAATAAAGAGTTGGTCTGTGTAGGTGAAACGACTCAAGTGTTTTTGGATATGGATAAAAATATGTCGCTCTCTATACCTGAATTCTTTTTGAATTGGAAACGGAAAGTAGGATTGTTGTAATATGGTATTGAGTATTAAGTATTGAGTACAAAGTATATTGAATTAGAGTATGTTATTGTAGCTTAACAGTTATAATGTATGAAATTTTGTATGCCGAAATAAAAAAAATAACTTGCAACCTGAGTTCGGTTTAAAATAATTTTCAAGTTACTAGTAATCAGTAAAGTATACTTCTTCTCCCTTTGGGAGAGGATTGAGGTGAGGGGCCTCTATATGAAAACCCTCATTCCCGAATTGAGTTCGGGACAGGCACTAACCTTCTCTCAGAGGGAGAAGGAACTAGAAATAATACTAAAAAACTGACAAACAGAATGTTATTAATCGAACTCAGGTTTACAGAAAATTATCAACTATAAACCATCAATTAGGATATGAAATCAGTATACGCTATTGCAGATACAATAGTATCTCCTTTAGGGTTTTCTACAGCAGCAAATGTCGCTGCTTTGCGAAAAAACCAAACAGGAATTACAAAGGTGGTAGATACCAGTATTCATGAGCATCCATTTTTTGGAGCATTAATAGAAAAGACAGCATTGAATGCTGCAAGAAAAGGAATTATAGAAGGAGATCAGTATACAAAGTTAGAGCAAATGCTATTGCTAGCGATAGCACAACTTAATAGAGAACAGGCAGCATTAGATATTCAAAAGTGTGGGGTTATCATTTCGACTACGAAAGGAAATATTGATACCTTGCGAGGAACAGCTACTGAAAAATCATATTTAACGAGTATTGCACATACTATTCAAGACTTTTTTAAATTACCAACACTTCCTGTTATTATTTCCAATGCATGCATATCTGGAGGATTGGCTATTGCAGTAGCGAAACGCATGATGCAAGCAGGGCGCTATGAAGATATGATTGTAGTAGGAGGAGATTTGTTATCTGAATTCACCTTGTCTGGTTTCTTTTCTTTTCAAGCGGTAAGTGATGCACCTTGTAAACCCTTTTGCAAACATAGAACAGGTATTAGCTTAGGAGAAGCAGCCGCAGCACTATGGTTGAGTAGTAGAGAAAGTTTGGTGTCTGAAAATACAGCTGTTCGTATTACAGGAGAAGCTTCTATAAACGATGCAAATCATATTTCTGGACCTTCACGTACAGGAGAAGGACTCTATAGAAGTATAACTAACGCATTGCAAGAAGCAGGAGTAACACCAGATCAGATTGATTATATATCATCACATGGTACAGCAACTCCTTATAATGATGAGATGGAAGCGATTGCTTTTAATCGTATAGGATTGCAAAATGTACCCGTAAATAGTCTTAAAGGCTATTATGGACATACACTGGGAGCTTCAGCATTATTAGAAACGATACTTGCAAAACAGTGCCTTTTGAATAACGAAGTATATGCTTCTTTAGGATTTGAAGAATTAGGCGTTACACCGCCTATAGCGATTCTAAAAGAAAATAAAGAGATACCAGTACAACGTGTTTTAAAAACAGCTTCAGGTTTTGGAGGATGTAATGTAGCACTCATATTAGAAAAAGGATTAGCCTAATGGAAGACCACTATAAAATCACTTCGTTTTGTTCGATTCGGGATCAAACCGTTTATAAAGATGGGGAAGAATATTACACCAATACAGAAGCAGCAACAGTAAAAGATTTTGCTAAAGGAGTCTATAAACATTTAGCATTAAATTATGCTAAATTTTATAAGATGGATGATTTGTGTAAGCTCAGTTTTTTAGCTTCAGAAGTTTTGTCACAAGGGATCGAATTTCCTGAAGATACAGCTTTAGTATTGGCTAACCATGCATCTAGTTTAGACACTGATCGGAAATATCAAGAATCGATAACAAATCGAGAGGAGTATTATCCATCTCCAGCATTATTTGTATATACCCTTCCTAATATCGTAATAGGAGAATTGAGTATTCGATATCAATTAAAAAGTGAAGGCGTTTTTTTTGTATCAGAATCATTTGATGCTGATTTCATATTACAATATGCGTCGATCCTTTTGGAGACTCAAAAAGCAAGTCAAGTGATTTGTGGCTGGGTAGATTTGGATAGTCATAAATATGATGTATTTTTGGCATTGATTTCTAAAACCGGAAATCGAGAAGCAAACGCAGCGGAGTTGAATACAATATATAGCAAACTATAATTATGGCAGAATTACAATTAGAGTTAAAAGAAAAAATTATAGAACAGTTAAGTTTAGAAGATGTAGAAGTAAGTGAAATAGGGGATAATGATCCACTTTTTGGAGACGGATTAGGTTTAGATTCTATAGATGCGCTAGAGCTTATTGTAATGTTAGAAAAAGATTATGGTATCAAATTAAAAGATCCAAAAGAAGGGAAATTAATATTTGAATCTATAGGGGTTATGGCAGCTTATATTGAGAAAAATCGCACCAAATAATATGAATAAAGGTATTGCCATCACAGGTATGGGAATTATATCTTCTATAGGAAATACTGTAGAAGAAAACCTAAACGCATTACAATCCGAAACGCCAGGAATTTCTAGATTAGAGATCCTCAAAAGCCGTCTTCATGATTCGATTATGGTAGGGGAGATTAAAAAAACCAATGCAACACTAATTGAGGAATTAGGATTGCCGAAAATTAATAATTTTTCTAGAACAGCTATGGTAAGTGCTATAGCGGCAAAAGAAGCTTTGCAAGATGCAGGGATCTCTGATATCAATCAACATACTACAGGGTTTATTTCTGGGACCAGCGTAGGCGGAATGGATACTACCGAAAAATATTATTTGGAGTATCAAGAGACTGCAGAAAATCATCGGTATATAGAAGCACTACATGCTGGATTCACAACAGAGTGCGTAACAAAATATTTAGGGATTAAAGGGTATGTATCCACCATAAGTACTGCATGTTCTTCTGCTGCTAATGCCATTATGTTGGGAGCACGTTTGATTATAGCAGGAAAATTAGATCGCGTTGTCGTAGGAGGTACAGATGCCTTATCTAAGTTTACCATTAATGGTTTTAATACACTAATGATTTTATCGGATGAAGTATGTAGACCTTTTGATGACAACAGAAAAGGGTTAAATCTTGGTGAAGCAGCAGCGTATCTTGTTTTAGAGAGTGATGCTTTAGTAGCCAAAGAAGATAAAAAAGTTTTGGGTCGTGTAGTGGGCTGGGCCAATGCAAATGATGCGTACCACCAAACGGCTTCATCTTCTGAAGGAGAAGGTGCATATCGTGCTATGAATAAAGCATTAAAAGTAGCCGATTTATCACCATCACAAATAGAGTATATCAATGCCCATGGTACCGCAACATCAAATAACGATTTATCAGAAGGTACTGCAATGAAACGAATTTTTGGAACGGAAAACATGCCAGTATTTAGTTCGACAAAAGCGTTTACAGGACATACACTGGCAGCAGCAGGAGCTGTAGAAGCGGTATATTCGGTATTAGGACTGCAAGAGCAGACTGTTTTTCCGAATCTTAATTTTAAAACAAAAATGAGCGAATTTGATATGAAACCACAAACTGAAATAGTGTCAAAGGAGATGCAAACCGTTTTATCAAATTCCTTTGGTTTTGGAGGAAATTGTTCCACCTTAATTTTTTCACGATAATGAAAGGGTGTTATATCAATGGTATTTCAAATATATCAGCGCAACCTACAACAGTCTCTACTACTTTTTTGGAAGAAATTGTTGGACATAAAGAAGTGATTATACGTGCTTTTGATCCCGATTATAAAACGTTTATTAAGCCCGCAGCAATGCGTAGAATGTCGAAGTCTGTGAAAATGGGTGTAGTAGCGTCTAAAATGGCATTAGAAGCCGCAGATATCGTTATGCCAGACGCTATCATTACAGGTACAGGAATGGGGTGCAGACAAGATTCTGAACGATTTTTAGAAAATGTATTGCATAACGATGAGCAGTTCTTAACGCCCACGCTTTTCATTCAGTCTACGCATAATACAGTAGGTGGTCAAATTGCTTTGGGGTTAGGGTGCAAAGGATATAATGTAACCTATGTTCAAGGGGCAGTCTCTTTTGAAACGTCTGTTATCGATGCGCAGTTACTGCTAACAGAATCACCAGAACAACATATTTTGGTTGGTGCTATTGACGAAATAGCTAAAAACTCAACAAAGCTGGATATTTTAAATGGACAGCTTAAACAAGGAGAATGTGATTGGCTCACGATATTGTCTTCAGGTACATCAGGAACCATCTGTAGTGAAGGTGCTACATTTATGGTATTGGGAGCAGAGCAATCCAATAAAAGCTTAGCTCAAATTAAAGCGGTTACTACTATTAACGATGCAACTCTAGATGAAAGTAAGACAGCTATCGAAACTTTTATAGCAGCGCAAGGAATTGTTCCAGATGATATTGATGCCGTTATTTTTGGGAATAATGGGGATCAAGATTTTGATGATTATTTTCACAACTTACAAACTTCTATTTTTAAGAATACAGAACAATTATGCTACAAACACTTAATTGGAGAGTATCATACAGCGTCAGCTTTTGCGTTTTGGATAGGGTGTGAGGTTTTTAAACACAATACTATCCCTGAGGTGTTGAAAGTAAATGAAGTAAAAGCAAAACAATACAATAAAATCTTATTGTATAATCAATATCGATCTAGAAACCATAGTATTGTATTGTTAGAGCGATGTTAGTTCGTAAGGTTGTCAATATTATTTTCCTACTATTAGGAATACTATCTAGTATAGGGATATATATAGGCATAGTGCCAGTATCTATTTTTGGAATCGTTGGAGCGATCTGGATAGGTATTACCGTATATGGTGTGCTCAATATGAGTATGGAGTATTTTATGGAAAGTAAGCGCAGTAATCCTTTAGTGAAAACAAAAGGAATAGCCATTACTTTTGATGATGGTCCTAATGAAAACACCCTCCAGATCTTAGAAGTCTTAGACCGATATGAAGTTAAAGCAACATTCTTTTGTATTGGAAAACAAATTGAACAATTTCCGGAAATTGCCTTACAAATTATAGCAAAAGGGCATGTGATCGGAAATCATACCTATAGCCATGATCATCTAATCGATGTTTACAGTACTTCAAAAATTAGT
>CALFCI010000079.1 GCA_937951135.1 uncultured Aquimarina sp. | reverse complement strand
ACTTCATTAGAAGCCATTACGGTAAAATCGGCAGTATACGCTCCAGCTTCTAGTGCATTTAGAGTGATTTCGTTTTGTCCAACAGTCACATCAAACCATGTTTCGGCTTGTATAGGAGTGCCATTCATACTAAATGAGGCTATTGATGCTGTAGTATTGAGTTTTGCTCTATAGGTGATATTGGGATTTTCGGGTTGTTGTACTACAGACAGTTGTATGGTTTTAGTCTCTTCTGTATTGATATCGATAGTGGCATCGGTAAATGAAGCATTAAAAGAAACTGCTGCTATAGTAATGGTTTCACTTTGGGTACGTTCTTCTCCCAGATTGTCTTTGATTGTAATGCTAAGGGGGTACGATCCAGCACTTGCTGTAGTGAGTTTTAGAATACGTTCTCCAAGTGCTATAGGATACCATTCTCCAACAACAAGCTTAGTTTCATCGGCATCTGTAAGACTAGTGATTGCATCGGGAAGCGGGTTGTTAATCTTCATTTCGTATGTTCTTTCAACCGCATCTTGTTGTGTTAGGTTAAGGATAATATCGCTAGTAGTTGCTTCAAAAATAGTTGTATTTTTTGGTGTAATGCTTAACGCAAAAGGAGCATCATTTACGAAATAGTTGAGCTCAAACTCTTGGGCGCCACCATAGTTGTCTGCAATACGAAGTGCAAGCGTTATGTCGCCTTCACTTTGAGGTTCAAATTGAAATTGTTGTGTGTTGTTTCCATCGATTTCCAGCGCATAGGGTACTGCTACAGGGATTATCGTATCACTCATAGTTTGTATCACACCTTCACCTTTGGTTACCGTATATTCTATGGTATATTTGGTGTTGGTGACTACTCTATTAGGCGTTATGATAAGGGTTAGTAGCGCTTTTTCTTGTAGTGACAGCGAATCTTTTTCGGTAGAAGCGTCTATAGTAAATCCATGATTATAATCTATTTCAGGTTCTCGGTCTTCACAGCCTAGTATTATTAATAGCGTCAAAGCTATAAATGCAAAGCTTCCTTTTTTTAAGTGTTGTATATATGATGTTTTCATGATGAGTATATATAGCTTTTTTTGGTTTGTTTAAAATGAATATCGAGCACCTATGGCAGCATTAAATTGCTGTGCACCCAATTGGGATTGAATAAAATAATTATAACGGACATTAAGGACAAGCATTAATGCATTACTACGTTGTATGGCGGTTAAAAATTTTTCAACGTTGACGCTTAAGAAACCACCATACATAGTATCACTTTGAGACTGAATGATTCCTCCATCGGTTAAGAAAGTATCGGGTATATTCTCATATCCTACAATACCACCACCACCACCAGAGAACACAAAATCACGTCCATTGAGTTCTAAAAACTCATAGTGGTATTCTAAATTGATGGCATATTGTTGCGCATTTACTTTTTCATCAAATGCTCCTACACTAAAACTTTCAAAGTTCACTTGCGCTGTAGCACTAAGAATATGTTGATCATAGCCTCTGCTATATCCACCTCGTATCAAAAACCCATCGGGTTCATATCCTGTTGCAAAGGTTACGCTATTTGATATTTCTTGTGCATAAAGTGCACTGCCGAGAATTAAAAATAGGAGTAGAAAGCTTTTTTTAGTAATTTTTTTATACTGTACTATCATTATTGATAAGGTTAAATGTGTGCTATTGAATTGGTATAACTATTTGGGAAGGAGTATTGATATACTTGCTTGCAATTTTTATCAAAGGTGTTCTAGAAATCATTTTCTCAAGTAACTGTACCGTAAAAGATTCATTTTTATTCAATGTGAATTTATCAAACACAATAACCTTAGTAACGGAAGTGTTAGCTAGTATTTTATTTTCCCTTCTGTTGTGAGTATATAGCGGTTCTGGTCCTGGTTTTAAGACACTAGTGCCGTCTATTTTTTGTTGTGTTTTGTAGTTCCATCCATCTATATAATAAGGAACATTTCCATCATTAAAGATTTCAAATTTTAGAAACAATTTTTCTTGTAATGTATACACTCCTAATAGCTGTAAAGTGATTTTATCTTCTTTGCTTACGATATGGCGTAAATGTTTAGCGGTATTCGAATATAACTCTTGCGTAGCGTTTTTAATGTCGTTAACTTCTTTTTTTACCTGTGCTTCGAATTTTGCTTGTGCATCGATTTTGGGTTGTGCTTCGATTTTCGCTTGTGCATTGAAACCGAGTACTCGTTTAGGTTTGGTATTTGTTTCCGTTTGTCCAATGGCAATTCCTTGCGCTAATAATAAGACAAGTGTTATGTAGATGTTTTGTGTTTTCATTTGATCTGTGTGGTCAATAGTATGTTGTTATAGTGCCCTATGAAAAAGCATCCAACACAAAAAAATAAGTGTTGCGCTTACTTTTTCTAAAAGAAGCGATAGCTTATAGGGGATTGATTCAATATTTTTTTAAAAGCGTAAATGTACTATATTAATAGATTCCCTACACTTAAATTTAAGTTTTTAACCTTTTTTTAAGAAGGTATATCATTAGTGTTTTTAGTCATTATAAAGTTGCAGAGCGAATAGCTTAAAAGAATATAAGATAGGTAAATGCTATAGTGTATCATTCGAGAACAAAATTGGATATCGAAGGTTTTTTATAATGAACTCTTCTTGCTGCTTTCGAAATAGCCATGAGATATGCTAAGGTCAAACGAATACTTCAATTGATTTTTGAAAAAGTAAAAGCTTTCCCAGCGACAGCCTAATCTTTGTATTTTGTTTAAAAAGGAGGTAAGTATAGCAGTTACAGAGGATCAATGACTTAGCTTTTTTATTTTATTTTTTCAAAAAAAGTCTTTGGTATTACAAGAATAGTGTTAAATTTGCATCCGCATTACAGATGTACAGCGATGTGCAGAGTACTGCGAAAGTAGCTCAGGGGTAGAGCATCACCTTGCCAAGGTGGGGGTCGCGGGTTCAAATCCCGTCTTTCGCTCTGAGTTAGCTACCAAGCTGAAGTGGTGGAATTGGTAGACACGTTGGACTTAAAATCCAATGAGCTGTAAGGCTCGTACGGGTTCAAGTCCCGTCTTCAGTACGAAACCCGGATCAACAATTGTTGATCCGGTTTTTTTTATGGCTTTTAATTAGCTGTTTGATCCCTTACGACCCCTTTGAAAATGATCGATATAGGTTAACTCCCAATTAGATATTTACTGTATTTTGGGAATACTTTTTTTACCAATAGCGTTGTAATTAAGGAAAGGGAAAACACAAGAGTTGCAATCAAGCCATAGGTTATAACTGAATTTGAGGTAAATGAAAAATCAAATTCCTCTTTGATTATTTTAATGCCCATGATTACAATCCCATGGATGAAAAAGATGCCAAAACTGTTTTTAGCAATGGTGTCTAATACGCTAAGTTTATAGTGTTCAAAACGATGTAACAAAATCATAAAAAAGAGACAAAAGATAATTTTTTGAATACTCATGATATCAATACCGGCAAAAGTAAATGGATTTTTTATGTAGTTTCCGAATTTCCCTGTATATGTTTGGAGTACTGCAAGAGAGATAATAAGAGTAAAAAGATAAAATTCCTTCCCTGTTAATTTGGAATAAAGGTATTCTTTTTTTTCTGAGCATAGTATTCCAAATAAGTATATGGGGATATAAAAAACAACTTCTTGAAAAATCGAAAACATACTCTGGTACGTTCCTCTATGCATGAAAATTGAACCTATAAAAAGAAAACTGGCGATCAATATCTGGGTTTTTAATTTAAGCTTTATGAACTGAATAAAAATAGGAGACATTGTAAAGATGATCATAATGAAAGGGATATACCAATAGCCAAAAAAACTTTTGCCAACCCCAGTCAGGTAATGTTTAGCTATCGGAAAGGATGACAGAGCTTCATAATAAAGTGGAAAAGATGTTAAGGATAAAATACCGCTGATAGCAATACTGAGCAGTAAACATACTATTGGGATAGTCGACAATATGAGGTACGGGAATAAAACGTATTTCGATTTTTTGATTAGAAATCTCTGGAATTTAAATTTTTTGTAAAAAACATGATGAAACAAGAAGCCAGAAATGAATACAAAAAATGTTGTTCCTCCTGTTGTCAAATTAAAAATTGCCTTTCCCGGAATTGAAATATATTTAAAATCAGCTACGCCTAAACAATGTCCAAAAACAATAAATAGTATTGCAATGCCTCTAAAATAGTTTATGGAATTGAGGTGCATAATGTAATTTTCAATGTGATTATTATTCGCAAATCGTATTAAACCTTGACTAGCTTTATCCTATCGTAATGTTTAGTTATTTATAGTTTAGATATGTTTGTCTATAATACAAAAAAGCTCTTGTTTGTGTTCTTAAACAAGAGCTTTTTATATTTTAAAATTTAAGCTGACTTAAATTAGAGGTAGTCTCTATCTGTCTGAAGTAATAAATTGATCGATACTCTCTAAAAGAATAACATTAACTTCTCCAGATATGTTTAATAGTTCTCCTGTGCTATTTTCAAAACCATTATCTTCAAAAGAGTAAGAGAACGAAAGTGTGTTTGTAGTGTTGTCAAAACTATAGTTTGTAATTCCGCTACCATCATCTTCAAATTCACTTGAAAGAGTGAACTGTTTTAGGTCTTCACTTACTATTGTAAGATTATTAATATACATGGTAACCTCAAAAGATTGTGTAGCTAATCCTGCATCATTAACAGTAAGATAGATAGTGGATTGATTAATTGGTGGTCCAAAAGAAGTAGTAGGGTCGATGCTTCGAATTATAGTGAAGTAAATGTCATCTCCATTAACTTGTATTTCACCATTATTCTTAAAAAATTGCCCTGAAGAAGAGGTGAATTTAAAGTTAGAAGTTTGTGTAAAAGCTTCATCATCAGGTCTTGTTCCGGTTAAGGTAGCGGCAACAGCACCGTATTTCGTCAATTCATCAAAACCGTCACCATTAGTTCCATCATTACCATTGGCTCCATCAGTTCCGTCAGTACCACTAGTTCCGTCAGTACCATTAATTCCATCAGTGCCACTAGTTCCAGCCAATCCTGCAGCGCCATCTTCGCCTTCACAGTTTATTAAAATTAATCCTAAGGATAAGATCAATGCAATTTTCAAGTAATTCTTAATCATTTTTTGGTTTTTAAAAAATTAGATGTGGTAAATGTAGATTATTTTTCGACGAAACGCACAAAAACTAGATAAAATGTTAAAAAATATTAAATTTGTAAGATTTTTTAACATGTTAGCAAACGTTGTTTTTTAACATGCTTAAGTGCACTTTATCGAAAATAGAGGGATTGCGAAGTACGCCTAAGTTTTTTAAATTTCGAATGCCGAAGTCTAAAAAGGTATTTGTAGATATGCTCGGATATACTGACTTACTTTGTTTACATTGCAATGTTTAAATGAATGACTATTGAAAACCGCTACGATAAAAGAATTAAAAACAGAACTTGCAGAATGCTCATCTCAAGAATTGATGGCACTCTGTTTACGGTTATCTCGATTTAAGAAGGAAAATAAAGAATTACTTACGTATTTGTTGTTTGAATCGACAAACGAGGAAGGGTACATTGAAAATGTACAACAGGAAATGGATGAGCATTTTGAAAATATCAATACGAGTACGTATTATTTTATGAAAAAAAGTGTCCGTAAAATTTTACGGAGCATCAAAACGCATATTCGGTATTCACAACAAAAGGAAACGGAGGTAGAATTACTACTTTATTTTTGTGGAAAAATGAAAGCGTTGCGGCCTTCGATTACCAAAAA
>CALFCI010000078.1 GCA_937951135.1 uncultured Aquimarina sp. | reverse complement strand
TTTTTTGACATTCCTGATGCTTTAGGGATTATGAGACATTATAGAATGTCGTACAATGCAGATTTTATTGAAATTTCAAAAACCCCAAATACTAAAGAAATTACAGATGAAGATGTCGCAGAATTACTTGATAATTTTAATAATATAGACCTCTGGAAAGAAAAGTTTCCGCCACAAAGTTGGATTTTTAAAGGTATTGTAATTGCAAATATGTATGATGCTACAACAGATGTCTCACTTTCAGATTTTAAAACCAGTTTATTAAAGTATAATAAAAATGAAGAAGAAGGTTTTATAGAAAGCTTTCAAGATATTTTTAAAGCTATTTTCAATTTACCAGAGATAGCAGTAGGTTTTTCAAACTATAATGAAGAAAATAGAACCTTAGAAAAGGTGCCATTTAAATCTATTAAAAGCTATATATTATACAATAACTATGCAGAGTGTTGTAAGTCGGCAACATGTGAAGGTAGTTATAAATCCCTTTTTGAAGAATCCCAATATCTTGCCATATCAAATGTTCCAAAGTATCATGATATGGCTTCAGGGAATAAAATGTATGCTAACTTAATGGCGCAGGATATTAAGAGTGCGATATTTGCTCCTATAGAAAGTGATGGGCAATTATTAGGTATTTTAGAGGTAGTATCTCCTAATATTCATGACCTGAATAGTATCAATGCGAATAAGCTACAAGATATTATGCCGTATTTGGTCGATTCTGTGTTGCGTTCTAAAGCGAATGCAGAAGATGAATTAGAATTAGTAATACAGCAAGAGTGTACCTCTATTCATTCCAGTGTATATTGGAAATTTCGAAAAGAAGCAAAACATTTTATCCAAGCAAGGATGGAAGAAAACCCGATGTCGTTTAAAGAAGTTGTTTTTGAGGATGTATACCCTTTATATGGACAAATTGATATTATTGGATCATCACAATCTCGAAACAATGCCGTACAGCAAGATTTGATTTTGCAATTACAAGCTGTAGATACCGTTATTGATGGAGTATTAGAAATAGAGAGTTTACCGATATATGAGCAACTTAAATTTAGAGTGAGTACCTATCTAGAAATAATAAAGGAACAATTAGAAGTCGATAGTGAACAAAAAGTACTCGCATTCATATCGGATGATATTATACCATTGTTTGGACATTTACAAGAAAAAGATGTGAAACTAGGTCAATTAATAGCAGCCTATCAAGATGCATTAGATGAAGGAGGAAAAACGGTTTATAAGCACAGAAAAGACTACGATGAATCGGTGATGTTAATCAATAAAAAAATGGCAACATTACTCGATAAAAAACAAAAGGATGCTCAAAAAATGTACCCACATTACTTTGAACGTTTTAAATCCGATGGCGTAGAACATAATCTATATATAGGAGAATCGATAACAAAGAAAAAGGGCTTTAATAAAGTATATTTATACAACCTAAGGTTATGGCAGTTGCAAGTAATGTGCGAAATGGAAAATGCCTATTACCAATTAAAAAATGAGTTGCCTATAACATTAGATGTAGCCTCCATGGTTTTAGTATTTAATACGGCATTATCTATTCGATTTAGGATGGATGAAAAACGTTTTGATGTAGATGGAACTTATAATGCTAGATATGAGGTGGTGAAAAAAAGAGTAGATAAAGCAAACATTAAAGGAACCTCTCAAAGAGTAACAGAGAAAGGGAAGTTAGTGATTGTATACTCTCAAAGTTCTGATGAAAAAGAGTACGTTCGATATATTAAATTTTTACAAGCGAAACATTATTTAGAAGATGCTATCGAAGTTGTACCCCTAGAAGATCTTCAAGGAGTAACTGGATTAAAAGCATTGCGAGTTAATATTTTATATCAAAATGAGAAAGAAGAAAATCAATATTACACCTATGCTGATTTGATGAAAGAATTGGATTCCTAACCTGAGTTCGACCTAAGTCAAAATAGTCGAAAACCGTCAAATCGAGTGTTTTTTCGCAGTGTAACGAAGGGAAAATGTATCGAGATCAGCTTTTTTATAACGAAAATCATTATTCTAGATACAATTCTCCTTCGTCGAATTCGAATTGATGTGATTCTCTTAAGTCGAACTCAGACTCCTAGTATTTTACGCCAATTTAAGGTTGAAAATAGTAGAACCAAGATGTGACCGAAGCTTAAGGAGATAGGCTTGTCGAGACATTATCTGATATAAGTTCAAAACCAAGATAGTATATCTATTTGTTTTAATTAATGTAGCGGTACTATTGTCAAGGAATGAAAAGCTATAATAAAAGCAATAGCAGAAACAATAATTCCGGTCATAAAAACAGTATAGGTAATTCGTAATAATTTATACTTACGATGTAATACTTTACCTAAAAAATACAAATCTTTGATCATCATATCATAAATATAGTCCTTGTCTTCCATAACGTCATGCATAGCTTCTGTATATTGATCTAGACGCATTTTGTGAAAATTACCAAAAAACAAAAGATTTACTTTTTTCTCTTCAACTTCTTTTTTTGTAAAAGAACCACTGGTAACATTAGGACGTGTTGCTAATACAGAAAGCATCATAGAAGCAATACTAAATATGACGAATATTAAGGTAGGGTAAATTAAATATTGATTCGAAGGATTGTCTAATTTAGGGATAAGATTAGAAAGGGCAAGAGAAATAATAATCGCATTAACAGATAATAAAATATTGGCTTTAGTATCGGCAATATCACTCAGTTTTAAATGATTTCTAAGAGTTACCCGAAATACAGTTTGAATACTTTTCTCTGGGTTTTCAGCTTTAAATAATGCTTTGATTTTTTCTTGTTCCTTTTTACGCTTCGCTTTTTGCTTTTTTTGAGCAGCGACTAGTTTTTTTAGATTTAATTCTTTTAGTGGTCCCCAATGTTCTATAGCATAGTCCGTATAAAAACGATGCGTATTTCGGAATAAATCAATATTAATTGCCAGCCATTCTGCACTACTAAAGCGATGTGTTTTATGTAATTTAAATTCTTGGCGTAATAGCTCACTCGTTTCGATATAGTAATCTTTAGCAAAATGAGAAGCATCTGCATCCCTAATGATCTCTTCGAGTAGCGTTATGGGTTGGTGTTCCATTTTGGTCGCCAAAATCAATTTCCCAATCTGATCTATTTTTTGTGGAGAGACCTCATGAGTAGTTAGGAAATCTGTAGCGATAGCAACACTATGTTTTTCATGCTCCCGACAATCTTTAATATAACCCGTATCATGCAATAATGCAGTTAATTCCAAAAGCTCTTTATCTTGAAGAGTCATTTGAAGAGCATCCGCAATTTCTTTTGTACTTTTGACAACCCTTTTAGTATGTTCATAATTATGATAAATACAGGTCTCTGGCAGTTTCTGTTCAAACAGATCGGCAACAAATAATTCAGCGTGTTCAAGTAAAGTCATCATACTATGTCAATTTCGGTAACCAAAATAGTTAAAAAAGTGTTCCTATTTCCATCTAAATACAAAAAATATAGCATTGCGACAATCATTAGTATGCTGCTATACACTTCATGCGCCACTTATACTCCAAAATATAGAAAAGAGACAAGTACTAGCGAAATCAAAAATACTACAATAGCACATTCTTTTTACTTAATAGGAGATGCAGGAAACGCAGCTATGGGTAAAAGTACAAGTGCACTAAAAGCACTCAAAAAAGTATTAGATACTGCGCAGCATCAAAATAGTCATCTGTTATTTCTTGGTGATAATATATATCCCAAAGGAATGCCTAAAAAGGGAGCGCCTAACCGAAAATTAGCAGAACACAGAATCGACGTACAAATAGATGCTGTAAAAGGATATAAAGGAAATACGATATTTATTCCAGGAAATCACGATTGGTATATTGACGGTGTAAAAGGAGTAGAGAGAGAAGCAAAGTATATTCAAAAACAAGTACCTACTAAACATTCATTTTCACCAACGAAAGGTTGTCCTATAGAAAGTATCACGGTAACAGATAAAATTCAATTATTAGTGTTAGATACGCAATGGTATTTGGCAGACTGGGATAAAACTCCAACGATAAACGATGAGTGTGAAATCAAAACGCGATTACAGTTTTTTCAAGAAATTGAAGGAGAACTCAAAAAGCATGGAGCGAAAACGATAGTGATTGCAATGCATCATCCATTATATACAAATGGGCCTCATGGAGGTAAATTTAGTTTGCGTCAACATTTATTTCCTTCAAAAAATAAAATCCCATTGCCTATTTTAGGATCATTAGTAGCTCAGGTACGAGGGCAAGGAGGAGTATCACCACAAGATATATCAAACCAACAATTTATGCGTTTTAAAAAACGAATCACTACTATGGCTAAAGCTGTAGAGAAAGTAGTATTCGTTTCTGGACATGAACATTCATTACAATATCTAGAAGCTAATGGAATTCGGCAAATTATTTCAGGCTCAGGTTCAAATATAAGCCCAGCAGGGCTAGGAAAATATGGTTTGTTTGCATATCCAGATCAAGGATTTAGTGTACTCGATGTGTATACCGATGGCTCTTCGGGTGTTCGATTTTTTGGAGTAAAAGAAGATGAAATAGTACAGGTGTATCAAACAACAGTGCATAACACTAAAAAAGAGACAGTACTACTACCAATGCCAGATGCGTTTGATACAGAAATTCTATGTGCTGCTTATGCTAAAAAAGCAACTGAAAAATCAGGACTCTATACGGCATTATGGGGAGATCATTATCGAGAGCTATACGGAGTACCAATACGTGCCAAAGTTGTAACATTAGACACCTTATTAGGAGGAGTAACGATTGATAGAAAAGGAGGAGGACAGCAAACACGATCATTACGTCTTATTGATACTATGGGGAAACGCTATAGTTTGCGTGCAGTACAAAAAAGTGCCACACAGTTTTTACAAAAAGGAGCATTTCGAAATACATTTTTAGATGATGGTTTTGATGATACTTATACGGAACAATTGTTATTAGATTTTTATACAGCGAGTCATCCTTATGCTACTTTTGCAGTAGGCCCTCTGGCAGATGCTATTGGAGTGTATCATGCCAATCCAAAATTATATTACATTCCTAAGCATGAAGCTTTAGGACAGTATAATGACCATTTTGGAAACGAATTGTATATTCTGGAAGAGCGTCCGGGAAAAGAGTTTCGTAAAGAAAAATCATTTGGTGAACCTAATGATATAGAAAGTACTGCCGATATGCTTCAAAACTTAAGGAAGAGTGAACGGTATCAAATGGATGAAGCATCTTTAATACGTGCCCGTCTTTTTGATATGCTATTAGGAGATTGGGATCGACACCCTGACCAATGGAGATGGGCTCGATTTGATATGGAAAAGCAAAAAATATATCGTCCTATTCCACGAGATAGAGATCAAGTGTTTTCTAATTATGATGGAGGATTACTTAATAGCATACGATTGATTATTCCATTAACACGAAAGTTTCAAGTGTATGATGATAACGTTAAGAATGTACGCTGGCTTAATGAATCCGGAATTAAAATTGATAAAGCATTACTACAGCAATCTACTAAAGAAGTATGGATCGCGGAAGCGGAACATATTAAATCAACACTGACGGATGAAAATATTGATGCGGCATTTGCACAATTACCGCTTGAAATTCAGAATGAATCTAGTGCAAAAATAAAAAAATACCTGAAAGCAAGGAGAGATGCTGTAGTTGCTATTGCAGAACGGTATTATAATTATTTAGCAAAGCATATTACAATACGGGGTACAGATAAGAAAGATTTTTTTGAAATCATTCGAAAAGAGAATGTAACTCAGGTAAAAATTTCTAGAATTAAGAAAGGCAAGGTTCAAATACCCTATTATGATAGAATAATAAAGGGAGATGAAACAAAGGAAATATGGATCTATGGTTTAGATGATGATGATCGATTTGAAGAAAGTGGTTCTGGAAGACAAGCGATAAAGATTAGAGTGATAGGTGGACAAAACAATGATCAGTATCATATAGAAAACGGAAAGAAAATACATATATATGATCATAAGACTAAGGTGAATACATTCGAGAAAACAGGAAAGTCTAGCGTAACCTGTAGTGATCAATACGATCAGAATTTATATGATTACACCAAGTATATTGATAAAACGAATACGATTACGCCATTAGTAGGGTTTAATCCAGATGATGGAATTAATTTTAACGTAACAAATGTCTTTACTACACGAGGGTTTCATCAAAACCCTTATCAAAGTAAGCATAAGGTTAGAGGCGCTTATTATGTAGCGACTCAGGGATATGACATTTCGTATACGGGAGAGTTTATAAATGCAATACGCAATTGGAATCTAAAGGTAGGAGGAATAGTTACCAGTGAAAATTTTGCACAAAACTTTTTTGGTTTTGGAAATAACACATTAAATTTTGATGATGTTTTAGGAATGGACTATAATCGAGTAAAGATTAGTACAAGAGTTGCACGTGTAGGACTTTCCAAGAAAAGGTTTAATGGAGATGAGATACAGTTAAGTACAACTTTTGAAACCCATCGTGTAGAGGATACAGCAAACCGATTTGTCACAGGAATAGGAGAGGAGATTGATTTTTTTAAACGAAAGTTTTTCATAGGAATTGATGGAAGATATCATTTTGAAAGTAGTGATAATAGTGTAAATCCAACTCAGGGTATGCTATTCACCATAGATGCCGGAGTAAAAAGTAATATTGATGATCGTCAAAGAACATTTGGATATCTAAATACAAAATTAGGATTTCATAATGCGCTGACTCATAATAGAAAGCTAGTATTAAAAACGACAGCGATAGCTAAATTCATTTTGGGAGATGGATTTGAGTTTTATCAAGGAACAACTCTCGGAGGAGTAGAAGGATTACGAGGGTATCGTACAGAACGATTTATAGGCGATCGAGCTGTAGCATTAAGCGCAGATTTACGGTATAGTTTTAATCGGATTAAAACAGGACTACTTCCATTACAGTTTGGTATATTCGGTGGAGGAGATGTGGGTAGAGTTTGGTATGATAATGAAGATTCTGACATCTGGCATAGTGATGTAGGCGGTGGACTATGGATTAATGCGGTAGATGCTATTATGGGACAATTAGGGATTTTTGTAGGAGATGAAGGCCCTCGTTTTACATTTGGATTTGGAGTAAATATGTAATGACACTGTCGCAAGAAAGGCATTAGCTTTCGTACGATAGTATCATTTAAATAGGGGTATAGGCTTCGAATTAATATTCATCATCACGATTGGAAACAGCACTTTTCTTAGAAGGATTTTGATTCATAATAATTGTAGGGTTATCGATTCGTTTATAAGAAAAGGATGCGATATTATTTTTACTACCTGAAGGAGATTTAACCATGATAATTGGTTTTTTAACTATAGTTGAATCCGAATTGATAAGTATAGGTAATGCTTCAGTCCCAGAGGCAATCACTTTGGATCCACCTTCAATAATAAAAGTAAGGTGTTTGCCTTCATTACATTTAAAAATAACACCTTCCTCTATAGTAAGTGTAGCATTGTTAGAAATGTAAATATCATCGGTATAGGAATAGGTCTGGCTTTTTAGTAAAGTGGTGTTTTGGCTAATGTGTTTAGAGAGTACATTTGTATTCTGATCTTGACCAGATAATGTAAACGTACAGCACAGCAGAAGAAATAGATAAGTAATGTAGTTAGTTTTCATATATAGTTGTTTTGGGGTTACTAAGTTTGAAAACAATAACAAGTAAGGTCTTGTGAAGATACGGTAAAAATATCTAAAAATAGCTATTTTAACGATAAAATTAGTATTTACGTCGTATTATTGTTAAGTACTAGTAAGTTTTAACTTACAATGTTTAAATGAGTTTTTTGAGATCAATAGTGCTGAAAAAAACAATAATAGTTTTATAAGATATGGAAAGAATGGTTTTAAAAAGCACACGACTACACTTGCGTTCGATATCCATATCAGATGTAGAGAAAGTACATGAACTATATACGATTCCTGAGGTGAATGCATTTGATACAGATGAGATGCCAACCAATAGTATGGTGACCCAAGTACTAGTTGAAGAGTGGATAGAAGGGATGCACTATCGAAAAGAGTACGTCTATGTAATTGAATGTAACCAAGAACATCATTGTATAGGATTAATAGCAATCAGACTAGGAACGCCTAAATATAAGTTAGCAGTAGTTTGGTATAAAGTGTTTCCATTGTTTTGGAGAAAAGGATATGCTACAGAGGCATTACAAAAGATTTTAGCCTTTGGATTTGACGATTTAGATTTACATCGAATAGAAGCGAGTTGTGCAATAGAAAATATTGGATCCTATCGAGTATTAGAACGTGTAGGAATGAAAAGAGAAGGACAAAAAAAGAAGGTTTATCCTTTAGCTATAGGATGGTCAGATAGTTTTGAGTATGGAATCTTAAAAGAAGAATGGGATAAGAGTTAAGGTGTGAATTCAAATTCATACAAAAAGCTATGCTGCTTTCCATTTCCTTCTTCAGTAATATATAACGTATTTTCATTTTTAAAACATATTCCTTCTTTTTGAGAAAAGTGGTGTAAGGGAATAGAATGTAGTGTGATATCATCCATAAGATTAGGATTGAAGTTTTTAAGCAGGATGATTTGGTTATGTGTTAGTAGTATAATTTGATTTCCTTTAGGTGATAATACAGCACTGGTAATACTACAAGAGTTTTTATCATTACAGATAGAAAGGGAACTAATATGTCGAGCGGGATGTGTTCCTGATAAAGCAGGTACAGCATATACTTTGGTCACTCCAGTATAAGGTTTACTCCTATCTTTAGTAAACAGATAGAAATAATCTTTATCATAAATAAAAGCTTCTACGTCAAAATTTCTGTGTTTGCGCTTAGGAGGGAATTTTTTCTGATCTTCAAAAAAGAAAGAGATAGGTGTTGCTTTTGGAGTATTAGTTGCTATTCCAGATACTTTATAAATTACTAAATCTTTTCGATCATTATCATTATTTCCAAAATCACCAATATAAATATTGCCTTGAGAGTCAGAAGTAAGGTCTTCCCAGTCTTTATTTTGGGTATTTGGAATTGTAAAACGTTTTATGATATCCCCTTCTGGAGTTAAACGAAATAGAGTATTTGAATTTCCTGAATCGTTAATAGCATATAAAAAGTGATCAGAAAGCACGCAAATACCCGATATCTCCTTTAATGTATTGGGTAGCTCACGAATAGGAATCAATGGAGTATTATGTTGAGAAGTACAATACGTACATGTCAAAACAATTGCAAACACATATTTGTAGTAAAACATTCTAGTTATTTTATTTTGTATTCCAAGCATTTAACATTCAGTTTATTTTTTCTAGTTATTTATCTGATTCAAAAATACTATAATGAAGTTGTAGTGAAGTAGGGTTATGATTGTTAGTGTTGATAGTGGCATCAAGAGATTTGATTTTTGATAGCTTCAAATATCATTTTATAGTATGCTGCTCCATGCGGTACATAGCCATTAGATGTAGTAGGACTATTTAATTCTTCGATGAAGGTAGAAAGAGGGATGCATTTAATGTCGGCAACTTCTTCTTCCTGTAGTGAAAGGTGTTCTAGCTCCGTTTTAAATTCAGCGATATAAATATAATGGAGTTCACAATCCAAGATATTAGGCTGAGGTCGCTTTGTAGCCCATTGATTTTTGATATGAATTAAATCCTCAGAAGCGATGTCTATTCCAATTTCTTCGTGTACTTCTCTAACGGCAGCATGGTTAGGAGTTTCTCCAGCACCAATATGACCCGCAACCGAAATATCCCAAAGGTTAGGGAAGGTATCTTTATGGGCAGCACGTTTTTGCAGCAGAACTTCGCCTTCTAGCGTATAAAACCAGACATGGATACTAGCATGACATAATCCCAATTGATGAGCTTCCGATTTTAATCGTACCGCTCCAGTAGGGTTGCCTTGCTGATCAATAATATCAATATATTCGTCTGCCATAATGTAGAATGAAAAAGATGGAAATATTTCAAAATAAAACCTGTTTAAAAAAAACAGGTTTTAGAATACTCAATTATTTGTAAGAACCTGAGTTCGATGTAAGTTAATTTACGTCAGTCAGAGTAATTTTCGATAGAAAATTGTATCGAAGACAAGTACATTTTCTTATAAAACCCTATTTTCGATACATTTTTTCTCATTTCATTACGAAAAAACACTCAAATTGACGGTTTTTGAGATGCTTAAATTTTACGTCGAACTCAGGTTAAGAATAACAATTAATATTTACTTCTCAAAATAACTAAATGTCTCGCCAGATTTTATATTTAGTAGACTTTCATAAATCAATTCTATCACATGTTCCACATCTTCTCTGTGTACCATTTCTACAGTAGTATGCATATAACGTAGGGGTAGAGAGATTAATGCAGAAGCAACACCACCATTACTATAGGCAAAAGCATCAGTATCAGTTCCCGTTGCTCTACTAGAAGCCATACGTTGAAAAGGAATCTTTTTATCTTCCGCGGTATCAATTAAAAGTTCTCTCAATCGGTTTTGAATCGCTGGAGCATAAGAAATCACTGGACCAGCTCCAATTTTAGTTTCTCCTTGCGTTTTCTTTTCGATCATCGGTGTAGTCGTATCATGACAAACATCAGTGACGATAGCTACATTAGGCTTTATGGTGTGTGTGATCATTTCGGCACCTCTCAATCCAATTTCTTCTTGTACAGAATTTGTGATGTATAAACCAAATGGCAGTTTCTTTTTATTTTCTTTTAAAAGGCGTGCTACTTCAGCAATCATAAAACCTCCCATGCGATTATCTAAAGCACGGCATACAAATTTATTTTTGTTTAACACAAAGAATTCATCAGGGTAGGTAATAACACATCCTACATGTACACCTAATTTTAGTACTTCATCCTTGGTAGTGCATCCCACATCAATACAAATATTCTCTAAAGTAGGTGCTTGTTCTTTGGCTCCTTTTCTAGTATGAATAGCAGGCCATCCAAAAACACCTTTTACAATTCCTTTTTTAGTGTGAATGTTTACACGTTTCGAAGTGGCGATTTGATGATCACTACCACCATTTCTAATCACATAAATTAAACCGTCATCTGTAATGTAATTTACATACCACGAAATTTCATCGGCATGACCTTCAATAACAACCTTATATTTAGCTTTAGGATTAATAACTCCAACCGCAGTGCCATAAGTATCGGTAATGAACTCATCAACATAAGGTTCTAGATAGTCCATCCATATTTTTTGCCCTTCCCATTCATAACCTGTTGGAGCAGCATTATTTAAATATTTTTCTAGAAAATTAAGTGATTTTTTATTGAGTATACTTTTTTTAGCCATCTTATAAATGTTTATTTTAAACGAAAATAATAATATTCACATAGATTTTACAGTTAAGAGAAGGTTAATTGTTAATTTTGGAATGATTTTAGAACAGTTTTGGATATAGTGATTAAAATGATAAGATTTATAACATATATAATTATAGTAATGCCTGTATTACTTTTTGCGCAAACAAAAACGGTAGGGCATAGTGGTGCGACATCAGATTCAATTCAAACAACATTAGAATATCATGTGATCAATGGAGATACATTATATGTAGATGATATGGATCTTGAGGAAGTCGTATTATTAGGAAAGTTAAAGTTTAAAGATAAATTAGCGAGAAGGAAGTATCTTATTTTAAGACGTAAAACAAGAAAAGTATATCCGTATGCAAAATTGGCGGCAGAACGCTTG